>DATEXZ010000074.1:0-45807 GCA_035256445.1 Methanoregula sp.
CTGACAGTATTAAAATTAAATTTTAAATAAAATAAATGCTAACTTAAGGTTAATCTATCGTGATGCATGAGGGACAAAACAGGAACTGAGGGATGCATCCTGCGTGGAAAAGTATTCCTGTGAAACACTATAGAAAGAGCGGGATGAGACCTGAATGGGAAATAATTTCCCGATCCTTGCTACAGAAGGCTACTTCCTTCCTGGAGAAGCACATGACAGAATATCTCTTAGGTACCACGAGGGAAAAGCGAATCGTTCTGTCAGATTCCCCCTCTCAGGGAAAATGAGGACCCTACACTTCAGCTCATCAAAAGAGAATAATGACAGGGATGCACGCGGGGGGAAGAAAAAAGGGCTGCACTACGTAGGAGCGGATACGGGCTCCATGCAGTGCGTCGTTGCAGCGCTCAGAAGACATGATTCAAGAGGGAGGAAGAGTCAGGTCAAAAACACCCTCTGGAATTCGGGCTCAACAAGAAAAAGTCTCCCAAAAATCGCGCAATAAGATAAAATAACGCTGATTTTTTCCTGCACCACCTTTTTTTCCGATTGCTTTTTGAACTCTTTTCACCAAAAAGTCTATGGATGGATAAAAAAAAGGTCCGTGACTATATGACCTATGATGTCGTCAGCGTCGATATGCACGGGACAGTCAAAGACGTTATAGAAAAAATACAAAAGACCCATCACGACGGTTTCCCGGTTATCGATGGTGAGGTAGTGGTAGGGTATATTTCGGCCAGGGATCTTCTTTTTGTCCCGCTGACAAACCCCATCGAACAGGTAATGTCCAAAAATCTGATAGTAGCTGATCCGGATATGGATATCAATGATGCGGCACGGGTGATCTTCCGGAGCGGGATCCAGAAACTTCCTGTTGTTGATGAGAAAAACCGGCTCCTGGGGATCATATCCAATTCGGATGTAATACGCTCCCAGATCGAACACGTTTCGCCGGAAAAAGTGTTTAATTTTATCACCACATTAAAGAAGCTCTACGGAGTCGACCCGGAGCTGGGCAGAGGATCAGTGCCCGTAAAGGATCTGCTTCCGACCCAGTCAAAGATTTATGAGGATGAACTCGAAGGGCGGATGTACGAGATCAAGAAAGGACTGGCTGAGCCTATTATTGTCGTAAAGCGACCGGGAAGGATAATTCTCGTTGACGGGCATCACCGGGCTATCGCGGCAAAAAAGCTCGGGATAACTGCGCTTGATGCATATATTATCGAGATAAAGGAAGACATTGAACTGGGCATGGAACGGACTGCACATGCAATGAATCTGAAGACCCTTGATGATGTCCAGATCCTCGATTATGCCAGGCACCCGCTCGTTGCGATCACGCACCGTCTCGTTAAAAGAGTCTGATTCCCTTTTTTTTTAGTCTGATAGCAGCAGATCCGCATGAATGGGATTATTCAGCTCAGGGGAACGGGACGGGATCTGCACAGTAAACAAAAAAGGGCTTCGGAGAAACCCTGAGTTTTCAACAAATTGTAAAGCACCTGTTTACGGAGGGGACAGTGCCTGTCCCCCCGAACCGGCCCTGCGCTTTGCGATTGTATCGTATTACCTTTTCTGGAGTTATCGCTCCAGATGGGATGCCACATCGGCGGGGGCGGAGGCATTACGTGCCGTAGCCCAAAAAAGAGCGTCAAGAAAAATATTTTGAGGATTTCCCATGAAATTAGATTAAACAGATGTGAGTAATGGAATGTTTATTCCTCATAATTATTTGCGATGAACCCCGCCGCCCCTGAAGGGACGCCCCCGCGGCGGATCAGTGCCTGTAAGCATATTTGTAAACACCGCACTGCCCCGCCGTGCCTCGGAGAGGCCCTGAGGCGGGGAGCCCTCATAGAATTACATGGTTTAATGATTTTCATGGTTAGGTGAGAACCATTCATGTTCATGCCCGATTCTACTAAGCCACAGAAAGCAACAGTCGGACCCTGTTCAGCATCATGTCCATCTGACGCCAGTTACCTGAATGGAAAACTCATGAACCATCATACCGAAGGTCGAATTTCTCATTCAGTACATGCTCTTTTACCACCGTTCCGTCAGCCACGACCACTTCAGGCCACAGACGGGTCTTTGAATGAACGATAACCCGGTCACGCAGGACAGCACGGGGACCTATCACCGTATCGTTTTCGATACTGCAGTGTTCACCGATATGCGTGTCATTGTCCATGATGCAGCCGGATATGGTAGTGTTTGCACCGATGACAACCCGATTGTAGAGAGAAGATGAAAAAACCTTCACATTATTCCTGAGGATACATTTGTCACCAATACTCGTGTATGGCCCGATCAGGACATTGTCACCGATAGTTGTACCGGGGCCGATAGCGACCGGCCCGATGACTTTGGTATTCTTGCCAAGGGTAATCGAATCGCCCAACTGGACCGGTCCCTGGATTTGTGCTCCATGCATGGACAGGTTGCCGATAATGTCAGAAAATGAAATATCCTGGAGCTTCCAGCGTTCTGCCTGACGGAGGGAATGCGGGCTGCCCACGTCGGTCCAGTTACCACGGGCAAGCCAGCCTTTCAGCACATATCCTTCCTCCATCATGCTGGGAAAAAGATCGCGGGCAAAATCATATTTTGTGCCATGAGGGATTTTGTCAAAAATTTCCGGGCTGCAGACATACATACCGGTGCTTGCGAGGTTGGAGAAAATCTCCCCGGGCGAAGGTTTTTCCTTGAATCGTTTGATCTCGTAATTTACATCGATTTCTGCAATACCGTATTCACTGGGATCTTCGATGGAAATAAGCCCGATGGTAGTGGTTGCTTTTTCCTTCTGGTGGTTACGGTAGAATTCAAGGACGTTGAGATCCGTGACATGGTCTCCACCTACAACAAGGAAATCCTGGCCATCGAGATACCGCTGTGCGTTTTTCACGCTGCCGGCAGTCCCGAGCTTGGTTTTTTCATGCACATACGTGATCTCGACCCCGAAAAGCGAACCATCACCAAGGGCTTCCTCAATTGAATTACCCATATAACCAAGAGTGAGGATAACTTCACGGAATCCCATATTCGAGAGATGAGAGACCAGGTGCTGGATAGAGGGGCGGTTTACAATAGGAATACAGGGCTTGGGCCGTTCAAAGGTAAGAGGACGGAGCCGGGTCCCTTCCCCACCACACATTATGCACACCTTCATAGCACAAAATTAGTGCTGGATCGTTTTAATTCTAGTGCATATAATGAGGGCCGGCTGTCAGGATTTTTTTAACCGGCAGAATTTCGTGAGTGTTTCATTGAATCGCATAAATCCGATCGCGAGGAATTTCTTTCTCCATCAAAAATTGAGACGCACTGGTATGAAAAAGGAATAAAACTTCCCCCAAGCGCCAACAAAAAGACCGTTGTGGCATTTCATGAGAGAGTGATAAACCGGATGAGACCTGGTATTCCTGAGGTTTTCTGGTGAAATACCGGGTTATGATCGGTATAATTAGGGTGAAATGTAATTATGATGGAGGATGTGCTACCCATGAGTGATGAATATCGCCGGATTATTCCGGCAGTGAAAGGGAGGGTACAATGTCTCGAAGAAAAAAAAGAGCCACTGGAACACTGCAGGCTCTGCATTCACTGCCGGGAATTCAGAGTCAGGGGTACGTTTGTGAAATCCCCGTCACTTGCGTACTGCACGAAATGCAGGGTGACAGATAACGTTGATCTCACACAGGCTGATGCAGTGAAGTGCGCTGATCGGCAGGGAGAGGGTTTCCATAGCATAACCAGCATCATTGGGTAATGCTGTCATGGAAACTATTCTTCCGATACATGAAGGGTTTTTACGCTGAAGATCCATTTCTCCCGCAGAGGTTCTGGAAGTCCTTTTGCAGGGGATCTCAAAGATACAGCATAATGCTTAATCAATTCTGGCGCAAATTTCGTCTATATCATCCAGGGCTTTGACACAATTTCCCGAAAGGCTGATCAGGCAGTCAGTAATGCTGCAATCACGTCCATATTGACATGTTCCTCGAAGACATCTGCAAGCCGGTCATAGGGATCGGGTTCTCCTGCCTGAATTTGAACGAAAGATAATCCTTTCCTTGCGTACAGGTAAGACAGCAGGGCATTTACCGCTGACAGATTTAAAAAAAGGCCGTGAAGATAGGTACCAAAGACAAGACCATCGTCACTCGCTCTGCCATCCCCCCAAAATGCCTCACGATTGCTGCCGTTTTCGGTAATACCCATGTGAATTTCATAGCCGCTTACCTCTCCCATCCCTGACAGGATGGGCGGGACGGGACATGCATTCCGCGTCACCTGAAAGGTATTTTTTTCATACGATTCAAACCGGGTGATACAATCAAGCAATCCAATGCCTTCATAAATTCCTGCGGAGGACTCAAATCCGGCATCGATAAGTTGTTTCCCAAGCATCTGGTAACCCCCGCAAATCCCGATGATCGGAATGCCGCGTTCTCGTGCGGCATGGAGTTCACGATCTGTCCCGGTCTGGAAAATCGTGGTCAGATCCTCAATAGTATTTTTTGTTCCGGGAATGATAACACAATCATATCCGCTCAAAGATGCTCCCGGTGCAACATACTCTACAGCAGCATGTCGCTCGAGCAGCTCAAAATCCGTGAAGTTGGAAATTTTCGGGAGCCTGATTACCGCAATCCTGACTGCTACCGGATTTATTTTTTTATCTCCTATTGAAAGGGAATCCTCACTCGGCAGCGGAATATCGAAATAGGGAACAACTCCCAGCACGGGAATGCCGGTAAGATCCTCAATTTTGGTTACACCGGGCATGAAAATTGCCGGGTCTCCCCGGAACTTGTTTATTATGATACCCCTGACAAGAGGTCTGATATCGTCAGGGAGCAGCTCGATCGTCCCATAAATCTGGGCAAATACCCCACCACGCTCGATATCAGCGACAAGGATCATCGGAATGCGAAGCGTTTTTGCAAGCTGTATGTTTGCTATATCCCTGTCGTAGAGGTTTAGTTCTGCAGCTCCGCCGGCACCCTCCACAACGACCTGGCCATAGGTTGATTTCAGCCGTTCGTATGATGCAAGCACCTTTTCAAGGAGTGCCGGGGTTTCCCTGAAATAATCTGCAATATGGATATCTTTGTACGGATGCCCATACAACACGACCTGTGAGATGCACTCTCCCTTCGGTTTGAGAAGAACAGGGTTCATATCCGTAGCCGGAATTAATCTGGCAGCAAAAGCCTGCATAGCCTGTGCCATACCTATTTCCCCCCCATCCCGTGTGACATACGAATTCAGGCTCATATTCTGGGATTTGAAGGGTGCAACCCCGATACCACGCCTGACAAGACAGCGACAGATTGCCGCAACGGTCACACTCTTGCCAACATGGGATGCTGAACCCACCACGAAAAGGGACATGCCTGTACTACACGTGGATTTTTGAATCATAAAAAGCAGATTCTCTCTTACCATTATCCGAAAACAGTCTTTTAAACCAGAAAATACACCACCTTCCGGATGAATATGCCCGTAATACTTCAGGCAATGCAAGGTAATAAATAACGAGAACCTTAAAAATACATGTAATGATTGGTGGGATTTGCCCGACGTGTGGACTACCTAAAGAACTATGCATCTGTGAAGAGGTAGCAAAAGAACAGCAGAGGATCAATGTCAAGGTAAACAAACGCCGATACGGAAAAGAAGTAACGGTTATCGAAGGACTTGATCCAACTGATATCGATCTCGAAGACCTGTCAAAATATATGAAAAGCAAGCTTGCCTGTGGCGGTACAGTAAAGGGAAACACCATTGAGTTGCAGGGCAACCACCGCGACAGGGTCAAGGAACTGCTCTCGCTGAAAGGTTACAGCACAGAGAATATTTCCTGATAATTTTTTAATGCCGGTTGGAAGAAAAATTCGTTCATAACCAGGATTTTTCTTCTTGTTTCTTTTTTCTTTGGATTTGTCTGGCATTTGATCCGCTATCGCCAGAAAGCATATTCCTATGCTGGTGGTTGCACGTAATTTCAGGTGCAGGAATAATGCAGCACGAGCCATCCTTAATCAAGTAAAAGTTAAAAAAATCAGATAAAGAATCTGAAGGTTACCCAGGAAATAAACAGCATAATAGCAGCATACTTCAAGCCTGCAGTAAGCCGGCCTTCACCCATCTGTCCGGCGACAAGTCCGGAGAAGAAACCCTGGAGAAGAGCTGCGTGCGAAAAGAGCCGCTTATAGAGAAACAGATCTACTTGTCCGATGAATCCGTGTGCACCGGAGGAGGCGGCTGCAGCACCAGCAGTAGCCATCGTCGTTAAAAATGTAGCGACTAGGATTGCAACGACGAACAGGAATACTGCAAATGAGACGAGGACGATGATCACATAGATCAACATATTGTTGCTGCGTTCCGTGGCAAGATTCACAACTTCGAACGTATCTTTCGCTGCAGCACGGAGCACCTCGCTGATATCCCCTCCCGCTTTACTCGCCTTTGCGATCAGGTCGACACTCCGGTCAGCGAGGGGAGTGCCGAGATCTTTGCCGAACCGGTACATGGATTCAACAAATCCTGCCCCCCAGGACATGTCCTGATCAAGCTTTCTGATATGGGGCGTAAGCGTCGAATACTCCGCACTTGCTACAATGTGCACCGCGTTGGGCAGGGTCATGCCGGAATCATTCATTCCCGCAAGATCACGGAAGAAATTCGGGAGTGCATTCTCCAGACTTTTTACCCGCCATTGTTCTTTAAAGTCGAGAAAAGCTACCGGAACAATAGCAACAAGGACGGCAAAGACAATAAAATCGTCAATGACGGTCGATGTAAAGAGAACCTGGATTCCATACGAGGCCACCATCGATATAAAACCGCCGATAAAGATGATGAGAGCGAGCGGAACACTGACAATAAGTATGTTGATCGGTTCTTCAGTAAGCACCTGGAACGGGTGTTTCAGGAATTTTCCCATTCCCTGCCGGGTACTCCGCTCATGCTCCAGACTCCTGGTGATCTCATCGACATCCGCTTCGACCGAACTCAATTCTGTGGATTTGAGCGGAGTCGGGGACTTTTCACCCCGGTTGACCATATTTTTGACGTGATCTGTGATACCCATGTTCAGGACTCCGGTGTCATGGAACTGATCATGATGACGAACATTACACTTCCCAGCGGGATCATGAGATAGATAACTCCATAGAGAAACAGGGGATTGTTATCTCCCGACATCACTGACATGATCGACTGGAGGATGATTAAGAACAGGGTGCCCGCAACCATGGCAGTAACATACGATTCAGACACAAGTGCCAGGGTTTCAAGGAACATTTTCTGGCTCTGCCGGTTTTCCAGCGCGTATTGCTCAGCTTTTGTCCTGAAATACTCAGTAATATTTCCCCCGCTCGAAACACTTGCCATTGTTCCCTGTAAAAACTCTTTCATACGCCTGCTGGGAGTACTCGATGAAACCAGCCGGAGAGAATCAATCAGGTCCCTTCCGAAAATATCAATTTCCCGTGCGATATACCGTGCTTCAACTGCACTCTGGCCATATATCGTGCTGCTGCCAAGAAGGCGGAATACCTCCGCCGGGGTGATACCCGCGGTTGACATCGAAGTGATGTAGTTGATCGCATACGGCAGGCTCGCATCAATGTTCCGGCGACGGTTCCCCGCTTCGAGTCCAGGATACAGCATGAATACAAGATAGGTAAGTCCACCGAAAACCAGGAGGGAGAAGATCGTGATAACGACCGTTCCAATCACAAGGCTGTACGCGGAAAGTCCAACCAGAAACTCAGGAACCTCCCCCTTATACGTGATGAGCTTAGGGAGTTCGAAAACCCACGTGATAACACCGATTATAATGGCAGCGGATAATCCTACGACGATTGAACTGACATACGCAGTCGAGAGATAGACTTCAAAAGGGGTTTTAAACCGGGCTGACAGGAGGTCATTTCTGAGTGTCACATAGCTTTCCCGTTTTGCCTTCATCTTTTTTCCGAGAAGATTGAAACAAAAACGCTCAAAGCTATTCATAGAGGTCCTTCCTCACCTTTTCGATAACCGCTTCGGGATCGCGGTGGTAGGAGATGAGAATCTTGGCTACATCCTTGTAATGCCTTATCTTCTTTATCCGCATCCATTCAAGTACTTCCTGACGGCGTTTTAGTTCTTCACGCATCCGGTTCTCGCTCCACCCCTTGGCTTCCATGATTTCTTCAAGCAGGTAAGACTTGCCGGAGTAGGTAATCTCATCAGTAGCTGACCGCCACTTGAAAACCTCGTTGGTAATGAGTTCGTTTGTTCTCGGATCGATATCCAGAATCTCCACTATCTGCTTGCTCCTCCTGATACGTTTGCCACCAACCCGGCCCTGCACCTGAATACAGACAAAATCAAGTGCAGACAGCATGTTTCGCGGAACATCCATCGGCGGGTTTTCTATACGGTGGACTACGCTCGCCACCGAATCTGCATGGATTGTTGAATACGTGGTATGACCGGTGCTCATTGCCTGGAAAAGGGTCTGGCATTCCTTGCCACGGACTTCTCCCACGAGGATGTATTCCGGACGTTGCCGCATTGCAGCACGCAGGAGTTCATACATATTGATTTCACCTCTTCCCGAGGTATCAAATGAGTCGCGGGTAACACTCGGTATCCAGTTCGGGTGGGGGAGTTTCAGCTCACGGGTATCTTCGAGGGAAACAATCTTCGATAACGGGGGTATGAACAGCGAGACGGCATTCAGGGATGTTGTCTTACCCGATGCAGTTCCACCGGCAAAGATTGCAGATTTACCATTCTCGACGCAGAGCCAGATGTATGCAATAGAAAGCGGAGCAAATGTTCTCCATTCAATGAGATCCGTGGGGGTGATCGGCTCGTCCTTGAATTTACGGATGGTGAAGGTAGAGCCGTGAGCGGTTACTTCCTGACCAAGTGTCATCTGGATACGTGAACCGTCCTGCATGGTCGAATCAAGAATTGGCTGGGAGATTGAGATGTATTTACCCGAACGCTGGGCAAGTTTCGTTACAAACGAGTCGAGCTCTTCGGCATTCGTGTAGGTAAGAGTGGTTTTCATCGACTCGTAGTTGTTATGATATACAAAGAGCGAAGTGTGGACACCGTCACACGAGATATCCTCAATATATTTATCGTGCATTATTGCATCGATAAGGCCGTCACCGAGGAAATCCTTGTGCATATTGTAAAGGATAACCTCACGCTGGACAGGAGTAAGCTTAATGCCAAAATCAAGGATGATATCCGTTGCTGCAGCCCGCAGTTTTATGCCAGCTTCCTCTTTGGAGATGTCTTTTGTGTTGATATCAAGCGTTTCGAAGAGGCGTTCCTTTAATTCCCTTAACAGTTCTTTTTCGGGATCGGTGAGGAGTGGTTCGAGTACCTGATAGGTATATTCGTGAGTTGAATGATCGTATATAATCTGGATATAAGCATACGGCGGATTTACAGGGTAGATCTCTACTTCTTCAATACCGGGCGATGGTTTGAAGGAAATATCAACGAGGGGCCCATGTTTCTTGGGATCATATTCCTCAAGAGTTGTATGAATAGCCTTGAAAAGTGAACTAAACCAGGGTTTTTTGGCTTCAATTCTGGGTTTTATCGCTTCCGTTCCGATACCTGCTTCGATGTCGAGATCCTTGAAGCCGGCGGTGGAAAAATTCTTCTTCCAGATTTCATCGAAGTCAGGTGGCAAAGTACCAGTACCTTCAAAAGCACTGATACGCCCATGGAGTTTGAGTTCGTCAATTTTAAAGGATACACCTTTGGGAAGGATGAGACCGGAGAAATCAGAGATCTGATCAACATTGACAATCTTTTTATCCGCATCTGTAACCGGTTCTATTTCCGGGGGAGTATTCGTTGTTTTTATGGATTTTGGCCTTATTGCAGCCTTTGGATCTTCATCAATTATCTGGATCTCGTTTTCTTTAGGTGAACCTGCCTGAAAATCCCGTGAACCCTGAGGGGAGGACATTTCCCTGCCGGCCAGAAGTTTACCCAGGGACTCACGTGCATCATTTCCTCCGATCCCCCGATCAGATTCAGCAGGTTGTAAAATCTTTGCGGATTGATAGGTTTTTTTCTGCTGGGCACCGGCATCAGAAAACACCAGATCATCAGGAGATGCCTGTGCAGGTGTTGAAGATTTCTCCTTGTCAGGCATGCTCATTTTTTTCTTAAGAGCAGTGAAATCGCCGATGTCGGATGCAATTTCACCTGCTGACGCAGTACCAGGTTTAGGTACCGAATCTTTTGGTTTCTTTGCCTCCTCATCGTTTTTGGTTCCCTTAATCTTACTGATAAGGGAATTTACATCATCCAGTGATTCATCGTCATCTATGTTCAATCCAGACCACCCGTTTTGACCTTTTTCTAGATCTACGCTTGCTTTTATATTAAATGATTTTTTTTACTTTTATGTGGTACTTTGGATTTTTGCTTTTCATTATATTTATACATTTACTATTTTAATATTGAACCGGACGGTCGATTTCAGTAAATAAAAAACATTTCCAAAGTTGAATGCGTTCTTAGTTCCCGGAAAGATCCGACTGGATGCTTTTTAAAACAACGCGGATTAGACCGAGGTGTGCATCTGCGGTAGTAAAAATACACACAAAAAGGTCCCCAACAGGCGCAATAATAAATTTGTTCTCGTCAGTTTCGAGTATCAACTGATCAAGGGAACCAATTTTCATGTCCTGTGCAATTTTTGCCCCGGCCCTCATGAGGTCTTCGGCCGAGGCCGCCACATGTTCAAAATCGGCATCCCCGATGCAATTAATAGGAAACCCTTCAAAAAAAGCAGAAACTGCAATAACTCCGGCCAGATTTTTAATCTTTTTCAGCGTTTTTCTGTCAAGACGATGAGGTAGTTCCGGAATACCACAGGTTTCTTTGCCGGACTCTGAGGCATCCGGAACGGTCTGTTGATCGCTGATGGACAAGCCCTGTTCCCTGGAGATCTGGACGGCACGGGAGAATTCTGTTTCAGAATATTTCCTCAGGTTAAAGGTCTCCGGAGTATCCGATGATTCAGGTGATTCCATCGTCAGATGATAAAGTGCCGACTTTCCACGGAAGATTGCATCATTTTTTTTCAGATATGCTCCATACAGTTTTCCATGATCATTAAGAATAAAACCATGCCCCGATCCGGTCAGGATCTCGAGTAATCCACGGAATGTTGTCAGGTACTGGAACAATCCATCCTTCTGAGGATTTGTGACAGATTCTTCAACAATTCCCGCGGGCAGTCTCATAAAAATAAGAAGCGATGATTAGAGGGCAGCAATAAGCCGGACCTTATTCTTCTTTAATTCATATCTGATTCTTCCGATATTTGCTGTCGTATCTGCAACGATGGCAATAAGTTCATCAGCGGAAAGCGGTGAGAGTATGATAGGCCCTTTTTCCAGTTCAACAAGCATTTGTGACAATTCTCCTTTTCCAAGGGTATTGCCCATTGCTTCCGATGTACCAAGACCGGTCGAAGCCATGGCACCCAGTGCTTCTATATCCACTTTACCGGAAACAGCACTTTCAATAACAAACCCGTCTCTTCCCACCACCACCGCAGCGGATACCCCCTCAACTTTGAGAAATTCCTCCAATAATGGCTTAAGCATTTCCTTGACCCCGTTTAAATGATTCTCTCTTGTTTTTTTTCTATTAAAAGGTTGGTCTTTTTTCTTTTATTTTCAAATCTACAAGTACAATCGCGAAAAAAAACAAAATACTGTGTGCCGGTTTTCTGAACCGTTGAACGATCCGGGAATATCTAAAAGCGCGCACTTCCATCGTCCGATTAAAACGAAACTATATAGTAGGAAATCGTAACAATACAACATAATGCAACTCCCGAGGGGCACATTCCGATACATAAAAAAGGACATGAAGCTTGAGGGAATTCTGGATGAACTTCAACTGAGTAAATTCAGCGGGATCTGCACAATTTCTTCCGGATCAGCACAGGGAACCCTTGTATTCAAATCCGGCAAACGTATTCTTGCGGAGTTCCGGAATGTCGCCGGGGATGCCGCATGGGATGAATTTCAGAAAATTGCCGGAGAAAAAGTTGATGCATCCGTATCCACGATGGATGACACGCAGATTGAGCTTTCACTTGAATTCAATAAATCCTGCCGTATCGGAAAAGGGGGGAAATTGGAACCATCTTCGCTTTCTTCTGCAAAAACAGATCATGCGATGATAAAAAAATCTCCTCAGGCATCACCGGGAGATGCATTTGCAGGCCTGCCAAAAAGCCTTCAAAAACCACATATTCAGGAAAAGCCTGCATTGCGCCCGTCAATTACTTTTGAAACCCTGAATATACCGGACACCCCCAGGATATCAGGAAATGCATTTCCCCCGCCTGCAGATCATAAACCTGCTGTGACGATCTCTCAACAATCGCCGGAACAGGACTCCGGGGAGAAGAAGAGACTCGAAGATGAGGCACGGCGTCTGGCAGACATTGAATCCAAAAGTTTTGAAAGCGATATCGACGCTATTGAGACAATGGATGTAGATATCATTACCAGCAAAATTCGTGGAGAATGCAAAACCCTCATAAAACAACTCCGTCTTGAACATCTGTCAGAACATCGGAAAGAAATGGAGTAATCCCTGGAATCGGCGATATTACAACACTCCACTGGATTCGTACAATACGAGCGATCTACCGATCATAATCCCCTAATTCCGTTCTCCCGGGATAGTACGGTATATAATCTTCGGGATGAAACCGATCGCAGATCCTTTAAGGAAGATTCAATCCCGGGTAATAATCCGATACCTAAAAAAAATTGGGTAATCTTATATAAATCAAATAGAAATAATCACACAACAGGGTGTTCAATGGTCAAGGTATACACAATCGCTTCCGGAAAAGGTGGTACTGGGAAGACAACCGTTTCTGTTAACCTCGGAACGATGCTTGCTCAGCTTGGAAAAGAGACCTTTCTTATGGATGCCGACATCGGCATGGCAAATGTTGGCCTCCTTCTCGGTCTGCAGGACGCACCGGTCACCCTTCACGAAATTCTTGCCGGCAAGGGTAACATCAACGACGCTATTTATGAATGCCCTGCAGGTCTTAAGGTGATTCCGGCAGGTATTTCCCTCCAGGGATTCCAGCAGGCGGATCCTGAGAAACTTCGCGATGTCATGAACGAGATCGTCAAGCGCTGTGACTATTTGTTAATCGATGCCCCGGCCGGGATTAGCAAGGATGGCATCGTTCCTCTTGCTGTTGCCGATGAAGTGATACTTGTTGTGAATCCGGAACTCTCTTCCATAGTGGATGCCCTTAAAACAAGAATACTGACTGAACTTGTCGGGGGTCATGTCATGGGATCGATCATCAACCGTGTCGGCCAGGACAAACCCGACGTCATGATAAAAAAGATGGAGAAAGTGCTCGGAGTAAAGGTGATCGGGATCATTCCTGAAGATCCCAATGTGCGTCGCGCAGCTTCTTCAAGAACCCCGATTGTGATCAAATTTCCGACTTCTCCGGCATCCAAAGCAATCCGCCGGATAGCTTCAGATATTACCGGAGTTGCCTACAGAGAGGAAGGGGAAGCGCAGAAGAAAGAAGGGTTCATTGAAAGATTCACAAAAGCCTTGTTTGTAAAGAAATCTGAAATCTGAAAACATATCGATCCATTTCCTTTCTCTATTTTTTTAGCAGGATCTCCTCATACCGTCAGGACGAGACAACAAAAATTCAAAGATATTCAGGTTTTCAGGAGCATTTGGTTTCATCAGGTACTCCATGATGATCATTCTTTTGAAAAAAAGGATACGATTGAAATGGTTATTCCGGAAAAAACCGTTATCCGGGTTTATTTGTTATGGTGAAGACACAGTGTTCATCACCTTTCGATCGGCACTTTATTTCACGACCCTGTACCTTTATTCCAAAAGATCCTTCCACAATTCCGGCAAGGAGACCGGCGGTACAAAAGCAGACATTTTTACCGGTAGTCCCGAAGGCTTCGGCCTCAACCGTGTGCTCAAGCGTGATCGTTTTTTCCTTTTTTGCTTCATCCCATTCCATGCGGATGATATTGAACCATCCCATCTGGGAGTAGAAGGCAAATGCCATGTCGGAGAGGAGACTGGGCTTTGATATACCCATTTTTTTATAGTGTTCAACCGTTTCTCTGCCCATATCCATATATGCCCGGTAATTAACTCCTCCGGCAGGCATCTCACCCATGGTCTTTTTCAATGAGTTCATCATGGACGAGAAGATGAAACGTGGCATTATAACGACTGGATCATCGATAAGCTTAATCGTGCCGCGGAGGGGTTTGTGTTCAATATATTCAGTAATGGCCGATTCGCCTTTTACAATTGCCTCTGCCTTCCACTTCCAGCTGGATTCCCGTTGATCTGCAACAAATTCACAGGCATCGTCACCATTCGCATGGCACTTTGTCTCGATACAAAACCAGTTCTTACCTGTTACAGCGATCAGTACTCCTTCGATCCAGCCCCGGTGGATACCACAGACAGGCATCTTCCAGTCCCTGAGAATTTCGGATTCGAAGGTATGTTTCGTACGAAGCACGATCCGGTGTTCGCCGGATTCAACCAGCTCAAACGGGGCTCCCCAGCCCTGCTGGTGCTGGAGCTTGAAAACAAGCATGAGAAATTCTGCCGGTTTGAGGTCCATTCCGGACTTTTTTAACAGGTTATTGAGCCCCCCGGCTCCCATCCCAACAGAATGAAACAGCTTACGGACTGCCTGTACAGCGAGTTTCCTGTCAAGATTCGCTTCATACATCTCATAGATAGCTTTCACGAGATAATTTGGATTGCTTGCTGTTTTTACTCCGAACACCGAGTAAGAACCGGCAACAGGGTCCATTTCAATGTAGGGAGCGATAGTCCTCTCCCCTTTTATGAGAGCCTCAAAGTCCTCCCGCCCGATTTTCATGGAGGAGAACTCTGTCATAATCCGATTAAAGTATTTCGTTTTACTATTTGAGTAGCAATTATGGCATTAATAACAAATCAGAAGAAAAATTGATGAAATCTGCATCAGATTTCAAGGAGGATTTTTGCATTAAGATCCAGGGTATAAGAAGAATTCGCTTCGTTAAAGGTAATATGGAATGTGGTGATTTTCTGGTTACGTTCCATGATGATGCAGTCATATTTTCCATGCATCAATTTAAAACTGGCGTTTCCTTCGTCTGTAGTAATATCGTTTCCTACAATTTTGCCTTCACTTCGTATCGATATACTCACACCATTCTGGGGAACTGTATCCTTCAGAATAGAGAGCCTGAGTACTCCCATACCTTCACTTTTCTTTCCGATTTCCGGTATAAGGGTAGGGATGCTCTTTTTAAGGTGTTTCTTCTCAAAAATCCTTGATCCCATGACAACAGCATCGACAACATCCGGCTTTACATCATATAACTCGAATTTCTCGTGCCCTGATATCATTATTACGGCCTTATCGCTGTACAGTGACCCTTTTTCGTCAATATAAATGGCACCTTCTGCTTCACCGTTGATAAAAGCAAGATAGTACTCCTGCTCATTCTCTTTTGCTGCTGCAATCCCGATAAAGTTCTGCACTGAAGCAAACTGGAATAATTCATGGATAGTAAAGGTCCCGATGTACTTTGAACCTTTGATGATATTTTCCAGCAGGTCGTGGATTACGTTGGGAATACTCTTTTTCAGATGCGCTTTTTCAAAAATTCTGCATCTCATGACGATAGTTTCGACAATATCCGGTGTTAATTCATAGAAGTCGAATTTTTCTGCCCCGGAGATCATTCTTGCCGCTTTATCGCTGAGCACGGTTCCCTTTTCATCAATATATATGGCACCTTCTGCCTCACCTGCGAGGAATGCAAGATAATATTCCCGGGAATTTTCTTTTGCGATCGCGATCCCGTTGAAGTACCTTGATGAGGCAAACTGGAACAGTTCATGGAGCGTGAAAGTCCCGAGATGCTTTGCGCCCTTGTGGATATTTTTTACCAGGTCCTGTATTTTCATCAAATTCATCTCATCAGGTGAACTCTTTGGGAAGAGAAGACCGTAAAGTCTTTTTCCTGTATATATGTGTGTTGAGTTATTTGTGACACGTATATTTTACATTTGCGGAAAGATTGTCCGGGTAATTTTTTAATCGCCACACATAAGTGTTCATAAAAAAATGGTATACCGGAATTATGGAAATACTCTGGCCGATGGCGATCTCGGCGATTGCGGTCATCGTAACCCTGATATACGCATCGTTTCTCGATATCCGATACCGCCGTGTCCCGTTTATCCACTGGTTACCGATGCTGGGTATCGGTGTTGTCTGTACGGGCTTTCTCCTCTGGCAGACAACTGCTGATATCAGCCTTATTACCGGATATCTTGCTGTTGTCGTTTGTTTTCTCTACGCTGATTATCTGGACAGCCGGGGGAGAACCGATTCCCCGGGTCTTACCGGATATTACCAGCAATCTTTGATTTTTTATTACCTTGCACTCGTCCTGATCCTCCCGGCCCTTTCATGGTTTGTATTCGCACCCTCAATCAACACCCAGCTCATTCCATGGTACGTCATGTTCGCGGGGATTCTTACTTACATCTCATATACCGAATACAGAGGCAGTCGTGGAGAAAGCGCCCGGCGAAAAAACAAAAAACCAGATTCGAATATTCCGGAACTAATCAACCGCTGGTATTTTATCCTGATTATAATGATCCTGTCGATAACATCGGTAATCATGCTCTTCAGTCCTGAGGGCTGGGGATCTCCGGCTCTTGTTATACTGCTTGTTTCTGTGTTCTGCGGGGTCTTCTATACATTCGCGCGAATGCACCTCTTCGGGGGTGCAGATGCATGGGCCCTTATTTTTATTTCATTTTCCGTCCCGACGTTCCCGTTCACGCCACTCCTGGGTTCACCACCGCTGGGCTTTTTGTCATTCTCCGTACTTATCAATGCCCTGCTGCTTAACCTGGCGGCACCTCTCGGGATATTTATCATCAACATAACCCGGGGAAACCGGGCCCCGCTGATGTATATGTTCTTTGGATTCCCGGTAAAAGGCGACCGGATCCAGGACGCGTGGGGCTTTGTAATGGAGGATTTTGATGAGAGAAAAGGGACCGTCAGCCGGAAATTTATTGGTTTCTGGGATGCTATCAGGCGCATGTACCGCGACGAGGGACGGGTATATACAAAAGATCTCCGGGAACACCCGGAAGAATTCCAGAAGGAACTGGCAATATATAAAAAAGCCGGCACGGTATGGATCTCGTATGCGGTACCTTTTATCATTCCCATCACAGCAGGGCTGGTTACCGCACTGGTTTTTGGAGATATTCTCTTTGCGATCATGAAAATTGTAGCAGGAGGGCCATAACATGATTAACCTTAAGTTTACCGACGGACTGATCCCGGTGATCGTCCAGGATGCATCGAGCCGTGAAGTACTGATGATGGCATACGCAAACGATGAAGCAATCCGCCTCACCCAGGAGACGGGACTCGCCCATTACTTTAGCCGGAGCCGGAAGAGACTCTGGAAAAAAGGTGAGGAAAGCGGACATTTTCAGAAAGTTGTAACAATCCTTACCGACTGTGATGAAGACTGCCTGCTGTACCTGGTTGAACAGAAGGGCGCTGCCTGTCACACGGGATATGCCTCCTGTTTCTATCGTACTCTTGCCGGCGAAGTGGTGGGAACAAAAGTGTTCGATCCGGAAAAAGTGTACGGAAAGCAGGGACACTGATTCTCCGGTTCCTTTTACCAAAAAAGTTTCCGCGTTCATTTCTTTGTGGGGGTCCCCATGACCTTTCCAAAGCACTGAACGGGTGAAAAACTACCTGAGATCTTATATAATCCGGATAATATGCACGGGGCAGAGATACGCTGCTTCCTGGGCACAACAGCAGAGGCAGTCCGGAGCAACCCCCTCTGCCCGGTCACCATTGAACCTGTATTCCTCGACAACTTCCGAGAGTGAATCGCAATGGTTCTGGTCAAACAGCTCCGGGCAGGTATTCCAGCACGCCCCACAGCTGACGCAGGCCATGCGATCGATAGTCACGTTCATCCTCGTTTCTCCGCAGGCGGGTAAGAACAGGTTGGAAGTATTGGGATAAAGGCATACGCCCGTTTTTTACTGTTATGCACGTTCGGGTTTTCGGAACATCGAGTGGTAGAATACCGGTTACATCACAACTGCCACGTAGATTCGGAGTGTCGGATGAAAGATTCGGGAAATTGCCGGAATCATCGGATAAATGAGCGAAAACACCTGAATGCATGCTTCTTCAAAAGTCCTGAATGATACCAGAATTTTCTGTCAGGAAAAACACTTTCGCGTCGCTCAGACCTGAACCTTATCCTCCGCAGGGCGAAGTGATCCTGTGCTATGCTGATTGAACTCCGCACGGAGATGACGCTTCATACGGATTCACAGGAGGAGGAAGATGTGGATCGTTGACACGGCATATCGGGACGGTGGAGTTGATCTCTGGAAAAAGAACAGTCATGTAACAAACGTCCATTATGAGTACAACCCGCCATTTCTTCTTCACTTCCACGATCCGCACGCGCATCACGATATGATCGATGTCCTTGAAGAACAGTACAGTGCCGAGGAATGCACTATCCGTACCCTCTTCGGGAATCTTCCCGGCTACTCAGTCTTTGCAGGTCGGGATGTCGCTGAAGTAATAGAACGGCAGGCAGAATTTGATGTTCAGCTCTTCAATGTCGACGTACGCCGTGACCAGCACTTCATGGCAGAGCACGGGATCTTCCCGTGTGGCAGTGAGACCGATGACCGCTTCTCGCCAGAATTCCCGCACAACCTGAACAGTATTGAGATTAAAATTCATGACAAACCGGCACTCTCGTCGTTCTGCTCGGATGTTGAGGTCATTCATGAGCGCACGGAACGGTTGACCGGGCAGGCACGGGACGTGCTTGAGGATCTCTTCGGGCTCGTGGGGTCGCTTGATCCGGATGTTATCCTCATGCCGGATGCCGACACCTGGATGCCAAAAATCCGGAAACAGGCACAAAAGCACGGCCTCGATATGCCCTTCTCACGGAACGGGAAGTACCGGCAGATGGATTCCCGTTCGTACTGGAGTTACGGGAGGATGGAGCACAAGGAATCCGCCCTCATCCCCGACGGACGCATCCTGATCGATACCGAACAGTCGTTTGTGTACCAGGAGGGAGGGATCGAAGGAGTGCTCATGGCCGCACGACTCTCGGGACTTTCGCCGAACCTTTCGTCGCGTTTCACGCCAGGCACTCTCATAAGCAGCTACGAAATTTATGATGCAGTGAAACAGGGAATCGCAGTCCCGTTCCGGAAAAGCGACCCGGAGCTGATCCGGAACGTCACTGCGCTTCAGGCTGCAGACCGGGGTGGAATGATGTTCCAGCCGGCACCGGGCATCTATGAAAACGTTGAAGAGATCGATTTCACATCCATGTATCCCTCGATTATCGTGCAGTGCAACCTGTCACCCGAGACAATCGGGTACCCGGAACGGCCGGGTTTTCTCCCTGCAGCACTCAAACCCCTGCTCGAACTGCGTATCGACACCAAGCGGTTAAAGAAGACAGATCCCCGGTTCGCCGGCATCGACTCTATCCTGAAGTGGATGCTCGTCACCTGCTTTGGCTATACGGGCTACAAAAATGCGAAGTTCGGGAGGATAGAAGTACACGAAGGGATCACAAAACAGTCCCGGGATATCCTGGTCCTCACGAAGGATATAGCTGAGGAGATGGGTTTTACCGTGCTGCATGGAATCGTGGACTGTCTCTGGGTGCAGGGATCAGCGGTTGACGGGTTGAAACGGAGGGTCGAGAACGAGACTGGCATTAACACCGAGGTCGAACACTTCAGCTGGATCGTCTTTCTGCCGATGAACGACGGGTTTGGGGCATATAACCGGTACTTCGGCAGGTTGAAAGACGGGAGCGTGAAGGTCAGAGGGATCGCGGCACGGCGACACGATACCCCCGGGATAGTCCGTTCGATGCAGGGGAGGATGCTTGAGCTCATGGCGACTGCACAAAATATTGCAGAACTTAATGACAGAAAAGACGAGATCGAAAATATTTTCCGGGAGACGGTAAAGAGTCTTCCTGAGGCTGACCCGCAGACGATGGTGATCAATCGCCGGATAAGCCGGCTCACGTATTCCCACCGCTGCATAGAAGATGCAGCGGTCCAGGCCTACCGGAAGCACGGGATCGGGGTCGCCCCTGGAATGAAGATTAACTATGTGGTGACAGATGCCCGTAGATACCAGGTCGCACCGGCATGGTATGCGGACTCATTCGATCTTCCGTTTTACCGTGGCCTTATAGAAAAGGCATGGACCGAGATCGCATGTGCCTTCACGGGAGGGATGCCGAAAGTGCGGATGCCCTCTTCTGAGCTCGTTGGTAAGAAAAGCGCAGAATAAGCAGCAATGACTTTGATTGTCCTGAAATCCCAAACGAGAGAATCGTTGGGAGAATTACCTGGCTACAGAATAAAAAATGGGTACAGTTTCATTCCAGCGAATGAAAAATCTCATTTTTCTGAATGATACTTACTCACTCAGACACTCCTGGGACTTGCCATTGGCTCGTCCCCGCTGCTATGGCGTTCCCCATTTGCGATAATCCCAAAGAAGGAAAATGGGAAGAAACCGAAGAAATCGCCTGACAGGAACCAAAGAGTCATCCCAGGTCAGGAGTGGGGGACAGGCGCTGTCTCTCCTGAGTATTAATCGGTTTTCATATTCTATTGAGAATTGGGCTTTGTACCTTCTCGGGAATTATCGCTCCAGAGGGGGTGCCACAGCGGCGGGGGCGGAGGCATTACGTGCCGTAGCCCAAAAAGAGCGTTAAGAAAAATATTGTGAAGATTTCAACAGATCCGAGAATTGAACTTTTTTCCATGCTGAATCCGGGAACGTGTATTAATAATCAGTCGATAATATCGTGCAATTCCCAGAGGTTAACCTGGTACTTTATCTGAAAAAATGATTATCCAATATTGAAAAAAAGAACGGTTTTTTTGACATCTACAATTCCGTCATGGTTATAGTCATACGATACAACTGTTGGGCTGACCGATATTCCGGATATAATCCCATTGTATACTGCAACATCATTCAAATTTACCTGTTCGTTTTCATTCAGGCTGGAATTTCGCCCTGCGCGGTCATATGCCCCGAATCCTTCTGCAGAATCCTGTCCTGGAGATATGTTCCTCTCCTTACCATCAGTCTGTGGTGTTTCCCCACTGCAGGGGGGGCAGGCGAATATCATGAATCCGAAAGCGATCAAAAGGATCACCGGAATGTATGCAAGGATCGGAAAGGCCGTTCTCATAATGATTGCATTTAATTATTTAATAATAAATAAATTTTACTAATTTAATCAGAACCCATATTTTTGATTTTTTGCAAAAATTTTGATAGGTGTTTCAATGTCGGGAAGGAAAGACCCCGGTTGACGTCCAGGTCATTGCACGTCAGGATTTGAGATTCGTGACCTGGCCCAAAATATCAGGATTACAACATGACGTAATTCTTTCACGGGAAAATAAGGTGGCCTTATCCGGCAAACGAGGGCCCCATTCTTGCCGGAACCTGGATAGTAATTCTCATTTTCTTAACAGGGTAAAAAGGACAGGATCTATCCTTTTGGGGAAAATAATATTTGAACTTGAAAGATCAGGAAACCCGCTGGAAGATCAGGTAAGTCCTGGCATTTGTACGAAGTATCAGATGGTCATCATCGATAGCGAACGAGGATGCATCCTGCAGAATCCGGAAATAGGTTCCCTCCTGCTCTGAAGTTTCACGGCAATACATGAGGGTTGATACCACCGGGCCGATCGCAATACTGCGCCCGTACAGTGTTGTCGTGCCCTGAACCGCATAGGGTCCTGAGTAACTGTTGCATCCCCCGTGTCCTGTGATGGTTTCATCGGCTCTGATTGTCAGATTTATAGTGGTTGTTGGCGTGATAACGGGGGTATCGTCTCCGGCTGCCATGGATGTAAGGATCCATGTGCCCACCATATCCTGCGACGGTATTTCGGAAATTGTCGGGGATACGATTGGGACCGTGGATTCAGGGACAGGAAGAGTTGTCACGGGCTGCGGAGTGGGCTGCGATGTACAGCCAGCCAGCACCGCTGTAAGGATGACCAGGGTAATTAAAAGAACCCCCGGCACTGAGTTCTTTCTCCATGAAAACATACTCATTCCATTATGCCAGGACAATTATCATGCTTCCTGTTGAGGCGGGATCGCTTCGGAAAATGGGGAGTGTGCATCAGGATTTTATTAAGAGAAAAGGAACCTGTCGGAAAGGAAGCCGAATCGACCATATATTGGGATAGAATTCAAATATTGCCGAAAATAAACCATTTTGAAGGCTCTGTTGAAACCATAAGATTTCAACAAATTGCGAATCACCTTATCGGAGGGGACAGTGCCTGTCCACCCGAACCGCCCCTGCGCTTTGCGATGGTGTTGTATTACCTTCTCGGGAATTATCGCTCCAGAGGGGATGCCACAGCGGCGGGGGCGGAGGCATTACGTGCCGTAGCCCAAAAAGAGCGTTGAGAAAAATATTGTGAGGATTTCGACAGATCCATTTTGAACAAAAACAAGCAGAATCAAATTTGCTTTTTTCTCATACAAATCGAAATCACGTAATAAAATCAATATTGGATCAAAGTTCCCCCCATCCCGAACCCCTTATAAACACTGCGGAGTAATATTTACCCTATCAACGATCTTCTGGTCGTTGAACCAGATAACCGGCGGGAGAGGCTTGCAAGGCGCTCGTGCCGGTGAGGGGCGTGCGAACGTCCGCACGTTTCCCTGACAAATCCAAGAGAATAGTATAGCATACAAGAGCATACCATAGGACACTATAGGGGTGAATATTTTATGATATTGGTACCAGATACAAGCGTCCTTATCGACGGACGCATAACCTCAATGATAAAAGCCGGAGAATACAAAGGTTCAACAATAATCGTTCCTGAAGCAGTGATTGCAGAACTTGAAGCTCAGGCAAACAACGGAAGGGAAATCGGATTCTCAGGTCTGAACGAACTTCAGCAGCTCAGCAGGATGGCAGAAGAAAAAACGATAGAACTCAAATTTTCCGGTGTCCGGCCGTCACTTGAACAGGTCAAGCTCGCAAGCGGCGGTGAGATCGACGCGATGATACGCAACATTGCGATTGAGAATTCTGCACGGTTCATCACCAGTGATTTCGTGCAGGCTGAGGTGGCACGGGCAAAAGGGCTGGATGTCATCTACCTCAAACCCCAGGTAAGCGACTTCGTTCCGCTGGGTATCGACCAGTTCTTTGACGAGCATACAATCGCAGTGTATCTCAAGGAACGTGTCTGCCCGAGCGCCAAGAAGGGGACCATCAACGATATGAAGCTGGTAAAAATCCGCGAGCAGCCGACCAGCGAATACGAGCTCCGTGCACTTGCACAGGAGATCCTCGAAAGGGCAAAGAGGGATCCTGACGGTTTCATCGAAGTCGAGAAGCGTGGGATCACCGTCGTGCAGATCGGCTCTATGCGGATTGCAATCGCCCGTCGCCCGTTCTCTGACGGTATGGAGATCACCGCGGTCCGCCCGATAGTTGATGTAACGTTGAAAGACTATGCCAAGGCAGACATCATCACAAAAAGGATCACCAGCGAGAAGAGAGGATTGATCATAGTCGGATCTCCCGGGTCCGGGAAAACCACTCTCGCACAGAGTGTCGCAACCTTCCTTTCTGACAGCGGATTTGTCGTGAAGACTATGGAGGCACCCCGCGAACTCCAGGTACCTGACCAGATTACCCAGTATACGATGCTTGACGGCAGCATGTCCAATACTGCTGATGTGCTCCTGCTGGTACGACCGGATTTTGTGATTTTCGATGAACTTCGTAAAAACGAGGATTTCAATGTCTTTGCCGATATGCGGCTCGCCGGTCTGGGCATGGTCGGGGTAATCCATGCAAACGGAGTACAGGATGCAGTTCAGCGGTTTTCCGATCGCGTGGACTTTTCGGTCTTATCACAGATTATCAATACGATCATCTTTGTCAGGCAGGGAGTAATAACAAAAATTTATGACGTGGATTTCACCATCAAAGTTCCGGAAGGCATGGCTAATGAAATGCATATCCGCCCGGTGACCATCGTTACCGATCATGAAACAGGCGAGCTGGTGATCGACGTCTTCCGATATGATGGTGAGACCATTGTGATGCCGATGACCGCAGTGACCATTGCAGCAAAGAAGGCATCTCAGGTGATTCAGAATGTTGGTGTTTCCGCAGGACCTGTCAGCAACATCCGATCCCCGGTTCCCGTGACGGAGATAATTCCCGCGAAGGAGAATGAAGATCGGCCTGGCTGGAAACTCATGGAAAAAGATATTCAGCGCGAGATCGGGCGCTATACCGAAGGTTTTGTTGATGTCCAGATGATGAGCGATACAAAAGCTGTCGTATTCATTGATGACAAAGACGTCCCGGCCGCAATCGGCAAAGGAGGCAAGAACATCTCTGCCATTGTCAATAAAATTGGTATCGGGATCGACATCAAGCCCCGCTCTGAATTTGACCGCCAGCAGGTACAGCCGCAAAAAAGTGAAGCGGAGTTCAATCTTGGCAGCGGCATTAAGATACAAACTGACAAGAAGCAGCTGACTATAGTTGCCCCGGAACAAAGCGGAAAGATCGTAGATGTATTTGCAGGCAAGGAATACCTGTTCACCGCCACCGTGAATGAAATGGGAGAGATCCACCTTGCCAAGAACTCGAGCATTGCACAAGAGATGATCCGGCGCTACCAGAACAGTGAGATAATAAAGCTGCGGCCGGTATAACCCTCAATTCCGATTTTTACAAAAAATGAAGGTGAAATCGTTTGAATAAATTCGACCTGGGAAGATTTGAAGAAGAGGCACAGGAACAGTGGACGCATGCATTTGAATCAAACCCGTCCGGGCTTGAAAAGTTCTACCTGACCGTTGCATACCCGTATCCAAGCGGAGCGATGCATGTCGGGCATGGCAGGACCTATATTGTCCCTGACGTAATTGCACGGTTCTGGCGTATGAGAGGGAAACAGGTTCTCTACCCGATGGCGTTTCACGTGACGGGAGCACCGGTTATCGGTATTTCAAAACGCATCGCAAAAAAGGATCCAAAGACCATCCACCTTTACCGTGATCTCTACAAAGTCCCACAGAATGTCCTTGATGAATTTACCGATCCACTCACCATCGTCCGTCACTTCGCAAGCGAATACCAGCGGGTGATGACTGCCTGCGGGATCTCCATTGACTGGCGCCGCAGGTTCACAACAGTCGACCCGACCTACAGCAAATTCATCGAATGGCAGTGGAAACACCTGTATGAAGCAGGACATGTCATCAAAGGAGCCCATCCGGTCCGTTATTGCACTGTTGATGATAACCCTGTGGGTGACCATGACCTTCTCGAAGGAGATAAAGCTGAAGTGATTAAATTCACCCTTGTCATGTTCCGTTATGGCGATGCATTCATCCCCACTGCCACACTCCGTCCCGAGACAATCCATGGCGTCACTAACCTCTGGGCAAATCCGGGAATAATCTATGTCCGTGTGCTGGTAGACGGTATACCTTGGATAATTTCAAGGGAGGCAGCTGAGAAGCTCGCCCTCCAGGATCATACGGTCGAAATAGAAAATGAAATCGCTGGCAGGGATCTGATCGATACGGTGGTAAGCCATCCGCTCTGTGGCAAGGTTCCTGTTCTCCCGGCTGATTTTGTCGATCCTGATGTCGGAAGCGGACTCGTCATGAGTGTTCCCGCCCATGCACCATTCGACTATATTGCCCTCCGCGACCTGCAGCAGGTCGGAAGATATCCGGATATTAAACCAATACCCCTGATCAAACTCGAGGGTTATGGCGAGATCCCGGCACAGGATATCGTTGAAAAAAACGGCATCACCTCCCAGATGGACAGCCGCATGGATGCCCTTACCCAGGAGATTTACTCTGCTGAGTTTTCAAAGGGTAAACTTTTTGAAAGGTATGGCGGTAAACCAGTCCGTGTAGCACGCGACGAAGTGGCAGCTCTCATGATTGAAAAGTACGATTCGAAGATCATGTATGAGTTTGACACACGGCCTGTTGTCTGCCGGTGCGGTAACAAGGTAAAAATCAAGATCCTGCATGACCAGTGGTTCTTAAAATACAGTGACCCTGCCTGGAAGCAACAGGTAAGCGATCATCTTGGTGATATGGCATTGGTACCACCTGAAGTCCGGCAGGAATTTGACCGCACCGTGGACTGGCTTAAAGACTGGGCTTGTACCAGACGCGTCGGTCTTGGTACCAGGTTTCCATGGGACACCACACAGTTGATCGAACCCCTTTCGGACTCGACTATTTATATGGCATACTATACCATCGCCCACAGGATCAAAGAGATCGAACCCGGACTCCTGACGCCGGAGGTTTTTGATTATATCTTCCTTGGAAAAGAATCTCCTGACCTTCCCGTAAAAAAGAAACTGGAAGCGATGAGAAAAGAATTTTTATTCTGGTACCCGTACAACTTCCGGTTTTCTGCAAAAGATCTCATTTCCAATCACCTCACATTCCAGCTCTTCCACCACGTCACGATATTTCCCAAGGACAAACTCCCCCTCGGAATGGTCGTATTCGGCATGGGGCTCCTCAATGGTGCGAAGATGTCATCGTCGAAAGGCAACGTCTTCTTACTTGAGGATGCGGTGAGTGAGTTTGGCGCCGATACAGTCCGCATGTTCCTGATGGGAAGTGCTGAACCCTGGCAGGACTTTGACTGGAGAAATGATCTGGTTATTTCTACAAAAAAACAGATCGAACGGTTCTATAATACTGTACTTGAAATAAAAGACGCAAATAGTGAACCGCATGATATCGATCGCTGGCTCATCAGCCGGCTTCAGTCGCACATTGAACGCACGACTGCTGCACTGACCAACTTCCAGACCCGCCAGGCATTGCAGGAAGCATATTTCGGGATCGAGACCGATCTTAAATGGTATCGCCGCCGATTGCCCGAAGACTGCGATGGCAGCAGGGAGTTGCATACACTCTGTTCGACATGGGTCCGTCTTCTTGCCCCGTTCATCCCGTTCACCGGTGAGCATCTCTGGAAACAACTTGCCGGTGAAGGGCTTGTTTCTTTTGCCCCGTGGCCGGTTGCAGAGAAAAATCTGGTCAATATCCGGATCGAACTTGCCGAAGAACTTCTCTCCCGCACTGTTGAGGATATAGAATCGATTAAAAAGCTAATCCAGATTACCCCGAAATCGATCACCATATCCCTTGCACCTGACTGGAAACACGAAATTTTCCTTATCATCGCCAAAGCAGATGACCGAAACCTGGTCGTAAAGGAGGTCATGAAAAACGATGCCATGCGCAGACGCGGTAAAGAAGCCACTGACGCAGTAAAGCATTGTACCACACTTATCCACCGCCTGCCACCTCATGTGGTCGGACCTCTTACACAAGAGCGGGTCAATGAAAAGGAAGTTTTTGAAGCAGCGAAGGGATTTTTAGAAAAAGAGTTTGGTGTTCCTGTCCATATCACTGAAGCAGAGTCGAGTGAACACGCAAAGGCTGCCACAGCATTACCGTTTAAACCGGCGATTATTATTGCATGACATACTTATAGCATTCCTCTCAATTTTTTGGGTTCTGGAAAGTCAGTGCATCCGGCATATTCACAGGGATTTCACACCTGATCGTTCGTGGCGTTTAAACCAGCTGTAATCCAGGAACAGAAATATTCCTCACCCGGCTGCAAGAGCAAAAAGTTGGAGTCAGGTGTAAAGGCAGCTGGAACCTCTAAGGTATCCATGTGCCTTTTGAGAGGAAAGAGTGTAGATTTTCGATATAAATTGGCTGGACTTCAAAAATTATTTTTTTATAGCTTTCTGTACTTTGAAAATGACATCCGCCGGCAATACCTGCATTTTGTGTGCAGTTTCCGCATGATCAATAAATTTTCTCATAAGTTCGTGATTGGTTGTTCCCTTTGCTTCAAAAGGGCAATCCATTCCGATATCTTTGCAGGTGACTGATGGCATGGACACTCACTCTGCCTTTGCATCGGATTATATTGAATATTAATTCATGCAATGCAGTGATGCATGGCATCGACAGAAGAGATGGACTTTTTCATCCGCTTAAACACTGAGGCCTGATTCAGTACTCCCTGTCCACAAACAAGTTAAACCGAACGATAGTACGTTGTTCTCAGGAAAATACCATGAGCACCCCGTTAAGGATCCATCTGGTGGTAGCAGTTTTTCTTCTTACCTTCAGCATAACCGGCATTACAACAGCATTGAGTCTTGCACCCGCATGGAAAGAAATTCCCCTCGCTGAAGGCACATTTTTCGATGTCATGTTCTCTGCTGATGGTTCTACGGTCTATGCCGGGGGTAACCAGATGTTTTTCCGATCCTGGGATGGAACCAACCGCTGGGGAGGCCGGGCCGGGCATGTTGCCACCATGAGCTCAGACGGAAATTACGTTGTCTCTGCAGCCGGAAATCTGGTTCAGGTGCTTGATCGGAATGGCACGGTGTACTGGATCAGGGGTATGGGTGCCCCCATACGTGCAGTCGCTATCTCCTCGAATGCTTCCATAATTATTACTGCTGACGACCGGGGGGACATTCACTCATGGACCGGAAATGGTGAGAGCTGGGGACTGAACCGAAGCGATCTCGTAAAACAGATTGCAGTTTCCCCTTCCGGTTCGTTTGTTGTTGTCACGACGGCGATTGGCCTGAAATATCTCCATCCTGACATGATCCCTTTCTGGTGGGATAACAAATCCGGAAGCCTTGATTCGTTCATCGCGATCTCCGCAGATAGTTCCACGGTGATCACCTCGGGAGAAAAACGTGTCTCGTCTCACACGGGCAGCGGGACACTTAACTGGATGAAGGATATAACCCGCGAAGAAATTATCGATATGGCATGCTCTGAGGATTGCTCCACCATCGTTCTTGGAAGTCAGGACGGGAACGTCTGGGTCCTTGATCAACAGGGCAGGATTTTGTGGAAATATCCGGTGGGTTCATGGGTAAACGGGGTGGGAGTTTCCCGTGATGGATCCATTATAGCTGCCGGGGCTCTTGACGGGAACCTGTATATCCTGAACCATAGGGGTAACCTTCTGGCTAAAACGAAGATGCAGAGTATCATCCAGCCACGATCCGTAGCGGTGAACGGGAATGGAAAACGGGTTGTTGTCGCAGATGAATTTGCCCTGTACGGGTACGATATCCTTGGGAGTCCCGAAGTGACTCTGGAAGAAACATTTACTCCCACATTCCGCGTTACTACGACGATCCCGACACCGGTAACAACACGGTCTGTCACCATTCCGTCTACGAAGGTTACAACGCTGCCGGGGACGACTGACACACCAAAATCAGCCCTCTCCCCGTTTGCGGTCATGGCTGCAGTGACAGGTTTGCTCTTGGTAGCCAGGAAATATACACGGAAGTAATTCTATGATACCAAAAAAGGAATTTTCCTGGGGGGATAGTGAGGGGTGCCCCCTTGATTAATCTTCCCCGACGCTTTTAGACCGCTTGACCCGTTCTTTTGTAGAAAATCCGGTGATGACGTCAAGGTACTTCCGGAATTTTTTGTTCGTATCGAGAATAACCGCATCGCTGGCGTGTATGTCGGATTCGGTATCTATGATAACAGATTTGCCACCCGTCCCAATCCTGACATCGAGGCGCAGGAGTGCGCCTGCCCTGATGCGGTATCCCTGCGGGGTTTTCTCCGGTTCAACCCCGAAACAGTTCCTCAGTTCGCTGATGATACGTGCCTCAAGATCTTTTGTCAGCCCTCTTTTAATCGGATACTCTTGCATAATACTTTTTTAGTAGTGGGTGTATGTTAATCTAATGACGGCTGAATCTCCAGAGTGTTGTAATAAGATTCTTACGCGGCTTGATACTGTTCACAATGACATGGCTGAGATCAAACCGAAAAAAGAACTCACCATATTCTCAAAACCACTTCCGAGTGATAACACTGCTGTCCTGATAGGATTTCCGGGCAGCGGCCTGGTAGGCACCATTGCTCTCCAGTATATGGTCGAACAGCTCGAATTTGAGCTGATCGGCACGATGACCTCCAAGTTTTTCCCTCCTCTTGCAATGATGAACAAGGGTGTTATCAATGACCCTGTAAGGATTTATAGGAAAAACGATGTCGCTGCAATCGTTGCTGATATTCCCATACACCCGATGATCTGCTACGAGATTGCAAACGGCCTCCTCGACTGGCTGGCGCCATTTAAACCAAAAGAGGTATTGACGATTGCCGGCATCATCACGAACGAACCAGAGAAGCGGGTCTTCGGTGTCGCGACAACAGCTGATGCACTTAAGAGAATCCAGGAACATACCCAGATCCTTCCGATAGGCAGCATATCAGGAATTGCGTCCAGCATCCTCACTGAATGCAGGATCCGCGGCATCCCCGGTTATGGTCTCCTCGGTGAGACCATCAATGCGCCTGATCCAAGGTCATCGGCTGCCACAATAGAGGTCCTGAACAAGATGTATAATTTGGGACTTGATGTCAAGCCACTAATTGAACAGGCAGTTGAGATCGAACAGAGTATGCAGAAAATCTCCGAAGAAGTGCAACAGTCAGCCGAACAGTCACCGAAAAAAGATCTTCCGATGTACGGGTGAGGGATCATGAAATGCGCTGCGTTAACCGGAATTTCGCCTGAAGTGATCAAAGACCTGAAGGCAGGAAAGCCCCGCACAATCGAGCTGCAGAGCACCCACAATATCATGAGTATTCAAGGTATCAAACCTGGCCCTGATTCCCACATCTTCATGACCTCAGTAGACCTTGAGGACCTTGACCCGGGCGATCATGGTATTTGTGTCGTAGTCCTTGCAATTTCAGTTTCGATGAAACGGATGATGGAATTCGCGCATGGTCTGTACTTTGAGGAACGGGAGAGGATGTCCGCCCGCGTCCAGGTGAAGTATTGTGCGCCGTCTGTCGTGAAAGCGGTATTCCATGAAGGGCTCTACAAGCCTACTTATGTCGAGGTGTTTAAAACATCCTGCTATCATGCCGGATAAATGCTCTCCCATTGATCCCTGATTTATCATCAATCCGGAATTTTTTTCAGAAGAATATTTCTGCCGGGAACCAGCAGGTGGGGAATTATCCATGAAATCTTTTTCCTGGCGTGAACAATTCGTCAGGAAAAAACGGCTCAACAGAACTCCTCAAAATATTTTTCAACGCTCTTTGGGGCTACAGCATGTAATGCCTCAGCCCCCGTCGCTGTGGCACCCCCCTGGTGCGATAACTCCAGAGAAGGTAATACAAACACAATCGCAAAGCACAGGGGCGGTTCGGGGGGACAGGCACTGTCCCCTCCGTAAACAGGTGCTTCACAATTTGTTGAAAACTTAGGGTTTATCCATAGCCAAAAAAATTATTTTCTGATCACCATCAGGCCTAAACCAACGGCCCCGATAATTACGAGCACACTCACTGGGGAAGCGGGAGTCGATGTGCTACTCGGCCATGAGGTTGGCACTGTTGCGGTAGATGTTCTGGAGACCGTGGTTTTTACGGTAGTTGCTGTTGTTATTGTTGTCGAAAGTGTCGTATCGGTCGTCTCAGCCTGGAGCGTTGCATAAACATCCGTCCGCGAACCGGATGTTACGGTTATACGTTCTGACCAGTCCTGGTAACCGATTTTCTGGACGAGAACCCGGTGGGTACCGCGAGTGATATTGTAGAGTGTCAGTGGTGTCTTTCCCTGGAATTCTGTGTTTACAAACACTGCCGCATTCGAAGGATTTGATTCGACTTTAATACTGCCGTTGGTTATCTCCGCTGTAGTTGTTGGGGCAGCAATCAGGGTGGCAGAGACCGTAAGGGTTGCATTATCGTATACAGTCACACTCCGGGTGTAATCCTGGTATCCTGTCAGTCGAAATAAAATATAGTGGGTACCACTGCTGACACCTTCAATAGTAGTCGGTGTTATTGCACCCGTACCTACGCTGTCGATAAGTACTGTTGCCCCGGAGGGCACGGTACTTACGGTAATATTACCGTATGCTGCGGCCAAAGACGGGATCAGAAGCACTGATGCCAGAACCATACATGCCAGAAGACAGATTTTTTTATTCATTTTGTAACCCCGGTTATCCAGTCAGGTAAAAAGAACTTGCAACCATCATCAGATATACCTTGCCAAACTTCTGCTGGTGTCTGGCTCAGTAAGAACATTGGTGCGTCAGCGTTCCAGAAGATGAAATCAGGATAACACGTATTATCTTGCGGTCTGAAGACGGTCTGATGTTCCTGTTATTGGCAACAGATAGATCGGACAGTGCCGGAGTGCAAATCATCAGGGTATAATCTTGTGTGGCAAATAAGACTGAAATTGTCTGCAAACCCGCATTCATGGGAACCTTCTGCAGGATTTCAGAGTCATTCTTTTTTGTTAATAGCTCCTTTTCACGAACGCATGAAACAGATTAATTATACCTGAGCGCGAATGTTATTGGCGTCAGTTGGGCTTGTGGCTTAGCTCGGACATAGCGCCGGGCTTCTAACCCGGATGTCGGGGGTTCGAATCCCCCCAGGCCCGTTTTCATCGCTCCTCTTCCCTTTCTATCAGAGGGCATGATATAAGTCTCAAATACCATCGGGAATAATCATGGGATATCTGTACCTTGACAGGAAATGATGGAGGATATCCTGGTGGACTCAAAACGCCCGCACTATCTCATCGACGCTGTTTTTGGATGGAAGTATGGCAATGGTGCATACTACGCTACCGTGGTATCGCTGCTCATAGTCGCGTTGGCCGGGTTGCTCATTCGAAACGACATCTTCCGGGCGCGATGGGCTTTTATCGCAGTAGCACTCTCCCTGTTGCCTGCCCTCTGTGAATGGATCATTCGCATCAGGTTTCCCTGGCCAATGAAATTCCTGCTGACACTTGCGCTCCTCATGCACATGGCAGGCGGGATCTTCCTGTTCTATTTCACGCTCTATCCCGTGTACGATAAAGTCGGCCACCTTGTCGCTGCGATGGCGCTAGCCTTCCTTGTATTCATATCCATCCTCGTCCTTGGAGGGGTGGCGGGGAGAAATTTCAGGAGGAGGGCGGTGGTCGCATGCGTATTTATCGCCGTAATAGTCCTGGGACTGGCGTGGGAATATGCAGAATTCCGGCTTGATATCCGCTCCGGTTCGACATATTTTGTCAACCCGTTCGACTCCGTATTCGATATGATCTTCAATATCATCGCGACTGCATATATGGCAGCCAATTTCAACGAGTACCTGAAGCGGGAATCTCTGATCAGCCTGTACAGGAGATGGATTCACGGGAGAGGTAAGGATTCATGACTGTCAGGAAAAGGAGAATCGCGATCCCTCACCCTTGTCTTTCCGGCAGGGATTCATACTCCTCGCCTTCATCAGGGAAAGGAACTTGCGCCGGCAAACGCAGCATGTCACCAAGGAAGGGGATCTCCATTGGAATCCTGTCTGCCCAGGGAAATTTTGCCCATTCCATCTTTTTAAGGAACATGCTTGTACCAACAGCACCCATCAGGAGAGCCATCCCCACCAGGAGCACTTCGGTATTTGCTATGGAAAAAAAATCTCTTGAATGGGGGAGCAGTCCGATGCCCACTTCCTGCGGTGATAGGGGCCAGAAGACGGCTGAAGAGGGGTTGTACACAATCGCGTCTTCCAGCAGGTGCATCGCAAACCCGGCCCCTCCAAAAAATGCACATTCCGAGAATTTCAGCCCCTGCCACCGGGCAAGAACGATCCCGGCAAAGAGAGCATACACAAGGAGCGCACCCAGGGTGTGAAAATACCTTGAATGCTCAGCCATGTGCGGGATAAGCCCGGAAGTAAACTCCGGCGGATTGCGGATAATGTCAAAAATACCGTCAATATCAGGTATGCACCCGCTTACAACCACGATAAGCGTACACCAGCCGGCGTCCCGTGGTTTTAAAAGCATGACGACCACAATCGCACATGCCAGACTGAAGACGATATGCTCAATGTACATTAACACTCATGGGAAGGAATTAATATTATACATACCGTTAGGGACAGCACGATCCCGCATAGGGAGCCGGGAATTTCATAAAAAAATACTGGATGCGACAGACTGACAGGAGAAGAAAAGAAAAATTACTCCACTGACTGCTCAGTACTGGCAAGATCGTTAGGTTTTTGCAGGATTTGGACATCCATGATGTTATGCTGGCGCTGGGCGAGTTTTTTTGCTTTGAAGATATTTTTTCCGTCTTTGCCGATCGCAATACCACGGTCTTCATCCCGTACCTCAACCTGGACAGTCTGCTCCTCAGGCTCTCCTTCAAATATAATTGAGGTAACCTGTGCCGGTAAAAAACAGTTCTTAATGAACTGTTCAGGGTTGCTGTTGTATTCTACGACTTCAATCTTCTTGCCCATTACTTCTGAAGCCTTCTTGATTGAAGCCCCTTTCTTTCCTATCGCCAATCCCATATCACCGGGATTTATCACAAAGATCAGGCGTGCATTGCGTTCGTCAACAACGCAATCGCGACTCCCGGCACCGGTAAGGCTCTCGAACTGGGAGATCAGGCGCATACAGTCTTCAGTCAGTTTAACTTCAACCATATCATACCCTCTTAAGCGAGAGAATATCTGATTCGCCCGGGGTAACAACAGCAAGCGTGCTAACCATGAAGGGTTTACCGCACGCCTTGCCAAGAGCTACGCTTGAGCCTTCGAAAGTATGGATAAAAAGATTCTCGTAGCCCGAAAGTTTGGATTTGAAGGCCGCAGGGCAATTTCCCGCAACGACTATCATCTGGGCTTTTCCCTCTTTTATGCATTTTTCCGTGTTGTTCTGGCCAAGAATTACATTTCCGGTCTTGATGGCTCTTCTGAGTGAAGCATTAAAATCCATGTACAATTCCTCTGGTTTTTCAGGTTATGTTCAATTATCGTGTTGTCTGACTGCGATGAGTTTCACATCGCCGGTACCGAGCAGGATCGGTTGGCCGACAATAACATTCTCGGTGACACCGCTCAACTCATCGATTTCGTTTGCCACGGCAGCATCCAGCAGGTGATTGACCGTGACTTCAAATGCTGCCCGCGAGAGAACACTCTCCTTCTCACCGGCAATACCGTGCCGTCCGATCTGCTTGACCTCGCCTTCCATACACATCATGTCGGAAACGAGCATGATGTGGCGGACATCAACAAGGATACCCTGCTCATTGAGCGTGGATACCGCCTCGTGGATGATAGCATTTCGCGCTGCCTCGATGCCGAGCACTGACGCAATTTCACTGATATTGTTGGTACGGGTTCTTGTGGTGTCCACCCCAACAACATCAAATACATCTTTTATGTTGGAACCTTCAGTATAAAGTATATACTCCCCGGTCTCTTTTCTGACGACGACACGCAGAATATCGTCGATGCCCTGCACGATGACATTTCTTACATGTTCAGCGAGCTGGAAGAGGTTCTGGTAACTCTCCTTGTTTTTCGGTGAAAAGATTATGGTCGACGTCTCTTCATTGATCTCATGTTCAAAGTCACGGTAATGCCGGCGGTCGCGGATCTTCCGGGGAGCTGTTTCCATGATATCGCCGGGCAGGATCTTCCGTTTGTCACAGACTTTTGTATTCAGATGCACGATCACATGCATGTTTTCCATATCGGTGGTGATATCCCCGAATTCATGGAGGGGGGCAGCTTCAATCTGCCAGCTGACCTCCCGTGCCCGGTCACGGTCATTGCAGTACTCATCCTCCAGATAAACGGTCATGGTCGGAGTACTGGGCTCTTTCCGTGCGTCCATGATCTCAATGAGCCGGGGAAGACCCAGGGTTACGTTAATTTCAGCAACACCGGCATAGTGGAACGTACGCATGGTCATCTGGGTACCCGGTTCACCAATTGACTGGGCTGCAATAACACCCACGGCTTCACATGCCTCAATTCTTGTTGACAGGTATTCTTTGAGCACACGTTCAAGTATCAGCCTGAACTGGGAATCTGTGATCTCTTTGTTGTCCAGAAATTTGTGCAGCTGATCTTTTGTCTTCTTCGGGAGGTCCGCTGCATCTATCATCTTGCCGAACTTTTCTGCGAGCACCATCAGACTTCCTCCTTGAGAATACTCTCGACAATACCTTTTACATCGACCGGATCGCCAAACGCGCTCTTGGTTGGATCCGTACTGTCCTCACCATACTGGAACTGGATGATTCTTCCCCCGGTTGACCTCACCGTTCCATCATAGGCAACTTTGAGATCCTGCAGTGCATTGATCATTCTTCGCTGCAGGTAACCGCTCTGTGAAGTTCGGACTGCCGTATCTACAAGACCTTCACGTCCTCCAATGGCATGGAAGAAAAACTCTGTCGGGTTAAGCCCGCCCTTGTAACTGTGTGCGATGAATCCATGGGCATCGGAACCGCGGTCACCTTTCTTGAAGTGAGGAAGTGTTCGGTCATCATAACCACGGACGATTCGCTCACCCCGGACGGACTGCTGCCCGATACAACCTGCCATCTGGGTAAGGTTCAGCATCGACCCCCGTGCACCGGATACTGCCATCACCACAGCACTGTTGCCAAGGCCAAGGTGCCGCCCGGCTATCTGACCTGTCTGGTCACGGGCTTTTCCGAGCACCTGCATAATCTGCATTTCGAGGGTCTCTTCAACGGTACGCCCGGGCATGGGTTCAAGCTGTCCGTCTTCATATATTTTAATGCGTCGTGTGACGTCGGTTGCCGCACTCTTGAGCACTTCATCAATCTGGCCATATTCGGTCTTGGACAGGTCTTCATCATCGATACCAAACGAGAACCCGTCAAACATGATCGCACGGATTGAGAGTTTTGTCAGGTCATCGATGAATTCTGCCGCCCTTCGCATGCTGTAATGACGGATAATACGGTTAACAATCTGGCCATCAAATGCCCCGATCGCCTTCTTATCAATAGTCCCGACTTCCAGGATTCCGTCGATGATACGCACATACGCATCGCGCTCGCACATCTCCTTTTTACAGATGTCGCAGTTCTGGCACGAGCTCGCCCGGAAGACCATGTTCAGCTGGTCGGGCAGGATCGTGGAAAAGACCTGCTTGTTACTCCAGTACTGGATGCCTTCTTCATCTTTACCTGCGGGCGGCATGTGTTCCACGTGAGCGTACCGGAGCATATAGAGTGCTTCTTCCTTGGTAAACCATCTGATACCGTGGGTGAGCATGAATATGCCGGATACATGGTCATGAATACCCCCGATAATCGGACCGCCAAAGCGGGGTGACAGGATATTTTCATGGACTGAAAGGAGGATCGTTGCCTCGGCCCGTGCTTCTTCGGTCTGTGGCACGTGCATGTTCATCTCATCCCCGTCAAAATCCGCGTTATACGGCGGACAGACTGCAGGGTTGAGCCGGAAAGTCCTGCCTTCCATGACCTTGACCCTATGGGCCATAATACTCATCCGGTGCAGCGATGGCTGACGGTTGAAGAGAACCACATCCCCGTCACGAAGCTGACGCTCTACAGTGTAGCCGGGTTCGATCAAGTCAGCGACGGTATCAAGATTCCCATCAGCAAGCCGGAGTTTCCGGTTGTCAGGCCGGATCACGTAGTTGGCACCGCATGGTGCATTGACATCGGGCCGAGCAGGACCGTTTCGCACAATCTGCTTGAGCTCTTCAATATTATGGATCGTAACCCGGACAGGGATGGTCATCTCATTTGCAACTGCACGCGGGACACCGACCTGCGAGACCGAGAGGTTCGGGTCTGGAGAAATTACGGTACGGGATGAGAAATTCACCCTCTTACCGGAAAGCGAACCACGGAACCGCCCGTCCTTACCTTTCAGGCGCTGGGAAAGGGTTTTTAACGGCCTGCCGCTGCGGTGGCGTGCAGGGGGGCAGCCCGCCACTTCATTATCAAGGTAGGTCGTTACATGGTACTGTAAGAGTTCCCAGAGATCTTCGATAATCAACTGTGGTGCTCCAGCGTCCTGGTTTTCCTTGAATCTCTGGTTTATACGGATGATGTCCACAAGCTTGTGGGTAAGATCATCTTCCGAACGCTGCCCGTTTTCAAGGATGATCGATGGGCGCATGGTAACCGGGGGGACCGGCAGGACCGTCAGGATCGTCCACTCCGGGCGGGCGACATCAGGATTGATGCCGAGAGGGGTAAGATCCTCGTTGGGAATCTTTTCCATGCGTGCCCGGATGTCGGCAGGAGTGAGTTTATGCTCAACTTTCTTGCCGCCTTCCACCATGACTTCGGAAAAGGTAGTCGGTTTCTCGAAGTTTATCTTGAGCTGCTGGTCACCGCAATGGGGACAGATTCGCTCTTTTTTCACGTCCTTTTCCGAGAGCAGGTCACCGGTCTGGTCATCCTCAGTCCCCACCACCTTTTCAATTTCGTCAGGGCTCAGCAGGACTCGCCCGCATGAACGACAGGTGACACGCAGCAGCTTCCTGATCAGGCGCGTATAGCCGACATGGATTACCGGTTTTGCAAGTTCAATGTGGCCGAAATGCCCGGGGCACTCGCTTGCTTTCTGGTCGCAGGTTTTGCACCTGAGGCCGGGATCGATGACACCCAGGTTCAGGTCCATCAGTCCCTGGGGGTACGGGAACCCGTCATCATCGTAGGTATCCGCCCAGATGATCTTCCTTACACTCATCTCGCGGATTTCTTTTGGGGATAATAATCCGAATTCAATTTGTCCAATTCGTTTTGGGCTTGGCATGGTGCACCTCTTCAGACCACATCTTGGAGTCTCAGTCTTGGGGCAATCCCCATACTCTTCATCTCATCCAGCAGGAGTTTAAACGCATAACTCATCTCAACAGAGTAGATATCTGTCTCATTTCCGCAGGCAAGGCAGCGGGTCATATTGCGTTTGCGGTCCAGCATCGCGACCATACCACAGCGGGCACAGACATATTCCTGGACCTTATCGGATTCATCAAGTAAACGCTCCTTGAGCGCCATTGCTGCACCGTGGCCGATCATGACATCCCGTTCCATCTCACCAAAACGCAGCCCTCCTTCACGTGCCCTGCCTTCTGTTGGCTGACGGGTGAGCACCTGCACCGGTCCACGTGACCGTGCGTGCATCTTCGAAGAGACCATATGGTAGAGTTTCTGGTAATAAATGACACCTACGTACACATCGGCCTTGAATTGCTTCCCGGTGAGGCCATCGTACATGATCTCCCGTCCGTTATGGGAAAAACCCAGTTTCTTCAGGGAGGATCGGATATCCGCTTCACTCTCTCCGCGGAATGCGGTACCATTGATCCTTCTTCCTTCAAGTGCACCGACTTTGCCGCCGATCATTTCAAGCATGTGACCGACGGTCATACGGCTTGGGATCGCGTGGGGGTTGATGACAAGATCCGGACAGAGACCGCTTTCGGTGAAGGGCATATCTTCCTGGTGGGTAATTAATCCGACAACACCTTTCTGACCATGCCGGGATGCAAACTTGTCACCGACTTCCGGAATACGAAGGTCACGGGTCCGTACCTTGACGAGGCGGGAACTGTTCTCCCCTTCAGTAATAATCACGGTATCGACAATCCCGTGCTCATTGCTGCGCATGGTAACAGAAGTATCCCGGCGTTTCTCAACGGCAATGAGTTCTCCGGAGGGTTCTTCAAGGAACCGTGGCGGAGAGGTTTTTCCGATCAGGACATCTTTTTCCGCTACAACGGTTTCAGGATTAATCACACCGTCCTCATCCAGGTTCTTGTACGACTCTGCCCCGTGGGCACCGGCGACATCCTCTTCAGGCACTTCAATCCTGTCGATCTGACCACCGGGGTAACGGCGTTCTTCTCCTTCATAGGTTCGGAAGAAATGCGAGCGCCCGAGACCGCGTTCTATCGAAGCCTTGTTGAAGATGAGTGCATCTTCAATGTTGTATCCTTCGTAGGAAAGAATTGCAACAACAAAATTCTGCCCGGCAGGACGATCGTCAGAACCGATCAGTTCAGAAGTCTGGGTATGGGTAAGGGGTTTCTGCACGTAATGGAGCAGGTGACCGCGGGTATCCGGGCGCAGTTTCATATTGGCTGCACCGAATCCCAGTGCCTGTTTGACCATGCCTGCACCCATCGTAACACGGGGGCTTGCGTTATGTTCCGGGAACGGGACGTGTGCAGCACCAATACCGAGGATCAGAGAGGGGTCGATCTCCAGGTGGGTGTGATCGGGAGTTATGTTCTCGGGGTTCATTGCGATGAGGAGATCTTCTTCTTCCTCAGCGTCAATAAACTCAATCAGCCCACGCTGGACAAATGAGTTCATATCAACTTCTCTTTTTGCCAGTTTTGCAAGATCTTCGGTCGTGATGAGCGGAGCGCCGTTTTTCAGGACGATCAGGGGACGACGGGCACGACCACGGTCTGTAAGAATCACTACATCCCCGTTATACTCCTTGTGAGATACGTTCACCTCGGCTGAGATAGCGCCCTGACGGCGCATTGACCTGATGCTGGCTACCAGTGCTTTTGCATCGTCGTCAAGCCCGATGAGCGCTCCATCAACAAATACGCGGGACTTCTTCATCGGGTTTCACCCCGTATCTGTTCAACGCCAAGATTATACAGAAGACGCATAACTTCGCCTTCATCATCAACACCCTTTGAGATTTCTACCATCTGGGCAAAGTTCTTGACGAGACCACAATTCGGACCTTCAGGAGTTTCACTTGGACAGATACGCCCCCACTGAGTCGGGTGCAGATCACGAGCTTCGAAGTGAGGCTGAGAACGTGAGAGCGGGGAGATAACGCGACGCAGGTGAGAGAGCACGGCCATATGATCTACACGATCGAGCAGCTGAGAAACACCCGTTCTGCCGCCGACCCAGTTACCGGTAGCAAGCGGATGCAAGAGACGCTCGGTAAGCACATCTGCACGTACTGCGGTTGCGATCGACAGGTCACGGTGACGCATACTCGCACGCTCAAGCTGGTATTTGATATCCCGGGTAAGCCGGTTTAACGAGATACGGAAGAGATCTTCCATGAGGTCCCCTGCAAGCTTGAGACGCTTATTTGAGTAGTGATCCTTATCATCAATCCTGCGTTTGTTCAACACAAGATCGAAACAAGCCTCTGCCATGCGACCCAGGAAATGCCCTTTCGCAAGCCTGACGGACAGTACAGCTTCCTGATAGCCCTCATCGCCCTCTTTCAGGTTTGCAGGCATTGAGTAATTGAGATGCGGCAGGAGGTAATTGTCCAGGACGAATTCTGCCCGTTTCCGCTGGTAATCCTTCGTCTGGTTGGGAGCGAGCTTCTTACCAACGTACATGATACCGCCTTCAACAGAATCGCATTCGCTTTCTTCCAGGTTCTGCATCATGAAGGTGAGGATATCCTCATCTGGCGAGACTGCGTTTACGACCTCCTGATCATTTGTCATACCGAGCGCACGCATCAGGTCAACGAACTTGAGATGCCCGGCGACAGACGGGAAAGAGACTTCAAGCAGGTTCTTTTTATTACGCTCGACTACGACCAGTGCACGGTATCCCCGGAACTGTGAAAAGACTTTTGCGACGTAAATACGCTCATTATACCGCTCGGTGAACTCTGTCATTATTTTGTTGGAAGCAAGGTCCTCAAGCGTCATGAGTACGCGTTCAGTACCGTTCACAATGAAATATCCACCCGGATCAAAAGCATCCTCCCCGTGTGAAATGCGCTGTGCATCGTCCATGCCGTACAGGTTGCAGGCAAGTGAACCAACCATGATCGGCAATTGCCCGATGGTAGTGATTATTGGTTCCTGGCGTTCTTCACCATGCACGAGGGTAAGCCCCAACTGGATTGGGGCTGCATACGTAAGGTTGCGTAATCGTGCCTCGCATGGATACAGTTCTCCCTGAGAACCGTCGGCTTCCCTGACGAGCGGTCGTTTAACGGTAATCGAACCCAGCTCCACCCACACAGGTTCATTGTTTTTTCCCCGGTTTTCGATATCCGTCTCGATAACCTTCTGCTCATTAACCACTTTCTGAAGATTGTGCTTTAAGAAATAATTGAAGGAATCAAGTTGGTGGCGCGCAACATGCTCCCGTGAAAAATATGCCTTCGATAAAATACTTCTGTCAATCAGACTGACCACCCCAAAAATTATTTCTTCGGTCTCTTGATTACGAGACGATATGCCTCAGCCCTGCCGGCCGTATGACTCATCCGTACAATCCGTATAACATCGTCAACGTTTGCGCCAATCGTCTTGACCGCTGGATCGTCATGGTAAATTTTAGGTAATTGTTCCGTAGTAATGTTGTAGTGGGAGAGGAGCGCAGATACCTCCTCCTCACTCATGATGCTATGGTCTGGCACCATTACATGCTTCAACACATTCAGTTTGGTGCTCAATGAAAAACCCCCTCACAGATGAATAGATTTCCTTTCAGATGCATCACCGCAAAAAACCCACGATTTCTCGTGGCAACGGGCCCGGAGGGATTTGAACCCCCGACCACCTGGTTAAAAGCCAGGCGCTCTACCGAACTGAGCTACGAACCCAATACTGACTAAGATGTACAGCATTATAACAATGCCAAAAAACTATATAAATATTTTCTCTGTGGCAAAAACAAAGGTACCCGGATTACACTTCAGGTCCCAGGGAAATTTTTTGTGACCTGGCAGATGCAGACTGATTGATTTTTCGACTTCAGAGAGGCATAGTAAAAGGATGTACACCCAAAAAAGATGGCATCAGGATGATGTTGTTCCCGACATGTTCCCTTTTATCTGGCGAAGCCGGTCCTCCTGGAATTTAATATTCATTTCCATACCCTTGATCGCATTTGATATCTCTTCACTGACTCTTACTTTTGCATCATCGAAATTGTAGGTAGTTTCGAGAATTTTCATGAGCCGCTTGTTCACATCAATGCTTTTACTCAGACGGGCATATTCGGCTATGATTTCCGCGTCAAAACCGGACTGTTTTGCCAGATCAATGTCAGATTTGATTGCCTGTTGTCTTTTGAGGACATGCTCGATCGCATCGTACAGTTCACGGTGAGTGATTGGTTTCAGGACATAATCTTCGATATAAATCCCGTATTCCTGTGCTTCTGTCGGAGTAAGCTGTTTTGCGGTGAGCATGAGCACCGGAATATCCTTTGTCCGGGGATTTTCCTTAATTCGTTCAAGAGTCTCCCATCCGTCAACGGGTTCCATCATAATATCCAGAAGAATCAGATCAGGTGTCACGGTCTTCAGGATCTCCAGACATTCCTCCCCACCATAGGCAGCAACAGTCCGGTAACCTCCCCGTTCCAGCATAGTAACAAACACATCGACAATAAATGGACTGTCATCGACAACAAGAATAGTATACATCACATCGACTCCCCGATTGTCTTTGCAACCGCGAGCATCTGGTTTTGAATGGTTACCGGATCCTTTCTGTCATTGATAATTGCTGCTATAAGAAAATTTTCCCCTGCACCAACAACCATAACTGACGTATCCGGCGCATGTATTGAGATCGATTCCAGAGATTTCATCCTTATAATGCCTCCAACCGACTCAGCAGTTGACAGGATAGTTGCGAGAAGAGCTCCCAGCCATGGTTCATTGAGATCGCGGTCGAAATACTTTCCGGCTACTATCCCGTCACGGGAAACAAGAGCACATGCTGCTACCCCGTCTATCGACCGAATTTTATCAATAAATCCAGAAATTTTCTCTTTCAACATGTCCGGCACCTGCTGCACTACCCTTGTAATTCATAATTACCTGATTGTAACATATATACATATCTTTTTTTTTGCGTCGATTTATGAGTCAGGAAAAGAAAAAATCGGGGCTAACTGTGCCGCTTGAAAAATCTCCCGAACGTTGATAATCCCGGTCAGATGCAGGATAGTAATCTGATATTTCCCGGTTCAGAAAGTTCTCTTTTCCTATAACAAGATAAATAAACGAAATGATCCAATAGTAAGAGAGCGGGGCCATAGGGTAGCCTGGCCATCCTAGGAGACTGGGGGTCTTCTGACCTGAGTTCAAATCTCAGTGGCCCCATTTCTTGTGTTGTTTTTCTGGTCGTCGGTATGAAAATTACTGAAACTTGTATAGATTGTTTACTTTCCCGTGTGATGCTTGAATGTACACTCGCTCGTGCCAGCCCCCGTCTCACAGAAGCGACTATGACCGGCTGCCGGATAGTAACGAATGAGATTCGGTCTGCACCGCTTTCCCATCCCCAGATCGCCAGCCGGATTCATCGACGGGCATATGAACTGCTAAAAAATCCTGATCCATTCGCAGAACTTAAGCAGAAGGGGAACCGGCAGGCATCAGATGTCTGCAGGGATGTCAGAAACGACCTCGGGACATTCCGCGATTATGTCCTCGCGTCAGTAATAGGAAATACCTTTGATTATGGTGTCAAGGGACACCTTGTTGAAGAAAATTTTTCCGTTTTTTTCAGGAGAGAATTTTCAAAAGGGCTTTTCATCGATCATACAGATGAAATTGCACCCCTCTGCTCCCGTGTCGTATATCTGAGTGACAATTGCGGTGAAATTGTGCTCGATCGCCTTCTTATCGAATACCTTAAAGGACACGGGTCTCATGTAACCCTCGCTGTCAAGGAAGCCCCCATACTCAATGACGCGACATTACAGGATGCACGGGATCTTGGACTTGACACTATTGCAGACAGGGTAACAACGACGGGAGGTGGTGCCGAGATCGGGATATGCATGGAGAATATTCCGGACGATCTCCGCCAGGCTATTTCACAGTGCACAATAATTATTGCAAAAGGGATGGCCAATTACGAGTCACTTTATGAAATGGACAACCTGCCCCCGGTGGCTTATCTTCTGGCGGCAAAATGCAAACCTGTTGCAGATGAGCTGGGCGTACCCGTGGGTTCAAAGATCGCTCTGCTGCAATCATAGCATGGCAACGGCAGCGGTAACCGTATTCAGATAACCGTACCATGACGGGCATCACCAAATTTGTAGTGCTTTCTGATCGAAAAACAGGTAGTTGATGTTCTTTTCCGTTTGAGTTCTCATCGAACAGCGGAGCAGGGAATTTTTTAGTAATGATCTGCCACAGCAGCGCTCATCAAGGGCAGCTTCTTCATCCTTTACACCTATTGAGAGATTCCAGTTGTCAGATTATACCGGAACACTATGATTTTTGCCTTATGTACTCGTGTCCATTATTTTCGGGAAAAATTATAGAAATTTATGAGGTCACCCGCCTCAAGGCCTCTCCGAGGCACGGCGGGGCAAAGATACTGCAGAGAATTTGTTACAGATCTTCCGCGGGGAGTCCCTTCGGAGGCGGCGGTCATCCTTTACACCAGCTTGGGGTTGTCAGTTCAGATTTCAGGAATACTATGATTTTTTATCTCAGTTTCTTTTTTATTATTTTTTAAGAAAATCATAGAAATTTATTAGGCTACTCGGATCAGAATCTCCCCGAAGCACGGCAGGGCAAAGAGATTGCAGAGAATTTGTTACAGATCCGCCGCGGGGGGCGTCCCTCCAGGGGCGGCGGCTCTCATCATAATGTGACAGAGATTTCCTCCT
>DATEXZ010000075.1:0-3249 GCA_035256445.1 Methanoregula sp.
TTATCATCCAGGTCAAACCCGATAAGCGTGATATGCCCGGCACCGAGTTCGTCCGCAGCGAAAACTGCACGGTCACCATCAGAAAATCCACCGAAGTTGTACACATGCGGGAGCGGGGAGCTCTGGGTAGTACCGACGACCTGCCCTTTGAACCTCGGTACCCAGTAATTGAGCAGAGGCATATTGTCGCCATGCGCGTGGATTACGACGATGGTGCCCGATTCGTTCATGGAAAGGAGCCGATCCGTTGCACCATCAAGGTCGGTAAAGACCACATCAGGACAGATACCGTGTGCATCAAGTACCATAGCTGCGGCATCTGCTGCAAATACGATGCCCCGGATTTTTGCAAGCTCGTCTTTCAGGCAGGGTGCATTGCCGCAGACCGTAACTTCGCTGCCGCAGGTAAGGGCTGCGAGGGCAGCAAGATCATCCCGGGATAACAGTGAGGCAAGCTGCCGGGCAGCTTTCTCGTCATCAGCACGGGAAAACCCGAAATAGTCCAGGATCTCACAATACCAGGGTTCCCACTCGTTAAAATTCATTCTCTGCCTCGGATATTCCCCGCGCGATACCGGCGCTGATTTCCCTGTCAGACATTATTTCAGGTTTATCCCACTCTTCCCGGATTCTGCCGGAAGTCGTGCCCATTACTTCGTTTACCCGGCACTACCCGGTTGGGGACCGCTCCTTTTCAGCGGAACGCTCCGGTACCTTTCCGGGACTAGGAGCCATTCTTTTTTACTTCGTTCTCCAGCCCGACAAGGTTCCTGAACTTCTTCAGTATGGGCTCGATGACGAACTCGAGCAGCTGGGCTTTGTTCTCCACTTTGCCGAAATAATGGAGAGGGAGCATCGCAGCCGCCATATTCGGGTGACCACCGGCATCCCCCATTTCCCCGAATGCTTCCGACAGTGCATTGCCGATGTGTAACCGGATGTCACGGTTCCGGGCCGATATAACGATCGCGTTGTCGGTGATGCCATAGACAAGCGCCGTATTTACCCCTTCGAGAGTGATGAGAATGTCAGCTGCCTGCGGGAGTGCATCACGGTTCATGACATAGCCCACATTGGCAAAGAGATACCCGCTCTGGATCTTCCGACGGGTGATTGCCGTGCCGATTACGTCGAGTGTCTCCTGTGACATGGAAGGAGACATGATCTTATCGAGCAGGTCGGCGTCCGTAAGCGGCAGGAGGAATCCCGCGTAATTGAGGTCCTGCGATGTCACGTTCCGCTTGAACTCCTTGGTATCGGTACGAATACCATAGAGAAGTGCAGTCGCAACCCGCTTGTCGATGGGGACGTCAAGTTCCTGCAGGTACTGGGTCAGGATACTGGCAGTCGCACCAACACCCGGGCGGTTATCGATGAACGTGCTCTGGGTCGCCACATGCCTGCCATCCTTGTGATGGTCGATGATAATATTGATTTTTGTCTGCGGGGGGACGTCGTTATTCGCACCGGGGCCCGCACAATCAACCAGTGCAATATAGGTGCATTTCTGGAGTGCCTCCGGGTTCAGGTGCTCCATTTTGATATCCAGCAGGTTGACAAACGTGCGGTTCTCCTGGTGGCCGATATTGCCTTCATAGAAAATCCGAGTTGCGAGTGACTTCGGGTTGGCGTGTTTTGCAATCTCGGCCAGTGCCATAGCCGATGCAATCGCATCCGGATCCGGGTTCTTGTGGGTGATGATGCCCAGCGTACCCTCCCAGCCGGCAAGGAGGGTAAAGAGCCTCTGTGAAATCCTGCTCGAATGCTGCTTTTTGATCTGGAGGATAGCCGACCGTGCAACAACTTCCTGGGGATAGAGCACCAGGTCCGCCCCCGCGGCCGTTAGTTTCTGCCCGTTCACCGGGTCGATCGAGCGTGCAACCACCTGTACGGCCGGGTAACGCTTTTTGATGGCAAGGACCGCGGCCAGGTTGGCCTCCCCGTCGCCGGTCATGATGAATGCGATCTCGAACACCGGAAGCCCGGCAAGCATTTCGGGTGAGGTGACGTCCCGCAGGTACGCGTCGAACTTCTGGTCCCGGAGGTTTCGCACTCTCATATCATCCTTGTCGACAACAATCACGCGCTCATGCTCTTTTGCGAGTTCGAGGATGATGTTGTAACCGTTGGTCCCGCACCCGAAAATACCGTATTTTGTCGGTCCCGGCTGCTCAAACGGGGCTTCCTGTGGCATGTTACTAGAGAGATGTACCATTCCTGCGTATTAAGGGATTCCAAGGAAGTTATCTCCAAAACATTTATTCGGCAATATCGACCACATTATTAGGTCTAACAGGCTTGGGTCTGTAGCTTAGTTCGGCATAGCGGCGGACTCTTAATCCGCAGGTCAAGGGTTCAAATCCCTTCAGGCCCGTTTTTTTTGTTTTTCCGTATCTTCCCATTCCTGCTCTTTTCCGGAACAGATTTCCTGTTTAAATTCACCAGACCGCTTCGGAGAATACTCATGAAGGGAAGGTTCTTGCGGGGCGCTATTCTATTCTGTTTTTTCAGGAGGGTTCGTTGTTTTTTGCTGCGCTCTCATTCATACAGGTAAAACGACCCGAAATTTTTATCAACTGCCACATCTATGAGGGCGTATGAAAACTTCATTGCTTGTTGCATTCTGCTGCATGCTTGGCATCCTCCTGGTAACTGCCGGGTGCACCCAGACCGTCCAGCCCACGCCGACTCCCACACCGGTGCCGACGACAATCCCTACCGAAACCCCGACTGTTGTTCCTACTCCTCTGCCCACGACTCCGATTCCCGTACCGACAACGATCGCCCCCGCCATTCCCCTCCCGAAGAGTATCAGGGATACGCAGCTGCTCTTCACCATCTCTGCACCGAACGGGTATGCAGGCACAACCATCCGGGCACCAACATCAGCATACAACATCCTCTATAAAACGACCGTATTCAACCCGGCCGTTTCCGGGGCCAACAGGACCATTACCGACAACAGTGGCACTTATATCGAGCTCCCCGACTCCCTGACCATCTTCTCGTACTCATCCTCACTCAGCGTGGACCAGAATATCCGGAATATCATCCGTGGTTCCGGTGCAGCATTCAATGAATCTGTCGTCACCTTCAACGGGATCACCTACGTCCGGTTCGATGTCGAACGCGATCCATATTCCGGAGAGCCGGGCAAGACCATTGTTTTCGTCGGCAACAAGGCATCAGCAAATGAGAAGGGGTTCCTGCCGGTTATGATTTATACGCTGACTGCTGACGACACCCTTA
>DATEXZ010000076.1:0-5325 GCA_035256445.1 Methanoregula sp.
GTAGTCAGGGTTTTGGGTATAATAAAAAATCCAACAATTCTATCCAGCACATATTTTTTGCGGGTATCTTTTTTGTACCTTGATTATTCGCATAATTCAGCGGATTTTTTGTAATCGGACCGAGATTTTACCAGATTTTGCTATTCTTTTTTTTGAATAAGGAAAGGGTATATCATCGCGGGTATTATGCCATGAAGAGAAGATCCGGGAACGAATTTACACGAGACCGGAAAAAGCTGTTATCTGAGAAAACTGGAAAACCGGTTGTCAGATAGAAAAAGGAGTGAACAGTCTTGAAAAATAAACTACCAGGTATACTGGAGGTAAAAACGGGACTCATATTTCCATGGAGGCCGGGCACCGGATTCATACAGGATATACCAGAAACTGCACCAAAAAGGATCCCCTTCAGGATCGCCCATAATCATCCACGATTCGTACCCGGAATTTTTGAGGATACTCCGTGACACGCGGACGCATTCCGGTCCGGGCCCGCAAGGAAGCCGATCCCATTGCGGAGAAGCGGGGCGTGGTCCAGCATTACCAGAGCGAACCCGGCAGGATCTGTGATTTTGCCATTATGAGCCCGGGCATCGTAGCGCATGTCCGGATCAAATGCGTACGCCGGCTCTGCTGTACAGTGGAGGAAATGGGACGGGAACTTGCCGCAGAGATTGCCCCGCTCCGGATCATCGCATCATCACGTGAGATTTCCCGTGAGCTCTGGCTCTGTTCGCCCCGGTATGCGTGGCGGTTTTTCCGGGTCGTGGACCTGTCGCTTACAGAACTGGGGCGGGACGGCATGATTCTTCCGGTCGGAGCTCCCGGAACGGTTTTGCCCGGGATCACCCAGGCACCGGCCGTGAAACCAGAAGATAAACCTGGTTCCTGATATTCCTGATTGCCGACGGTAAACTCTATCTCCGTCGGAGAATACCTCCTTTTGGACATAAGAGGATCCCAGGTACTGCCATTTCTCAAATTGGGCTCCTTTTGGTAAACAGGGGTTATTTTGAACGGATTCTCCGGATTGCTGTCTGACACAGAACCGGAAAAAGTGCTTAATTCGCGGAAAATGGATGTAAATTCATATGGATATAGCTGATTTGAGCCTGGTCCCGATGAAATCAGGACGAAGCCGGAATGTGCGCAAACAGGCTCAATTGGCTGGCTGATCGGGCAGGTGGAAGGGATAAACTACGTATCGGGAAAGGTGGGGGATTCCCATAATCGGGGGTTTTCGAGGGGGGGCACATCGATAAACCAAATGAGACCGGTTGATTTTCCCAGGTTTTGTTACCCGAAAGAAGGTAAGAGAGAGTACAAGCGCATCCAGGAGAACAAGGATTGAAACCGCACCCCGGAAAAAAAGCTCGAAATGAGTGATGATCTTCGAGCGATTCATCCAGGAGACCCAGAACTTTTTATGGTTCGTTTCACCAATGATCCACGATGCAGGAGCTGGCACGAAAACTTATCCATGTGATCTTCGGCCTGGCAATTGCGGGGATGGTCCTTGTCCTCGACCATACTTCTGCACTGGCGATCCTTGCCGGCGGTCTCTTTTCCGGCCTGATCCTCGTTGATCTGATCCTCCGGGGCTATACTCTTCCGGTCTTCTCGGCGGTCCTGAACTATGTCGATCGGTGTGATCCATTACCGGGAAAAGGTGCTTTATATTTCGCAGTGAGTGCTCTTACCTGTGTAATCCTTTTCCCGACCACGTTCGTCGTACCGGCACTTGTCTCATTAGCAGTTCTCGACGGTGTTGCAGCCATAGCAGGCAAAAAATTTGGCAGGATGCGTATCTGGAACGGAAAATCCGCAGAAGGGACGATTACCGGGATCTTTGTCACCTTCCTGTTCCTGCTCCTGTTGATTCCGGTTCATGGGGCTCTTATCGTTGCCGTCTTTGCGGGAATTATCGAAATGTTCTCACCGGTCGATGACAATCTGGTCATTCCGGTCGGCATCTGTCTGCTTTTAACGGTCATTCCTGCACTTCTCTGAAACGTACTTCCGGATTCAGCGTATCTGCCTCCGACGACATTTACCTCTGAGCCTGTTTTGAATGCAACCAGATATCCTTGATCCATTGTTCGTGTGCACATCAGGTGCCCGGGAACCTGTTGTTCCGGTGCGCGACCAGCTGATACCCGAGTATCAGTACAAACAGCCACAGGGCTCCGATAATATAGCTACCAACGACATCACTTGCCCAGTGTGCCCCAAGATATACCCGTGAAGGACCGATGAGCATGACAAGGGCACCGCAGGTTGCAATAACCATTATCCGGGGAAGCCCGGTCTGGTGAAGCCACGCAAGGTACGCAATGAAACCAAAAAAGACGACAAAAAAGAGGACATGCCCGCTTGGGAAACTATACTGGTTTACAGACGATAAAAAATCGGCCGGATCCATGAAAAAATCCGGAGGTCGCGGGCGGGCGACCAGAACTTTGAGAAAAGCGGTGAGTGCGAAATTACTCAGGGTGGCCAGGACAAAAAAAGCTTCCAGTGCCTGGCGCCGGACGATATACAGAGAACAAACCGCTCCTACCAGGAAAATTCCGACCCGGGTATCACCAAGTGCACTTACCCATTGCATACCTGAGGCAAACAGAGGATTTTTGACTTCCTGCAATTCATGGGAAATCTTCAGGTCGAAGGGAAAAACCGCAAACATATGTGCAGTAAACGAGAGCGCAACTGCACAAGTGACCATGAGGAAGAACACGGTTTTTATTCGCTGGTCCATTGTACGGATCGTACACCGGCCAGATTAATATAGAGCACGTTTTCCGGTGGAAAATAATTATTGGCTCTGGAGAAATCGGCCCTTTAGAAATTATCATGTTATAACGTCCTCGGGAGCTTTGCCCCGCCACTGTGGCATCCCCCCGATATGATATCCATGGAAATCCGTAGAAATCTGTGGAAATCTGAATATCCGTGCATCAACTTAATATCAGGATTTTCTCCAGAGCCGGTAATCTACTCTTTTTTTTATATAAGTTCAGGATGCTGCCCTCATGAAAACAGGAAATTCACCGTTTGGATTATTCTATCGCACCCCAATCGCCCAAATCCACACTCCACCGAAGACAAGAATTGTTTTTTTACTTTTCCCGCATCACCGAATTACAACCGATCTCCCGCACTGATCAGCTGTTCGTCGACCTTCGCAGGAACCAGTGGCGGGAGATTTCCCCATTTCACCAGAGTTTCTCCCATGATGGCAAAAATACCTGAAACTTCTGACGCGTTGACCCGTTCAAGGACTGATTGATCATCGGGCCGGATCTGGTTGCATACCGACGTTGCCCATGCATCCGCGAGCGCGACATCGGAAGAAAAGACCGTGACAGCATCTGCCATGCCAAAGGATACGGATGGCCCGACCGATGCCGATGAGGTGCAGATCCCCAGTATGTTCTTCTGCGGGGGGACGACAAAGGCAATCCGGTCCGACAGCCGCGCTTCACCGGCATGGACACCTACCCGCACGGGTCTGTCACTTATGAGGGCAATATCGCCACCGTTATCGATAACCCCGAATAACGCACCCGCATCAGCCATCGCCTCAACACCAGTCCAGGCAATTGCCCCCGCCACAGCTGCCATTGGCCCGACACCTGCCCTGGCCGCTGCATCTGCCATCCTCCTGATGATCACCTCATCTGAATCCGGCGTATACGGGTCAAAGGTGACCTGAAAAAAAGGATCGTGGGCAATATATGCTTCCAGTACCTGCCGGGCCTGGATCATGCCCTCCTTTGCCGCCGCGATATGCTTTGGCTCATCGGCAAGGACAGTTGCAAAGGTCTGGCGGAACCGGAATGGTTCACGGATCATAGCGGAAGCGTAAGGGCCTGGTGCGGGCACGCCTCGATGCACTTGCCGCAAAGCACGCATTTCCCCTCTTCCAGCTTCAGCCGGAAGTTCCTGTCCAGCGAGAAGACTTCACGCGGGCAGATGCTGATGCACGCCCCGCAGTCCACACATTCGCTTTCGTTCACACTGATACCATGTTCGAGCATGTGCACAGTCGCACCGAGACGGATCATCGTGTCGCTGACAAGCTTGCACTGCTCATCCGGGACATCGATCAGCGCTTCCCCCTCGGACGAATCGATCACGGCCCGTTCAACATTGATCAGGACGCCGGTGTCACGCACTGCCTGCGCGATGATCGGTTTTCTTCCCTTCTTGCGCGAGAAGGTCACCAGCAGTTTCATTTCAGCCACCTTCCCCCGAAGAGTTTCCCGAGATTCATTGCCGTGAGCATGGCAATCACGTGGTGCCCGCCGTCAACCACCGGCAGTGCGCTGATGTTGTTCCGCTCCAGTTTCTGCACGGCGATATCCACCGCTTCATCCGGTGTGGTCGTAACCACTTTCTTTTTCATGATATCTTTCACCAGATGCGCCTTTCCCGGGTTTGCAACCGCCTTGGATATGTCAAAGGTGGTAACAATGCCGACAAGCACACCTTCGCTGTCTATCACCGGCAGGTGGTTGGTCTCGCCCTTCAGGAGTTTCTTTGCCGCTGTGATGATCTCCACGTCCTGGCCGATACTGACAAACTGCCGGTCCATGATGTCCAGCACCCGGGGGCTCTTGATACTCTCGTACATCGGCTTTGCCTGCTTTTTCGCATCGATCGGGCGGGTGGGAAGGGTGAGTAGCATGCTCCCGCGCTCGACCCAGTGTTTCAGCTCTTCAGCAACCTCCCGTGCTTTCCGGAAGCTTGAGAGGGATGATGTCCTGACCTCTTCACCATTGATCACGACAGTTCCGCTCCGCAGCTCTGCGTAGGTCACCTTCCTGACTGCCGGGCGGCTCCGGCTTGGCACGCCGTAATCGAGGAGATCCACCGCGATGTCTTCATCGCGGACAGCAGTTGCCCGCACTACATCAATATCCAGCACCGGGAGGGGGATGCCGAGGCCGACATTGAGTGTGACGCCGTATCCGGTCATGGTCGCTGCCCTGAGATAGTCCTGCGACATCTCCTTTAAGTCCCCGGTTACCATCAGGGTGCCATATCCCCCTGCAGGTGAGTGCTGGGTACCTTCGCCGATCACCATGCCCTGCGCCCCGCATAAAAAGATGGGAACACCGCTCCCGATCAGGCGGAGCTTCGGGTCATTGGAAATCGGGTTGAGTACGCCGGCACCGGAAAAGGAGACGTTGGTGTAGTTCGGCAGGAGCACTCCCATATAGGTATGCAGCACGCGATCTGTCGAGTTGGTGGCGGCGTTATAGCGCTGGTAGGCATTGCGCGGGTTGCACATAATCGCCTGGTTCAGGTTCTCCAGCAGGA
>DATEXZ010000077.1:0-9065 GCA_035256445.1 Methanoregula sp.
ACAGATCAAGGCAGCACTGGAAGGTAAAGGTGCCCCGGCTGCAGCGTAATTCTTTTTTTTCAGGTCAAGGATCTTTTTGATCACCAGATTGCGCGATAGGTTCCGAGTGGAATAAACGTTACGAATTCGGATAAAAAAAAGTTCAGTTTTCCACTTTGTAGATAATCCACATCTTGAGTGAGCCACTGATATTGGATTGCACGAATTTCCCTGAATATCATATCGGGGGATGCCACAGTGGCGTGGGCAAAGCCCCCGAGAACGTTATTCATAATTATTTCTTAAGAAAATTGTGATACGCTGGATGTAAAGGTATAGTCCTTCCTTTTATTGCGATAAACGTTATTGCGATAAACTCCGCCGCCCCCGACGGGGCGCCCCCGCGGCGGTTCATATGCTTCGGGATGAGTCGACGCGGAGAGACTCGTATTCTCACAATTTCATCCTGTTTCTTTAAAGCCGAAAATCCTATTGTAAAAAAATGAAGCACTTTTCCTGTCGCGTCTCTGACCCTGTCTTTGACTATTTATGTCCGGCTGGTCAGGTTGATGGCATTCACGAGCGCTTCAACAGATGCGAGAACTATATCGTCACCGCTCCCGCTTGCATCGAAAATACGACCGAGTTCATCTTCAACGGCAATGGTCACATGGCACATTGCATCGGATCCACCGGCGATTGCCTCAATATTGAACTCCTTGAGCTGGACCCTGGCCGGGACGATCCCGAAGATCGCATTGAGCGCTGCATCGACCGGTCCATTGCCAACACTGGAGAAGATATGCTCCTTCCCCTGGACCATTGCCTTCACGCTTGCCGTCGGGATCATGTGGTTGCCCGTCATAATGGCGATATCCTGCAGGTCAAACATCTTGTGGTTGAGCTCGATGCCCATAACGCTCTCAGCGATTTCATAGAGATCAGCATCCGTCACCCGTTTGCCCTTACTTGCGATTGACTTGACCTTTTCAACAATAATGTCCAGTTGTGAGTCGTTTGGTTCAACGTGCACATCGGTCAGCATCTGGCGTACCGCATGCCTCCCGACATGTTTGCCGAGGGTTAATCTCCTGCGGTGTCCCACCATTTCGGGCGTCATGATCCCGGGTTCAAATGTTGCGGAATTCTTTATAACTCCATGCGAGTGGATACCACTTTCATGAGAGAAGACATTTTCCCCGACAACCGGCTGGGTGGGTGTGATGCCAATCCCGCTGAACCGGGAGATAAGGCGGGAAGTTTCGACCAGCCGCTCCTTCCTGATCCCGGTCTTAATCCCGTACATCGATTCCATGATCATGACGGTCTGCGCGAGGTCAGCATTGCCCGCCCGTTCGCCCAGGCCATTGACCGTGACCTGCACCTGAGATGCCCCGGCCTCCACCGCTGCTATCGTATTCGCGACGGCGAGTCCGAAATCGTTGTGGCAGTGTACATCGATCGGACAGTCGACCTCCCGGGCAATCCGGGTGACCAGTGTTTTCATACCGGAAGGAGAGATGATTCCCACGGTATCCGGCACGTTGATGATCGTTGCGCCGGCATGTGCTGCCGTCCTGAATACTTCGATAAGGTAATCCCATTCCGTCCGTGTGGCATCCATAGCCGAGAACATACACTGGCTGGTATGCTCGCGGATATAGTGGATAATGTCATCCGTGATTTCGAGTACTTCTTCACGGCTCTTGTTGATCGTATTTATCCGCTGGATATCGGACGTCGGAATAAAGACATGGACAATGTCAACGTCGCAGTCAAGACATGCGTCAACATCAGTCTTTACTGACCGGGCAAGTCCGCAGATCTTCGCCTCAAGACCGAGCTTTTTAATAGCGGTCACCGTCTCATTTTCGGCCTTTGACGATGCAGGAAATCCTGCTTCGATTACATGGACGCCGATGGCAGAGAGCTGACGTGCAATCTCGAGTTTCTGTTCAAAGGTGAATGCAATCCCCGGGGTTTGTTCTCCATCCCGGAGCGTAGTGTCAAAAACAGTCACTTCTTCATGAGCATGGCTATCGGTGAAGAAGGCGATCCCCCGCAACATCCTTGCGAGCAGTCATACATTTACATGGGCATGCGGATTATTTAAATAAAACCCACAAATCTCCGGAATCCGGTCAATTTCTGCCTTTTTCCCCCGTTCTTTAACGATATGTTTAATACCCGACTATCCCTACATTTATAGCGCAGTGCCCCGCCTTAACTCAGCTCGGTAGAGTGCGCGGCTGTAGTATGGTTTACCGGTATCGGTAACTGCGCGGCTACCGCGATGTCCCCGGTTCGAATCCGGGAGGCGGGACATTTGTTTAAAAAAGAGCCCAGGTAGTGTAGTGGCCCATCATGTTTGCCTGTCACGCAAACGACTCGGATTCGAATTCCGACCTGGGCGTCACGTATTTTTTCATTCTGCTTCATTGAGGAATTTTGTGGGAAATTCTATTCATTTGATTAACCCGATGCAGGCTCATTCTGATAAACGCAGGGGTTATTCAACCCTGTACCCATGCTCTTCCAGATAAACCTGAACCCTGATTTCCGAATCAGGATCCGATTCCGGAATTTTTTGACAGGCCTCTTCCCAGACGCTCCTCAGCCCGTGGTCATCTGAATGAAGCGAGAAAGTACCTGTAATTATCCCGATTTGTATTCCCTTTTCATTAAAAATCCTCATCACCACGCAGCGATAGAATTTGCACTGGGGCGGACTATCCCGGTGAATCGTGCAGATGATACGACTTCCCTTCGGGCGGAGGAACCTGCAGGCGGAAGGGTGTTGATCCGGGAATGTGTGATCTGAAAAGATCTCTTTTTTGTTATCATCAACACGGGCATTAAATGGCGTTCCTGTTGAAACCGACTCGCAGGCAAATTCAAAAGGGCCAATCATATGATCTATGACGATATAGTCCCCCATACCCATGCAACAGGTTCCACATTGCTTACAGACAAAAACCATCAGTATCACCCGTCGGATGAACCCGGGAAGTTGGTTGCCTGATGAGCGGCATCAGGTGTGCCATGAATCATGCTGAATGTATCAGCCCTTTTCCCATAAAATTCCCGTGGTACATGCGTCAGGAGTCCGATCCTGCCTCGTAAGGCTGTTCATCAGGCATACGGAAATACCATTTCGCCGGATCTGGCTTTTTGGGCAATAACCCTGAGCGTTTCAATCCGGATGTGTGGGTGTACAGGATGGTAATCTGATCATTGCCAGACCTGTCAGGATACTTCGCAATCCGGATTCTGTCTTTATGAACAAACCTTTTCTCGGTGGACTTACCAATTCTACAGAAGTACCACGGAGTGTGGGTATCATGGGCGATCCAGAACTGCGTAGTGATGAAACAGTCATATTACGGACACAGGGCATATTTGTCAAATCGATTCCGTTTGAAGGTATTCTTACTAACAAGAGGATCATCCTTGTCGACAAGGCAAAAAACCTCCTGCCACATAAAGAGATCCCCCTTGTGACGATAAAAGATATAGTAGTGGGCGAGAATGCGATCCGTGACCAGATCATAACCTTGTCGGTCGTGGCCAGGTCCGGTGAAATACGGCAGATGATACTCACGTTCTCCCGCCAGACCGGAGGGAACAGGATCAGGGAGCGTGAGGCGTGGGTCAAGGCACTGAAAGAGAATATATCATCATCATTTGAACAGGTGATCCGCAAAGTTATTCCCGGGCGGGGACCGGCTCCCAGAAAACCCGAGCGTACCGTATCGCCCCGTATTGATATCATATCACCGGGGTCGCAGAATATTCCGCCAGTACCAAAAACCGCAAGGGCAGACACATTACCCCAGGTAAAAATTTCTGAAAGCACCAGAACAACCTCCCCCGCGTCGGCCGGGGAAAAGGGGTCTGAAGGGGGTGCATCAGGTTTTGGCACTTATTGTTCACGGTGCGGAAACCGTGTGCCGGAGGGATCGGGTTTCTGCAACCGTTGCGGGTCCCCGATTATCCTTCCCGTTAGTATTACGGCACCCAGGACCCCCGTTGAAAGGGTGCAATCACCCCGACAAGAAGCGGCTGAACGAACCACTCCCCCGCCAGTTCCGGTTGAAAGCCCGCCAGAACCGGTGACTGATCTTTCAGCAGAAGAGATTCAGGAAGCCGTATCGGAATTTTCACAGGAACCTGAGGCCCCGCAGGAGCCTGAAATATTCGTCCCGCCCGAAGAAAAAGCCAGTGTTTCAGAACCAGATGTACCCTCTCCCATGGCTGAAGAGGAAGCTTTGCCGGAAACTGCGGGTATAACGGCGTCTTCGGTTACCGGGTACAACCCCTCGGCTAATCAACCTCCTTCCCGGCGGAACCCCCGGGGGTTCAGTATCAGGCCCGGCCGTAAAACCTTGTATGTGATCGGTGCAGTGCTTCTCATCATTGCCGTTATTGTCGGAGGATTCTTAATCTATCCCTCGATTGTAAAAGGTGGATCGATTGCACCAGGTACCACTACTTCGCCGACGCCAACTACCACGACTCCAGGAATTTCAGGTACCATTATCCCTAAGGTAACCACGGAAGTTACCATACCTGTCGAAGGTGTTTATGTGCACATTAAGTATCTTGGCAGCTGGAAGGGATCCTATGGTATTCCTTCTGAGCTCAGGACGCTGACAAATTCCGGTGACAGGTTCTATCCGGTTGAGAATGCAACCGGTACTGTGGAAGCATCATTCGAGAAACTCGACAGTTCTACGAGACAGGCCCTTCTCGTAGAGATTCTCAAAAATGGCAGGATACTCACACAAGGAAATACTACTTCAGGGTTTGGAAAGGTTAACCTCTCGGTAGATACTGCAACGGGCGTTGCAAAGTCCCCGCAGGTCAGCTAAAGCTGTTACAAATACCACCTGTTGATAACAACGCTTCAACGCGTCCGGCACTACTACAGCAGCAAAATCCATGACGAGTGTTCAACAAAGACCATCGTGAAACTATTCGCGTGTGGACTTAATTCGGTACATCTCTTTTATTTCTTATTGAAGGGCGTTCCCGATGGCATTGCCCCCTTAATGGATGAATTGTTGCGATACTGCTGTATAGCCAATCTTTTAAAATAAGGGTAATATACCAATTCAGCCCTAAATTTTTTTTATTTTTACGACAATCTCTTCGAATCAATTTTGTGACTAAAATTGAAATAGAAAAAGTGACAAGACTTTTCGTATACATCGCTTTTTCATGTGATGGAACCTGTGTACAGGTCAATCGCATTGTGGGGGGTCGCCACAGCGGCGGGGGCAGAGGCCCAGCCGAGGCCCCCAGGAGCGTGATAACTATGTATTATAGGATTATTTACAGAAGATTTTATAAAAAAATTAAGGGCAAAAATAGCACTTTACCCTAAAATAATATAAAATCTCCTTCGGTAGTATCAAACCGAATGTCTTTCTGAAAAAAAAATGGTGGCACTATGGTGAATCGCCTATTTTTTTTCGGGTACTTCAGGCTGTTTTTCAGTTTTTGCCCCTTTTCTCCAACGGTAAATCCCATACCCGGCACCTCCAACAATGATGAGGGGAAGCAGCGTGAAGAAAATGATAATTATCGCATCAATCATGCCGAAGAATCCCGCGATCCCCTCATTGATGGTGGATACAAAATTATGGCCACTCTGGCCCCCGACCGGTTCAGGCTCCTGGAGGTTAACCGTGATTGTCGAAAAATCGATCTGGCTGTTAAGGTATTTCAGCCTGCCCTCAAGACGGTTCAGTTCGGTCTGGACCCTGTCGATCTGCTGCTGGATCACAATAACATCCTCAACTTTCACCGCTTTTTTCATGATTTCGTTATACTGGGCAAGCTGGTTCTGGTACGAGGTTTTCTGGGCCTGGAGATCAACGTACTCCTCAGTTACATCCCGTCCCTGCGTGGAGACCGTTTTGACCGTACCGATTGCCTTTACACCCGTAAGGGTGTTTTCAAATTCTGAAGCAGGAATCCGTAAGATAACCGAACCTGAAAGACGATTATTGTAGGTATTCTGAATATTTGTCGAAGAAATATAGCCTCCCTTCTGCGCTGCGAGACTTTTAAGAGTCTCGACGCTCTTCGGGACATCCTGAACTTCGATGGTTATGTATGCAGTCTGGATAATTTTTGTATCGATGCCGGAAGTCCCTGAGCCGGATTGTGATGGAGCACCTGCCTGTTCAGGCAGGTTGTTGCCGGAATATGCTCCCTTTGAGAGATCCTGTGATCGCCCGCTGGTATCAAAAATCGTTTCCTGCGGTGAGGATGATTTATCTGAATTTACTGCCTGAAAACCCATGCACCCGGCAACTGCAACGGCTGCAATGCACAGCACGAGAAGCACGATGACCTTATGATTCATATAAAGTGCATCACTTTGTGAAATATTTATAGCCGTCGTAAACTTCGAAAAATTTTGGAGTAATCCCCGTTATTACTGCATTTCCCGGATTTACTTAGGGTATTTCTGGTATCCTTCTTGTTTTGCTTTGAAATAAGAGAACATTTATGAAACACCCTGAATTTTGCAGGATTTGCTGGTTTTTGTTCACGTGATCGCCCTTATATAATAAAACAGGAGATACTTCATGGTGGTTTTATGGTTGAAACTAATGAGCCCGAAAAACCGGAAGGAGCAGAAGAACTTGAGCGGATGGGAGTGAATGAACTGGCAGATGCCCTCCATAACAATACGGATCCGATGGTGCGGCAATATGCAGCATATCTCCTCGGCAAGGCCAAGAACCCGCGTGCAATCCAGCCACTTGTCGAAGCACTCGGTGACTTTGACAAATCAGTACGGGAGCAGGCCATGCTTGCACTCTCTTCGATTGGCAAGGCAGCAATTGAACCTCTGACCGAAGCAATGAAAGAACCCCAATGGGAAACCCGGTACCGTGCCGCTGAAGCCCTCGGAAAGATCGCGGATGAAAAAGCAGTCAAGCCCCTTATCCAGGCACTGAAAGATAACCGGGATCATGTACGGTACATGGCCGCGAAAGGTCTTCGTTCACTTCGCCATGCAGATACCATAGAACCGATGGTTATCCTGCTGAAGGATGAAAACAAGTATGTCCGGATAATGGCAGTCAGGGCACTTGGTGCAATCGGCGGAAAAAATGTGAAAACCGCCTTAAATAAGGCGCTTGAATCCGAAAACGACGAGAAGGTCAAGGAAGCTATCGTCGAAGCAATGAAATAAAAAAATTCGGGTATAGTACCCTCCCTCGTTTTTTACCTGACAGATGCATATTCACGGTGATAGTATTTCACGCACGGAAGCCGGATCTGAGCTGTTTTCAGGGATCCATGAGTTGATTGTATATCCGGGCATAATTTCCGAGGCAGACAAGCTGTCTGTCTTATCGATTACTTTTGTTTGATGCGGGTTTTTAGATCTGCGGGTTTTTATCCATTTCCGGATTTTTTCATGGTCTTTTTAAAATCCGGAGACCGGGTATTTCAGTTTAGTATCTGGAATTTCCCTCTCCTTCGAGCAGAAGTCCTGTGGTATGTATTTGAACATCGGGGGCCATCCTGGTTTTTCAAATAGAAAACAACGATGATTTTGAAAGACCGGCTTTGAAATCACATTCTTTCATATTCAGCTTGAGGTAAAATACAGGTAATTTTTTCTGAATCAGGACTTTGGGGATCGAAAAGGCACTGCTGTTTTCAAAATAACAACTTTAAAGATACAGCTGAGTTATTCATTGTTATCCGATATTTTTCACATGAACATTTGAATAATTCGTTTATGATCTGGAACAGAGCACTATGACCGTGAAAGATCCCCCTCCGCGAAAAATTCGATCCATCTCGTTCACTCTTCTGCTCTCCATGATCCTTCTTATCATCTGTATTGTCGGATTCATTTCCCTGAATAGCTATTTTTATACAAAAAACAATTTCGAACATGAATCCAGCCTCCTCCAGGTGCAGACCGAACAAAATATTATCGAGGCAATGCGCCTTAAGGAGGTTACCTGGAATGTGTACGACGAAACCCTCAATGACCAGATGAAGGAGGGACTGGCTTCGGTCCTCCTTGAATATAACCGCTCCCGGGGCGAGCATGGTGAGATGGACCTTGCAAAGGTCAAAAGAAATCTCGGGGAACAATATGATATTTATGTGATCAACGAGTCCGGTGTAATTGTTTCTACAACATATGCACAGGAACTTGGGATGGACTTCAGGCAGGTCCCGTATTTTTACGATTATCTTACAAAAATCCGTCTTTCAGAAGGATTTTTTCCCGATCGTATTGTTCGCGAAAGACTGGGGGCCGGCCAGCTCCGGAAATTTGCATACCTGCCAACTCCTGACCATCGGTTCATCCTGGAACTCGGTTTTTCAAGTGCGACACTTGATGCATTAAACCAGAAGCTGGATGACAAGGAAAATATCCGAAGGATCGTCTCTGTTAACCCGTACGTGGAAGATTTCACGATTTTTAACTCGATGGGAATGCGCCTTGAAAACATCAGTCTTCCTGAAGAAACCATACAGAAGCATGTTGCAGAGGTACTGAAAAATCGCGTCACGCTTGAAGTAGAAGATCGCGACCACCAGCGGACTACGCGATATCTTATGGTGGATTTAAAAGTTGATAAGTACGGGTCGGATCCGAGCAGGGTTGTCGCGATCACCTATAACCTGAAATTAATCAATGACGCCCTGAACCGGCTTATCCTTTTCCATATCGTTACCGGCATCGCTGCAATTGTCCTCGGATGTGTACTTGCATATGAATTTTCACGTCGCATTACCCGTCCTATCAAAAAGATTGTCGGGGATGTGAATACCATTGCACATGGCGATCTTGAACACCGGATCGGTACAACGCAGAGCAGTGAGTTCGCCATCCTCGAAAATAGTACAAACATGATGGTTGATTCGCTTAAGCTTGCACTCCAGCAGGTTAAGGAAGGAGAAATTCTGCGAAAGGAAATAATCGATCAGCTCCCCGTGGCTGTCTTTATGAAAAGCGTAAAAGACGGAAGATACCTCTACTGGAATAAGACAAGCGAACAAATTTTTGAGATGAAGGCTTCTGAAGTAATTGGAAAGAC
>DATEXZ010000078.1:0-3821 GCA_035256445.1 Methanoregula sp.
TTTTGGGCAGTCTTGAGATCGACAGCCCGGAAATCAAAGAGGTCGAATCCCGAATAACACAGGATATGAACATTCGAGGGCAGGGCAGATGCCGGTGCATACCACGCAGTATCAACCGGTGTTTTCTCCTTCAGCCCGATAAGCCAGTCGACATAGTTCCGGGGATTCAGGAACGCTGTATGCCAGTTTGCGGCCATCACGCAGTCTCCGCTCCGTGCAGGATTGCCGAGCCCGGGGTGAATGGATTTCAGTTGTCCATTGTCGGGAGGCGGGTACTGTTCCACGAGCGCCAGGGGAGCGCAAAGAGGCAGGTTTGACTCTCCCAGCGTATCGAGATCCGGGAAGAGTGCTTCGACTTCGAGAGCCATTGGCAGTTTTACTGAAATGTCATCTTTCCAGAATACACCGGTGCGTGCCAGGCCGTCCCGTTTCCTGATATCAAATTTCGTCATTACGCACCTCGATCGTTCCCAGTTCCTGGCGGACAATGGTTTCCCAGCAGGGTTTGCAGGAAACTACAAACCTGCTCTTCGGGTGACTCTCCATCAGACACCTGATTCCCCTGCAGCCCGTCCTTACCATAGCATCGTCCCATTCCGGGATTTCGCTCTGGCCGACAGGAAACGTTTCCTTGAGTTCTTTTGGGTACGGGCCGAAGGGAGGTTTGAAAAAGAGCGTATCGTCAAACTCGTCCCGCATACCGCCATCAAATGCTATAAGGACCGAGTCTCCGAGCCGAAGGCGGGAAAGCATCCGCTGGTAACGCACAATTTCCGTCCGGGAGCAGCTCTCGCTTCCCCGGTAGAAGAACCGGCGTTTTGAGACACGGTCGGATTTTTCCAGAGACACTGCACAGCCCAGCAGTGCCCGGTAACCGGCCAGGAGCTGCGGGTGGCCCCGGCACCGTTCATCGACCAGTTCCCAGAGTGTCCCATCAAAAATTGCCTGGCGAATCCGGGAGATTTCGGCCACCGTCACATACAGGTTGTGGAGTGCAAGCAGACGTTCCCGTTCGGGATCATTGTTCAGCTCTTCAGCAGTATGGGTACGGCAGACATTGCAGGCACACGGCAGATCTGCGAGTTCGTCAATTTTAAAACTGCCATGCGTGGTCAGGTACCGCCCTTCTTTTGCAGAGAGTGCATATGCCGCGGAATCAAAAAGATCGCAGCCCATCGCGGTTGCGAGTGCAAACATGGACGGGTGACCGGCCCCGAACAGGTGAACACAGGCTGCGGGTGTGAGCGCCTGTTTTGCCGCCATCACGACGCTCACCAGGTCACGGTAACGGTACGATTCCATCAGGGGAACAACGGCACCAATCGGGCAGAACGTGAAATTCAGATCAGTCACCCCGATGGCGGCCTTTGCACGGAGATCGGTAAAAATGCCGCCCTGTACCGGACCTGCAACCGGTGCATCCCTGCCAAAAACCTTTTGTGCCTCAGCCAGACGCTGCATGGTTATCGCAAGTTCCCGTTCTGCGGTCCCGCGATCAGCACCCGGAGACGTCGGGATATCCAGGGGCACCCATATGTCGCTCCCGATATCTCGCTGGAAAGAGAGGGTTTCTGTATTGGTGACCGAGACCTGCCCATACACCGAGAGCTGGAATGATCCAGAATCGGTCATGATCACGCCGTCAAAATCCAGTACTTTATGCAGGCCTTCATCAAGGGCACGCTGCCGGTATTCCCGGCTCTGGGAAAAGATGTAGGCGTTGGTAATCAGCGCCTCGACTCCCATCGACCGCATCTCTTTTGGCGTCACGAGCTGGAGATGGGGATTAATGACAGGGAGAAGCGCCGGGGTTTTTATCGTCTTTTTCCCGACCGTCAGCCTGCCGGTGCGCCCGGCGATATCACTATACAGGCTCTCGAAAGCAATTCCCATGCATCACCGTTGTTGTCCTCTTATATATGATGTGCTGGAGTTAAACGGTTGCCATCATTCCTGTTCAGAGAAGATCTGCCCTTCAAAGGTAAGCACTTCAACGTTCTGGTTCCTCCAGCTCTGTTCAGGGAGCCCGGCTTTGATGCAGGTATGATTGAGGAAGGTGGGGCTGTCCCAGCAGTATTCAGTTGCTACCTGGGGGAGCAGAAGACCGCTCGTTCCCCGTGCACGTATGATCAGGCCATGCTTTCCCACTTCAATCTTATCCGGACGTTCACATGCCTCAACATCAAGCGGGGTTGGCACCGTCAGGATCGTGACCTCAAGGGTGACAGAGGAAAGTTCGTCCTTGCGGACCGGGGGGAAACGGGGATCTCCGGTTGCAGCTGCGACTGCTGCATCCTCGATTGCATCTCCCAGCGGCATCACGGGGTAAGGAAAGCCGATACATCCCCGGAGCAGGCCTGACTTCGTGAGGGTCACAAAAACTCCGCGTTTGTCATTAAAGACCGGCGTGAGGGCTAGCGCAGGTTTGGGTTTTTTGCCAATTGCATATTCAATCGCACCGCGTGCCAGCCGTAATGCCATCCTGCCTTCATCCGTGGTGAGCAGCATAGAAGATCTCTCCTTACCTTTGAGACTGTCTTTAGTGCCCTTTATTTAACAATCTATCGAACAGGGTAGTATCACCTGGTTGCTAAGATTAGACTCTATAAAAGGAGAACGGGAAGATCCGTTGAAGGATTTTTTGTTCCGAAGATCAGCCTTGGAAGGACCTTCCTCGATCGACTATACATTTTTATGACAATATAAACGTTAGTACCCTCACCATGAGAGCTGCCAACAGAACGCGAATATTCACTCCATTACCCCATTTTTACGCCGAACCACCAGTTCCTGATCTATGAGTCGATTCCGGGTGGCCGATTTTGAACGTAGGTGAGGATCAGGTTCAATAACAGTTCCTGCATCTCATTGAACAGACCATTTTAAAAATATCCTGTCTGCACCGTTGTGCTTATCTCCCGAAAAATCCCATGAGTACAGGAGAGGGAGAGAGCGGCCGACGGTGGCCATTTTGGCTGCTGAGGAAAGTCCCCCCACCAACCGGGTACGCAGCCGTACACAAGTACGGGTGGCGAGAGTCACGGCAATGGCACAGAAACGACACGGCCTGTTTTCAGTCATGAAGCGGTTGAGACGGTTGCACCGTCAAGATCACACGCTACACGTGAGGCCCGCTGAGCGCTAACAGACAGGAATCGGTGAAACGGCGAATCCCTGCGGGTGCAAGTCAGAACAGGACCAATGGATCGCCCGGTATCTGTCCGGGTATGACGCATAGCTGAATGCCGCTGAAACAGAAGGAGGCTTACTCCTCCCACTCACTTCTTTTATGTACTTTGATCTGTTTTATCGGATTCCCTAACGCATTATAGATCACTGATGATTGTCATGACACGGTATCCAGGAAAGCGGAATGTATTCCCCTGTGCACTTTTTCTGCTGCTCTGTGCAGCAATCGTGATGCCATCACTGGCAGTCACACTCACGCCTGGCAGCACATCAACTACGAGCATCGCCAACGGGGATCCGGTAGTTATTTCCGGCATTGCGACCGGCCAGCCCCAGGCCGGGCTTCAGGTATGGGTAATTGGAAAGAATTACGTAAAAATTTCAGGTGTACAGGTCAACAGGGATGACACGTATTCCTATGAACTGAAGTCTGCTGAGACGCAGAACCTTGCTTCCGGACAGTACCTTGTCATCATCCAGCACCCGATGATGAACGGGGAGTTTGATATCATCTATAACGCTGCCAGCGGAGAGGTCATCAACCGCCAGCTGGATTCAGGGAAAGCAATTTTTCAGCTCACCGGGCCGGGAAGTCTCCAGCGTCCGGATGCCGGGTATGCTCTCATGCAGGC
>DATEXZ010000079.1:0-2518 GCA_035256445.1 Methanoregula sp.
GATTTCCTGTTTAAATTCACCAGACCGCTTCGGAGAATACTCATGAAGGGAAGGTTCTTGCGGGGCGCTATTCTATTCTGTTTTTTCAGGAGGGTTCATTGTTTTTTGCTGCGCTCTCATTCATAGTGGTAAAACGACCCGAAATTTTTATCAACTGCCACATCTATGAGGGCGTATGAAAACTTCATTGCTTGTAGTACTCTGCTGCATGCTTGGCATCCTCCTGGTAACTGCCGGGTGCACCCAGACCGTTCAGCCCACGCCGACTCCCACACCGGTGCCGACAACTGCCCCGACAGAAACCCCGACTGTTGTTCCTACTCCTCTGCCTACGACTCCGGTTCCCGTACCGACAACGATCGTCCCCGCCATCCCCCTCCCGAAGAGTATCAGGGATACGCAGCTGCTCTTTACCATCTCTGCACCGAACGGGTATGCGGGCACAACCATCCGGGCACCAACATCAGCATACAACATCCTCTATAAAACGACCGTATTCAACCCGGCCGTTTCCGGGGCCAACAGGACCATAACCGACAACAGCGGCACCTATATTGAGCTCCCCGACTCGCTGACTATCTTCTCGTACTCATCGTCACTTAGCGTAGACCAGAATATCCGGAATATCATCCGTGGTTCCGGTGCAGCATTCAATGAATCTGTCGTCACCTATAACGGGATCACCTACGTCCGGTTCGATGTCGAACGCGATCCATATTCCGGAGCACCGGGCAGGACTATTGTTTTCGTCGGCAACAAGGCATCGGCAAATGAGAAGGGGTATCTTCCGGTGATGATTTACACGCTGACCTCCGAAGATACCCTCAGCCAGGCAACGTATGAAAATATGGTGATGTCCTTCCGGTATTACACCGGCAGGAATATTGGTAGTGCTCCCGGTCAGGAGACTGACAGGCCCTCCTTCTACCAGTAATTTTTTTCCTTTTCCGTGGATTTGGGAAGGCGAAATCGTCCCTGTCAATTCCCCATTTTCCGGCCTATTCCCCATTGACGAAGAGAGATCCCTTCCGGAAACACCGGCACGGTGATTCTCCGAAAATTGTCTTTCACACGTTCATGGCAGTGTCACAAATATCTGCCGCCAGACTTTCCTGCCAATACTACGGGTGCGGTGACCTTTGCCGGTCATGTCCTCAGCGAGGAGGACATCTCCTTTGCCAAATCTCCGTTTCTCGCCACTGCCCGCTTCGATCTCGGCCTGGCCCTCGAGGGTTACCACGTATTCCCGGCAGACGACATTGTGCCACGTGTAATGGTACCCGGGCGGGATTTCCCGGAAAAAAACAGCCTTGGCACCCATCGGTTGGCTGAATAATCCAAGCGGCGCCTTGGATGCAAGATCGATCTCAATATCCTCAAAGCAGGAGAGATTTTCAGGTCCGTTGTAGAGCCGGGTAATCTTCACAGGTATCACTCAGAACGTATATGATCAAATAATATTACCAGACCGTCATCAGGCATAATCTCTTTTATTTTCTTTTTTCCCGATTGACCGGTACATACGCGACATTACGGTGCTTATTCGATCCATCCCATTCGCACCCATCGTCCGTACTCCTCCGGGCGGAAATCCCGGTTCTCTTCAACAATCGCACGGAAATATGAGCGGTTGTCAGCGATGAGTGCTTCCTGAACCGGATCGGAAAAACCAGAGGTGACTGCGGCTGCGAGCTTTCTGCCAAGTGCCTGTGCTTCCGGTCCGGCGTCATCCACATTCTCCGCCTTTCCGGCTGTAGCAACACTGAACCCACCTACTGCAAGGACACCCAGATAATTGAGCACGTGGTTAAGATATGCAACCACCTCATCTCCTCCGGATTCATGGGTGGTCGCGACGGAACACCCGAATTTTCCGGCCAGGACCTGGTAATGGATGGCATCGGCCAGCCGGTCGAAAAAGACCTTCATCTGGCCGCTGATGTTGTCGATATATACCGGAGAGCCGAATATAATGGCGTCCGCTTCGTGCATCCGGGCTACCAGCGCCGCAACATCGTCATCAAAGACGCAGTTCCCGGTCAATGAGCACCCTTCGCAGGCGGTACATGGTGTGATGTGGTAATCCGCAAGATCGATCATCTCAGTTTCAGCACCGGAACCGGCTGCCCCTTCGAGTACAAGTGCTGCGAGCCTCCGGGTATTACTGCGGATCGTCCGGGGACTCCCGTGGATGGCAAGGATGTTCATGGGTCGTGTATCACTCCTCTCAGGGTGATGGAGCTGCAGGGATATTACAGGTTATGGGGAGAATCTCCTGGTTTTTCTACGAGTATTTAAAAAAAGGGAGGGAGGGCTGGAGTGCAGCACGCATTACAGGTCACTTTTTCTGCAGGCCTTCGAGCCAGTCACCGATGAAAGCACCAATGATGAAGATGATGACAAGGATGATGACCCCGATGAAAATACCGATGCCTCCTGCCAGCCCGACGCCAAGGCCAAGGAGCCCTGGAGCAAACAGAAACGCGATGATGCCAAAGATAATCCCAAGGACGATACC
>DATEXZ010000080.1:0-5372 GCA_035256445.1 Methanoregula sp.
AATCTCATGTTTTACGGCCATACCTTCCACGTAGTCGGCATATTGCAACGGACAGGCATGGGTATCGATAACTCGGTTTTCGTCCGGTTTGAGGATGCCTACACGATGGCAGATGAATCGGAATTAAAGGCGGTGAAGAAACTGACAATTCCCCGTGAGAAGGTCTCAGCAGTACTGGTACAGGTTGAGCCGGGATATTCACCAGCCGAAATCGCACAAGTGATCCAGGAACGGGTTCCGGGAACAAAAACGATAACCCCCAACGGTCTCCTGAATGCCGTCAGCGGACAGCTGGGTGCCGTCACGCGTATCCTCTTTGGGTCGACGCTCGCGGTGACCATTGTAGCGATCCCGCTTCTTGGTTTTATTTCAGCCATGGTGGCTCACGAGAGGATGAAAGAGATCTCCATTCTCCGTGCGCTGGGCGCAAAAAAAGCATTTGTCATGAACATCATGCTCGCCGAGTCGTTTTCTCTTGCGATTATCGGCGGGCTTGTCGGGATTGGAGCGGCGATGGGAATCCTCGTATTCTTCCAGGATTTTATTGCAGTTACCCTGAAGGTCCCCTTTTCAATGCCATCGCCGCTTTCGATGATGGTTAACGGGGCGAGTGCCCTGCTCCTCTCCATTCTGGTTGGCGGGTTATCGTCGCTCTATCCTGCAGTCCTTATCAACCGGTCAGAGCCATATGCGGGTATCCGCAGGGGGGAATTATGATACAAGCCAGTGGTATAACAAAAGCTTACCATACCAAAAACTCAGACGTCATTGCAGTGGACGATGCCCGTATAGAAGTAAAATCCGGGGAATTTGTTCTTATTTTAGGCCGATCGGGAAGCGGGAAATCCACCCTCCTCGGTATGCTTGCCGGCCTTATCCGTCCAAGCTCCGGAGATATCAGGGTAGAAGGGCTGGAAATCACCACCCTTCCTGAAGATGAGATAGCGGAGTTGCGGGCAAGAAAGATCGGGTTTGTGTTCCAGTTCTCCGGGCTTATTCCTACGATCACGGCACTGGAGAACGTGATGCTGCCCATGCTTTTTTGTAGTGGAGGCCCCGGTTGCCGTACGCGGGCAGTTGATCTTTTAAAAAAGGTGGGTATGTCAGACCGGGCTGATGCGTACCCCCGCACGCTTTCAAGCGGAGAAATGAAAAGAGTCGCGATCGCCCGTGCTCTCATTAACGAACCATCCCTGCTGATCGCGGATGAGCCGACCGGCGACCTGGATGTCGATACCGAGCTGGAGATCATGGAGTTGTTCCGGCAGCTGAACCGCGAGGGGACAACCATCGTCATGGTCACCCACAACCCCGAACTTGTCCCGTACGCGACACGGACATACGGGATGAACCGGGGTAAATTAGTCGAGAATACGAACTCTGCTGCTGTGTGCATCGGGACTTTCGGATCCACACCTTACTAAACATGACGGATGAGCCATGAAACAAGACATGAGTTACCTGAAGTTTATCATATCGAGCCTCCGGAACAAGCCCGGCCGTAATCTCGCGACTGTTTTTTGTTTCGCGTTCATTGCGGTAAATATTTTTTCCGGGCAGATACTCATGGCAGGTGCACAAGGCGGTGTCAGCAGGGGAATTTCCCGTATGGGGGCAGACCAGATCGTGGTTCCGGCAGAATACCTGGTGTTCCTGCGGGGGAGTGGCCAGAATACCACCATGACGATTGTCAGGGCGGAATCTTCCACCTTTCGCATTAACTCAGGCATCATGGATACGGTCGGAAAAGTTACGGGAGTGGCGCAGATGAGCCCGCAACTCTATGTTACGACCCTGAATCAGCCCAGATTGTCACCAGCCCCGGTCGATATCTTTGGTATCGATCCCGTGACCGATTTTACCATCCAGCCCTGGCTGCGTCAGCCACTGGACGAGCCACTGGATCCGGGTGAAGTCCTGGTCGGAAGTGGTATCCAGGGAGATACAGGCTCGAAGATTTCACTTTTTGGGCATTCCTATACGATAGCGGGAAAACTTGATCCGACACAATCGTCGGCAGACCATACGATCTTCCTGCGACTGGATGATGCATATGCCCTTGCGGCCGAAAAGGGTGTCGTCCCACCATCTGCACCCCGCATTATACCCGGGGATGTTAATGCTCTCCTCATACGGGATGCACCCGGAGAGGATTCCGTTGCTGTGTTCAGCCGGATCAGGCGGAGTCTCTCATCTTCCTATTCACCGTCGTATGTTTCTGTTATCGGAAGAAATTTTGCCCTGGACCCGGTCTCCGAGAATATTCAGGATGTCCCGGATATGCTGAATATTATCTCAGCATTCGTCGTAATTGCAGCTCTCCCGCTCATCGCACTCATTGCAGCGATGGTCACCCATGAGCGCCAGAGAGAGATTGGGCTCCTCATGTCCATGGGTGCGAAAAGAAATGTCATCTTCTTCCTTGTCATGGCAGAATCGCTTGTTCTTGCCGCTATCGGGGGAATCGCCGGAGTTGGCGCAGGCTTAGGTGCCTTTTACCTGCTGAACATGCAGGGTATACTCAGCGGCGCACTTCAGGTAACGTTCGCAATGCCATCCGTAACCGGGATAAGCCGGATAGCAGGATTGGCGTTGCTCGTGGTGATTTTCATCGGCAGTATAGCTTCATTCTGGCCGGCATACCGCAGCAGTACGATGAATCCCTATGATGCCATACGGAGTGAGGCACCGTAAGAATTCCCTTCGTTCTCCGCAATATTCTTCTAGATAGAAACTGACCAGTGTAATTAGAGAGGTAAAGAACCGATGCACCGTTATTCGTTGTCCTGCAGCATGGAGGCAGAGGATCTTGAGCCGGTAGTCCTTGCAGTCCACGAATTAATCCATCGCCTGCCGGTGACAGCAAAATCACGGGAAAAGGATGGTATCCGGGTTGAGGACGGGCGGGTTGTCGACCGGCACTATTCCGGTCCTGTTCTCCTCGAGGCGATTGAAAAGAACATCCTTATCAAGACCACCCCGGCAAGCGGCGCCTACAAGGGAGTCCCGGTAACCGTGAGTCCGATCCGGGATAAAGACGGGAATGCTATCGGCGCAATAGGGATTGTGGACATTACCGGTATTTTTGATCTCGCCACCCTCATGGAACACCAGTCTGCAATTCTCAAGCAGGTCTGCGGCAAAGACCCCTGTCCCCTCCCTTCCGAACAGAGCGGTTCAAGGCGGTGAACTCGTTGCCGGACTCTGCATTCAAAGTACTTGAAATCCTCGAACGGTCGCCAGGTCCCATCTCCGGTGAAATTATCAGCAACGAACTGGGAATCAGCAGGTCTGCTGTCTGGAAGCATATCAAGGAGCTCCAGGGAATGGGATATGAGATTTTCTCATCCCAGAAAGAGGGCTATAAACTCACGCGGGCAAGCAACAAGCTCCTCCCCTACGAAGTGCATAAAAAACTGAAAACACAGTTCATCGGAAAGAAAATGCGGTACCTCGACAGTACCCCCTCGACTATCTGGGTGGGCAAACAGATGTGTGCGGAGGGAGACGTCAGCAAGATACACGGCATGGTGATAATCGCTGAAGAGCAGACCGGGGGGGTAGGCCGTATGGGCAGGGCGTGGGTATCTCCTGCAGGGGGGATCTGGATCACCATCGTGCTGAAACCCCATGTGCCTGTCGATCATATCTTCATGATCACGATGGCGGGTTCCATCGCCGTTGCCCGTGCTATAAGAAAGGAATTCGATCTCGGTGCCCTGATCAAATGGCCAAACGATATCTTCATTGGCAACAAGAAGGTAGCCGGGCTCCTCCTTGAACTGGCTGCAGAGGCAGACACGGTACATTACTGCCTGCTGGGTATCGGTATCGATGTGAATGTCCCGATCAGCCTGTTCGCAACGAACATGCAAAAGGACATCACCTCCATCAGCGCTGAAGTGGGCCATGAGGTGGACAGGGCTTCATTCCTTGCACGCATCCTGAAAGAATTCGAGAACCATTACCTCCTGATCGAGAGCGGTGAATATGAGGCAATCATCAGGGAATGGAAAAGTCTCTCCAGTACTCTTGAAAACCGGGTGCAGATCAGGACGCTGAAAAACACCTTCGAAGGAGAGGCCATCGACATCGATGAGTTCGGGGCCCTCATCATCCGCAAGGATAATGGCAAACTGGAACGGGTCATCGCGGGCGACTGTTATCACCAGTAAATAAAGGTATATTTTTATCGTCAACCACGAAATTTTTTATGGTTGACGATGTTCGGGGACCTGCAGAAATCACGGAATATTGCCTACTCTGCTGCCTTTATCGGCCTTATCAGCCTTGGAGCCTGGGTATCGCTGCCCTTCTTCCCGGTCCCCCTGACACTCCAGACCCTGTTCGTCCTCCTTGCCGGTATGGTCCTGAAGCGGTTTGCCGTGATTCCGGTTTCCCTGTATGTCGTCCTTGGTGCCCTTGGCCTCCCGGTGTTTCATTCGGGGGTTGCCGGTCCTGGCATCCTCCTCGGCCCTACCGGGGGTTACCTGTTCGGGTTTATCGGGGCAGCGCTCGTCGTCGGGCTTGCGTATGAATACCCGTCTCCATCCCTCCGGATCTGCGGAATTCTTGCCGGGACCAGTATCATCTACGCCTGTGGCATCGCATGGCTGATGTTCTCCGTCGGAGCAGGACTCATCCCTGCCGTGACAGCAGGACTGCTCCCGTTCATACCAGGTGAAGTGGTGAAGATGTACGCCGCGTATGCGATTGAGAAGACCCTGCCATGATCGCCATAGATGCTCTTCGCTGCCGGAATCTGGTGATTGACTCACTCGCCATCGGACCCGGCATCACTTCGGTAATCGGGCCGAACGGGAGCGGGAAAACAACATTTCTCAGGATCTGTGCCGGGATAGAACTGCCGCACCATGGCACGGTCAGCATCGATGGCGCAATGCCCCGCGCCACCGAAACCGGGTGGGTAAACGAGTTTCCTGACCGGAATATCCTGTTTGCCCGCGTGTACGATGAGATCGCCTCCCCGCTCCGTTTCCGCCGTGACACCGCATGTGATGCTATCGATGCCGGGGTGAAAGCCTGTGCGGAGTCCATGCACATCACTCATCTCCTCAACCGGGAGGTACGTGAATTATCCGGCGGGGAAAAAGTACTTGTCTCGCTTGCAGCAGCCCTTGTCCACCACCCGAAAGTACTGTTTCTGGATGAATACGATTCCCATCTCGATGCACTCCTGGCAGAAAAGGTTGATCAGGTAATCAGGGCATCGGGGGCACGGTATGTTATCCGCTGCACCCAGCAGATGAATACCGCGGTAAAGAGCGATCACCTGCTCTTTTTCGATTCGGGCCGGGTAACCCATGCAGGTACTCCTCGCGACGTTTTCCCTTTTCTCAAAGGCACTGCAT
>DATEXZ010000081.1:0-2663 GCA_035256445.1 Methanoregula sp.
GCAATACTTTTCCGGTGATGACCAGCGGTCAGGACTATTTTACTTTGGGTAAAGTATTATTTCCGCCCCTGATTTTTTCGTACTATCTTCAGTAAATAATTAACCAATACATGGTTATCGCGCTCCCGGGGGCTTCGACAGTTCCTCTGCCCCCCCGCTTCTGTGGCGACCCCGATATTAAGATAGGCATGTATAGCAGGTCCCACCACATGAAAAAGTGATGCACGAAAATTCTTGTGACGTTGTTATATCAAGGTTAGTCATAAAACTGATTCGATATCGTTAAAAAAAATAAAAGATTTTAGGGGCTGAATTGGTACATTACCCTTTACTTATACTGCGGCGGTCAACCAGGCGTTTTTGCCTTCCTTTGAGCCTGTGCAGTTCGAGTTCCCCTGCACCAACAAAATCAAACATGATGGTGAACCGGTGATCCGCATAGCATTGCGCCAGCTCGCGCCGGTGTTTCAGGAAGCGCTCCACAAACCTATCTTCGATTGCCCGCCTGTCTGCTGGATTCAGGTTGACAGCTTCTACCCGGACCTTCATCACGATCTCGTTTTGTGATTCAGCTCCCGATATAAACGCTTCATATTCCCCGTTGAGGAACTGCATATTGTCGTGCTGGAATACTCCTGCTTCCACATCCACGCGGTTGATCGGGTTTCCGAAGACCCGGACCGTTTCGGCTTCTCTCTGGGGATTGACAATCCGCATATGTGTCCTGCCACAGGCACATGGCATCTGTGAAACAACGGAAATAAGGTCCTCGGTATCATAATTGAGAAGAAGCGTGCCTGCCTGAGAACCGACCGGCAGGAGCGTGGTCAGCACCCCCCGTCCACAATTGCCGTCAAAGACGAACGCTTTCATTTCAGGGTCGTAGATGTCAAGGTGTACGAGATCTTCCGGGACGTGGAGCCCGGCAAGTTCTGAGCATTCACCACACATCGTCCCTTCCGTGCTCCCGTAGGTATTGTAGACCGGACATCCCCACGTTTCAGCAAGGTATGCACGGGATTCATCAGCAAAGCTTTCTCCCCCGGCGACAAGACGGACAATGGAGCTCTCTTCTGGCTTTACTCCCTCGTGTTCAAGTCGCCTGAACAGCCGGAGGAGTTTGAATACACTCCCAACGATTGCCGTGGGGCGGTAACCACTGATCACCCGTGATGAAAAGTCGCATTTGCCGAACGGGATGATCGTCATCCCCAGCCGCTGGGCCGCAAGGGTCATGGTATTTGCTCCCACGTTCATGCCATATGATGCACAGACAACAACGCGATCCTCCGGGCCAAACCCCTGAGATACAAAACTCCGGGCGTATTTCTCTGCATACCTTTTCCAGTCGTCCCAGGTGAGAAAGAAGCTCTTGGGAGTCCCGCTCGTCCCACTCGTTTCCTGGATGGTAAAAATGTTCTTCCAGTCCGTTGACAGGAACTGGAAATCGGTGGTACCCGGTGGCTGATGCTCGCGAATGGTCTTTCCGGAAATGACAGGAAGCAAAAGGAGATCTTCATGAACCCGGATCTCATCCGGGTTGATTCCATTCTCCCGGAACCAGTGCCGGTAAAACGGGGAATGTTCATGCGCATACTGGATTGTATACCGTACCCGGTCATCGATCAGCGCATCGAGACTGCTCCGGTCCATCGTTTCGATCCCGGGATTGTAGTATGCCGGCATAGCCAATACACAGACATGGTGAAAAAAAGGTTTATAGATTGTGTCAGTCCCTGAACTGATCAGAAGTATCGCATGTAACCTGCATCCTCATCAGTTGTGCCGGATTGACGTTGTGTGCTGGCACAAGAAACGTTATACCCGCAAGAACAACCCGGACAAAAGCGGTCGCCTTAACCCGGGCATTAAGAATCTCAGGTTTATGGTTTTTTGAACAGGACGGGAAACGACAGGGGTACTTTTTGGTATACTCTTCCTTTGTAAACCAGAGTGTTAGCTCAGCGTGATTCACAGTCCTGTCCTGTTCCTTTGTGCGGTTTCTTATTTCTTTTCCCAGACCCCGGTTTTTTCATCCTTCTCATACTTTTTTTTTACCGCAGCCCAGGCGACCTTATGAGTTACCTCTTCAAGAGGAGCGCCTCCTCTTCTTTTTTTCGGGTCTGCATATTCTTCCCAGGCATGGTTAAAAGCTTCGAGATAAATTTCCTGCGCATGTTCGGGCAGATGATTTCGGATCGATTCGGGTAAATCCCCGATACTTTTGTACGGCATGATGTTCCCAAAGCCACTACTTGGAAGATGAACTATAAAAAATTACAGATAGTCCCAAGTGAACGACGTTAATTTTGAGAATATCTGCGACAGAATATCAATACCGGATCACTGTGTTCACTGTGAAAAGTTCATTTTCTTCGTTGTTTATGGATTTAAGGGCTCTGGTGAATTCCAGGCATCTGGTGAGAAAAAAGGGCTCTGGTGAAATTTTCACAATATTTTTTTCAACGTTCTTGGGATTGCACGTGATGCCTCCGCCCACACCGCTGTGGCACCTCGTATAGCGATTACTCCAGAGAAGGTATTGCAACATAATCGCAAAGCGAAGGGGCAGTTCGGGGGGACAGGCACGGTCCCCTCCGATAAAAGGTGATTCCCCATATTAGGGTTTCCCATGAAAACAAACACGATGCCTGCGGCTACAG
>DATEXZ010000082.1:0-4301 GCA_035256445.1 Methanoregula sp.
CCGGGATTTTTGGGCGTACTGGGTATAACGGTAAGGAGTTCTTTTACCCTGACAGAGCCGTCTTTTACCACACCGGTCCCGTACCGGTTTTTGTATTTCACTATTACCGTGCCATCCGGTACCGGGGTTTTAAGGGGGATCTTTTTGCCCCCGATCCGTCCTTGTTCTTTCCTGGCATCGGTTTCGAGGTCAAGATCAACGATTCCCTGCTTTACCGAGGAAAGGATGTACGGCAATGCCTCGGGAGCGATATCGAAGCAGAATTTTCTTGAAACGGGATCGAACGTAAGCCACCCGAACCGTTCTCCATGCATGATCACAAGATCCGCACGATCGATACCACCGGTCTTGTTCAGGAGGAGAATTTTTGCAAGCGGGACCGTACCGAAACGTTCGGACACCAGGTTTTTGATAAGCGCTGTGTCGGCTGCAAGAGCCGGGCGTACATCAAAAGGCTGGAGAAGCTCGATCCTTTTTCCCTCTCTTCCACATGCACAACTCTTTGCAATCAGCGGCACATTGCAGTCTTCGCACCAGTAGAGAATCTTTTTTACCGGCGGTTCGCGCATCACACACATTGATTGAGCGGTTCAGAAGATAAGAGAAACGATGGGGATACTGATCCTGTTCTCATTAGCGATCTCCTGAATGGCACACAAACCTGGTGTCAACGCTAAAGTATATACAAAAGGAATCCCGAAAGAACATTGGTGAAGGAACCATGGTGAAGTTAACCGCTGAAATGAAAGAGGCATTCGGGAAGATGAAAGTTTTTCCGGTTGCCACTGCATCAAAAGACGGGAATCCCAATGTTATTCCCCTGGGAATATCGTGGCTGATGGGTGATGATACCGTCTGGTTTGTGGACAATTTCATGAACAAGACACTCTCCAACCTTCGGGTAAATCCCAAAATCGCATTCTTCATCTGGGGACCTGAGATAAAGGGCTGTTACCAGGTCAAGGGCGTTGCTGCCATCAGGACAAGCGGCAAAGAGTATGACGAGATGAAAGCAATGATCAACGAGAAGAACCCGGCTCTCCCGGCGCGCTCACTTGTTATTGTCAAGATTACAGAAATCTTTGAATGCAAACCCGGCCCGACAGCCGGCTCTAAAATTCTCTGATTTTCTCATTTTTACAGACATTATGTATCGATAAATGAATGTAACGTTAGTGGTATCTTTCCCGGTCAATGAAATCATGACCCCATCCATACCAGGATTTGGCTCGGGAAGATTAGATTTGAGCCCGAAATTTGCCCGGATTGCAAAAATCCCCACAAAACCGATATTCTGGCAAACGGATGATTATGGAGATCCTCCAAATTGGGCGAGGGCTCTTAAGGTACCCTGAGGTTTTATAATTGATTTTAACCTAATCAGATTGCGGTTTTGTTGAAACTCTAATTTTTCAACAAATTGTATCTGTTTACGGAGGGGACAGTGCCTGTCCCCCCGAACCGCCCCTTCGCTTTGTGATTGTGTAATTTCCCTTCTCTGGAGTTATCGCTCCAGAGGGATGCCACAGCGGCGGGGGCGGAGGCATTACATGCCGTAGACCTAAAAAGAGCGTTAAGAAAAATATTTTGAGGATTTCCTATGAAAAATTTCACAACTCAGAACTCTTGGGAAGTGCTAATCCCGCTATTGCGATGATCTGCGCCGCCCCCGAAGGGACGCCCCCGCGGTGCTTCCCTGAAAACTTCGCCCAGGCTTCTCAAGAGCCTGTTATGGATGCCATTCGTACCTTACAATTTTTCATGGTTAGGTGAGAACCATTCATGTTCATGCCCGTTTCTACTAATCTCAGATTGGACCTTTTTTTAAAAATCTGATTGTTATAAGGGTTATAATTTTACAATTCACTCATGTTACCGAAACGAATACATCGTTGCCTGATTTTTGTTGTATCAAAGCGAAAAAATATGGGTATCTGACGGTTTCGCACATTATTTTGAACCGGGCTTTGAACCCGGCGCAGCGGCTACCACTTTCAGTGATTCGACAATCTCGGGAATCAGCTCGGCAGGAATACCCATTACCATCTCTCCATCTTCAATACCGGAAAACTTCCGGGAACCATCGCATCCCAGGGAGAAGTTTACCTGGCCGTTTAAGTACGTCTGGGCACATGCATCGGAACACACCGACTGGATACCCGCGAATTGCGCATTGATCCGTCCGCCTATGCGGAACAATACACTCTGGGCGAGTTTCAGCATCGCCCACGGGCTTGCCACAATAAGGACAATCTGCGGATCAAAGGGTGTTTTTTCAAGAGGTGCATACAGCGTGGCATAGGTTTCCAAAGTCTGGAGGTGCGGGACGCGATCTATGGTCCGCTTGCAGGCAGCAGAACTTTCAAATTTTCCCAGATTGAAGTAGAAATCCCCGGTCTTCAGGCTCTCGGTAATTTCCCGGAGGCCCAATGCCCATGCTCCGCCATTGCATTCATGTTTGCCAGCGGTTGAATAGAAAATCCGTCCTTCCTTTCTTGCAAGGCCGATCATGGCACAGTGCCGTATCGTCTTGTCAAGTTCCTGCATTCCCGCGGGAATATCTTCTTTTTTTGTCGCAAACCTGAATGCTACGGGTGAACCAGAGAGTTTCAGGTAATTTTTCAGGGTTTCGGCTGCCTCGGCATAGTTTATCGGGATTTTCATTGCTGTTGTCATTCGAATAACCTCATAAAGATGATGGTAAAGTATTCTTTATCTAGACCATATGATGTGAATTATTTAAATATAGTGCACGTTTTTTGGAACTGTTAGAAATCATTATTCATAACGTTCTCGGGGGTTTTGCACCCGCTACTGTGGCATCCCCCGATATGATATCCATGGAAATCCGAAGCAATCTGAATACCCGTTACTCATGAAAGTCGGGTTCAACAGAGTCAATTTTTTTAGTGGAAGGATCGTGTTTTCTGATCATGTTCTGCCGATATCTGAAGAAGAAGAAAAAAGAAAAACGGTTCGCTCTCCTGTCTCACATCCCATAATATTCAAGCAGAAGCAGAAACCCGATCATGAACCCTTCCATCAGGATTATCACGATCCACCGGTTCAGGTTCAAAAGCTCGGGAACCGTTACTGCCGGAAACTTACCCCACCTCAGAATACGCGTCTTTACCAGAGGGTAAATTTCTGCAAAAATGCCGGCACCGATCAGCAAGCCGACCATCCCTCCAAAAAGGGCATCGAGCGCTCCCGTTCCAACCGCGCCGGCAACCGTTCCCGGACAATACCCAAGGAGGGCAAAACCGATTCCAAAGACGAGACCGCCGATGACATTGGAACCGATTGATCCTTCCGCCGCATGCGACTGCACATACCCGAAATCTCTGAGCAGGTGAAATCCGATCATGCCGACAATAACTGCAGACAGCATCAGTTTCAGAACCGTAAAATCAGTGAGAAGAAGTTGCCCGGTAATTACGTCATAATCAGTAGCCCCGCCTTTCTGGAGGAGAAAACCAAAAGCAATGCCAAAGAGCAGACCAAGGAGTATCTGTGCTTTTTTGTTTTTGTGGAGTGTAACCAGCATTCTTTACCGCCTCACGCTCCGATGACCCTGAAGATGAACAAGGCCGTGGCAATCCCCCCGATAAAGAAGCAGCATGCCGTAATGATACTGGCAACCGAAAGCTGAATTGATCCGTTGATCCCGTGGCCGCTCGTACACCCACCTGCCCAGCGTGCACCCAGACCCAGGAGGACTCCCCCGGCAAGGGCGACCGCAATACGGATCACCGGGTCATACCCGAATTCAGCGCCCCAGGTACCGGGAACCCAGAACAGGTGGAATCTGCCTGAAAGGTATGACGAGATGAACGCGCCAATAATTATCCCGGGTATTATCATAAACGGCCAGTCCACCTGGGGAATGATCTCGCGGTAATATTCCATTCTCGAAATACGGTCAGGGTTGATTACTTTCCCGATCATACCCCGTGCCTTTACAAAAGCTGTTGAGCACCCCAAGGGGCGGTCTGACAGCAGAAATGCAAGGCAACTCAGGATTCCTATACCTGCACCGGCAACATAGGGTGACCACAACGCATCGGTGAAGAATTCAAACATGGCACTACCTCCTCCACAATCGTAAGGATATATGCATGGTCGTAAGAATAAACGGATAAAGGTTTTTCGTGATTGTCATCCTGCAAAGAAGGATGTATTGAATGTGATCTGCCCATAATCCAAAAGCGCACGGAATTGCAGAGCAGGAAGGCTGGCTAAGTTCCAGATTCCCTGCCACTGGATTTCCCAAAAAACGATATCTCCTGACGGGCACTTAC
>DATEXZ010000083.1:0-10764 GCA_035256445.1 Methanoregula sp.
GAGCGCCTTCATCACCAGCGGCAGGAATTCGGCAGCCCCGACGTGCATTCCTACCGGGTTTTTGCCCGTGATCGTATTCACGACGTGGGAATCCGTCGTCATCACTTCGGCGTGGTCAACGGTTTTCAGCATCTCTTCCAGCAGTACTTCACGCACTCCCTCTGCCATGTTGTTGCCGTCGATGAGCATGTATGCGGTTCGCTGCCCGTCAGTTTCGACAACCAGGACCTGCACTCCCAGGTCCCCGAATCCCTGTACCCGGCTGAACGGCATGGTATGGTGGCTGACGCCGATGCGGAACGGGTAGAGCGGCGTCGTGCGGCACCGGTCCATCGCCTCCAATGATACCTGCTGGTACTCGGTTGCTGTGAGGGTCGCCAGGAGGACCGGCGACGAGAGATCGGTCATGCAGTTATGCGCATCCACGACGGCGACATGGGGGAACCAGCGGTGTCCCTCTGCCATGATGGTCATGCCGATCGAAAAATCCAGGTCTTCTGTCCGTTGTGGGGAACGGGTGGTCACCAGGAGAACTGAATCACCGAACCGCTGGTAAAGGACCTGCACGGAACCAACGGTCAGGCGACCCGATCGCCCGGCAACACCGGAGTAGGTAATATTCTGGCGGGATTTCTGCAGCGCATCGATAACCTTGTCAATTTCCGTTTCTGAAACGAGGTTGAAGTCATGGGTTGCACACCCGTGGGCGACCAGGGTCTCGTCCTCAAAATTGTCATGCAACACCTTGGGAAGGTTGCCTCCGCCGATCTCACCCATGGGGCCCGGGTGCAGGTTGGGGACGGTGAACATTATTGGGGTTGCATGTGCCCTGCGGAAAAAGAAGCTCACCTGGGGCACAAATATCTCCTCACCGATCTCCCGGAAGAAATTTTCCATTCCTTTCGAGGACCCGTCTGTCATATGGGCGATAAATGCATTGATGAACGCGAGCCCGCGTATCTGGAAGGCACGCCTGAGAGGACGTTCGATCATCCAGATAAGGGCTGCAAAACCGAGGCCGAAGACGATATGCAGCACCAGCGCAAGGATACCGAATGACGGTGAGAAGAGAATTATACCTGCAAGGATGCCCACACTGCTCTGGGTGAACGCCGGGACAAGCATCCGGGGGACCCGGTAATCAGCGATAGCGACCAGCACGAAGAGCCGAAGGCCAAAGACAAAACCGAGGGAGATTGCATAGAAGAGGGGAATGAGCCTGACCGACGATGCGAGTGCGATAAATGTTATGATCACCCCAAAAACCGTGCTGGAAAGGGCAAGGAGGGCTGACCGGTTCCAGGTCATCGTTTTCCCGGTATATTCGATAATCGGTTTTGTCAGTACGAGTGCGGCTATCGCTGGTATGGTGAATGCCAGGGTGCCTGAGAAGGGCAGTGCGGAGAAGGGCAGGATCACCCATGCCCGGACACCCGCACCATCTATCAGCAGGCCAAGGACGACAATCAGGAACAGTGAACGTTTCCACGAGGGAGCGGTAAAAATAAAACGCGTGAGCTGACCGAGTTTCACATCACTGTTCTGGGCCATCAGGCAAAACCCCCGAGGACCATTTCGTAACGGCCGGGGGATGACCGGATCTCACAGCTGGCATAGGTGATCGGTCGCGAGTAAAACGGTGCATTGAGGGTGAGCGTCTCGTACTCTCCGCCTTCCCCGGCCAGGTTAATCCGGTGAACGGCAGCAACCTGCCTGAGTCTCCTGATAAGGGCGTCATCGAACCGGGCCCCCAGGAACTCTTCGTCCAGCCCTTCCGCTGCCGTGACAATAATGATTGCCTCCATGCGATCCGCCACTTCCCTGATCAGTACCTCCGTGTCCATGTGCCACAAGGGTGTAAAAAGTTCTACCCCCAGCCGGTCGGTGATTGCCTTCACGCGGTCGGCCTGGTATTGGGATGCGACTGCCCCGGCAATCACACCTTCAACATCGAGTGCGGCAAGTCCCGCTTCGAGATCTGCAAGTTCCTCCTCCTTGCGTCCCGGTGTTGGTATCTCCACGTACTTCATCCCGCCAACCTTTGCGATCGCGGCAACAGCGTCAAGGTTGGCGGAATGGAACATGTACGAGTCACGGTTTTCAGGGCGGGCAGTGACAAGGTACCTGACGTCTTTCCCGCTGTCTATCGCCTTCTGGACGGAAAGAATGGAGTCCTTGCCTCCGGAGGTGAGCGCCGCCCAGCTCATAATCACACATTCCCTTTGGAGGGTACTCCGAGACTACCGAAATACTGCTGGTACCTGATCTGCATCGCGTTCCAGTCCGCGAGGTGTGTCTGGCATCCGGCATGTTCTACGACAAATGAGGCGGTGACTGTACCGATCCTGCAGCAGGTCAGCGGCGGATACCCCTTCACGTATGCAGAGAGGAACCCGGCCCGGTACGCGTCACCTGCCCCGGTAGGATCGACCAGGGTGACAGGGACGACAGGTATGAAGTGTTCTGCACCTCCCGTATACAATGTGCTCCCGTTACCGCTCATGGTAAAAATTGCGGTACCCACCTGCCTGATGATCGCATCTCTCGTCATGCCAAGGGTTGTGCACATCTGCTGTATCTCGTGCTGGTTGGCAAACAGGATATCGGTATTGGCAAGGATCGTCCCGAGCTGTTCCTTTGTGTACCAGAAAACGTCCTGTCCGGGATCGAACGAGGTGAACTCACTTCTCTCGGCAATCCGGCAGTTGAACTCAGGATCTGCCGTCGCCATGTGAACAAACGGAAGATGGGGAGCCTCGGAAGAGGCAAATGCCTTTGATGCACCCCATTCAAAAAAGGTCATCTGGTCACCTGCATCGTCCGTGAACATGAATGCCGTCGGCGTATTCGCATCCGGGACAACAAAGAACTGCTGGTGGACCCCGATCTTTTTCATCCAGCGGTCGTACTCGCTACCGGCAAAATCGCTGCCTGTACAGGATATGAGGGTTACCTGCCCTCCCAGGACGGCAATGCCTGCAGCAATATTTGCCGCTCCCCCGCCGAAGTAGATCTGCCGCTCGGAGATATGCGTCGAGCAGTTTTTCGCCGGCAGGTGAGGTACCCGTGAGATGTAGTCTGTTGCGGTATGCCCGACGACATGAATCATATCGGCTGCACATCCAGCAGTTTCAGGGGTACTTCCCTGAGCGCTTTGCCGATCACCGATTTCGCAATCCGCTCGGCATGTTCGGGGGATTCGGCCCTGAAGACCTTCATCTCGAGGACAAGGCCCACAAGGGCGGTGTCTGCAACGACAATTGCGCTGGAGAGGGTCTCTTCACAATAAGGGCAGGTGAGAAAACCCGCCTCGACTTCCACATATTTTGCTGCAGGATTGAGCCGCTTTCCTGCCTCGCTGATGGCAATTCCGATCGCATCGTCAAGGGATTTGACGTCACGCAGGAACCATGCCGACTCCAGTGTCACTACATAATCAGGCATTGTTTTTCCTCCTTACCAGATATTCCGGTGCACATGTTCTCCGGCAGCCATCCGTCCGGTAAGCACCGCCGGGGGATGCCCCTTGCCCACGGCAAGCAGTGCGACGGGACGGACATGCTGCGGCAGGTCAAGGATTCCCCGCACCTCATCGTCATTAAAAGCCCCTGTCCAGCACGAATGCAGTTTTCTTGCATGGGCTGCAAGCATCATGTACGTGCAGGCGATCACGGCATCTTCGAGTCCATACAGGATGCCCCGTTCTCCGTAGCGTGACATCGACCGCACATAGTTTGCGCATACCACAAAGATGGCGGCCGCCTGCTCCACGTGAGGCTGATCCAATGCAGCCTCGGAGAGGGCACTCCTGACTTCTTCATCGGTGACGACAACCACGTCCCACGATTCAAGGTTGCCGGCACTCGGTGCGGTGCCTGCACAGGCCAGGATATATTCAATTTCCTCTTCGGATAACGGCACACTTTCGTAGCTGCGGACCGAGGAGCGGCTTTTAAGAAAATTCAGGAAATCAGACGAGTCCATTTTTTTCAAGCACCTGCCACGCTTCCTGCGCAGGGGTCGTGGATGCACTGATTGCCATGGCGATCTTTGCTGATGCCAGGTCAGGCTGGTTGCTCTCAACAAGAGAGATCGCTTCACTCAGGAAATCAATCGCTTTTTTAAATTCTGACTGCCCGGTACTCTTCACGGCAAACTGGAGTTCATTTCTCACCGACTCCATGAGCAACAGGAGCATCCGCTTTCCCCCGGCACGCTCGCTGTCTGAAAAACCTGCCAGTGCAAGACATAACTGGGAGGATATGATCAGCTCGGACTTTGCCCGTTCACCAAACTGGTAACTCTTAACCGCTATTGCAGGATCCATACTTACCATAGCAGCTGCCAATAAAAGAAAATTAGCATCGGAATAAAAAAATCAGATTCTGGTGCGAAAAAAATCAGGGGGGTCGGGTGAACCCCCTATTGTCACGGGAACAGATGTGAGCTTTACCGTGCGGACTTGGCTTTGGGTCCCAGTGCGGAGACTTTTGCCCTGCGCATGTGCCTGCGGATGAGCGGGCTTGCCGTGGACTCATTCAGCCCTGACCCGCCGGACCGGTCGCCACCGCGTCTTCCTCCGCGCTTGCCGCCCCGTCCTCCGCCGCCACGGCCCTTTGCCTCTTCGTCCATCGCGTTGACTTTCTTGATATTCACGCCGGCCTTGAACCGCTGGTTCGGTCCTGGTGTCTTGAGGTTGCCCTCACTTTTCGGGACAAGCCGTATCTGTCCCTTGACGCCCTTTACCTGTGCCCAGACTGTAGTACCTGTTTTACCCATAGTTAAACTCCTTATCTAATTCTGCTGCCCCACTCATAAATGTTCGCGCCCCGGCCCCAACGGATACAAAAATCAGGATTTTTTCCCGGAAAGTGCTGCATCAATCCCTTTTTTGAGCAGTTCGCTGACGATCTTTCCGTCAACTGACCCCCGCACCTCCTTCATGACCACTCCCATGAGCGGACCAAGGGCGGCTCTTCCTTTCTGCTCCACAAACTCTGAACGGTCGGCGATGATCCGGTTGATAATGGTTTCAAGATCCTGGTCAGAGACTGCCGGGGCGAGCTTCCCGATAACATTTTCAAAAGAATCACCGGAAGCAAGCCCCTTCAGGAGATCGGGAACTGCCTCCTTTGCGACCCTCCCGCTTTCCACGGCATGCCATGTGGCAAGAAAATCCTCGTCGGTTATCTTCTCGATTAAAACTCCGTCCCTCCGGAGTTCCGTGCAGGTGGAAAGGATGGTGAATGCCGCAAGCTTGGGTTTGATCCCCTCTGCAAGTGCGCGTTCGAACAACGGGAGTTTTTCCGACAGGGCCAGCTGCGATGCATAATTATGGTCGATTGCATACTCCTGCGCAAAGCGCCGGGCTTTTACGGTGAGCAGCTCCGGAACCGTCACCCCGTTCCAGCGTTTGTCATCGACGATCACCGGGAGTACATCGGTTTCGGGATACATCCGTGCTGCACCCGGGAGCGGGCGCATGTACGCAGAGCTGCCGGCCTCCAGCATCTTCCGGGTCTCCTCCGGGACAGGTCTCTCTGACAAAGCCACCCGCGCACGGCTGATGACCTGCTGGAGCGCACACGCGGCCTGCGCATCGTTCACCGCTGCGACGATCACGACGCAGTCCTGGTCGTTCGCACCCGTACGTGCCCGTAGGGCCGCCACTTCTCCGGCAGTGACACCATATGCAGGAAGTTCATCTGTGTGGAAGATCCCACCGACGCCGCATTTTTTGGCATAATCTGACAGTTCACTCCCGAGGCGGCGGTCGGGTTGAATCTCACACCCCACCAGGCCCGCAAAACCTTCGAGGCGCAGGGCATGGATCCGTTTTGCCTTTTTGAGGACCGCGGATTTTGTCGATGCAAATAAATCGCTTACGTCCTGTGAAACATCCGGGACCGATGCTTTCCTCATGAGCAGCTGCTGCCGGATGGCGAGCAGGTTTTCCTGCCGCTGCACCTCGCGCCTGACCACTTCTGCAATCAGGTCAAGTTCCTGAACTCCCTTGATCTCCACCCGGGCACCGCCCCGGATCGATATGTTCACGTCCTGGCGGATCGTGCCGATCCCCCGTTTTACCTTCCCGGTCGAACGCAGCACCATGCCGATATACTCGGCGACCTGCTGCACCTCATCCGGGGTATGCATGCAGGGCGACGTGGTGATCTCGATGAGCGGGATTCCCAGGCGGTCGAGGGAGAAAATATCGTCCTTCACCCGCTGTGCCGCCTCCTCCTCGAGGCAGATGGTCTCGATCTCGCCACCATTCGGGAGGGCACCGTTCAGGGCAACAAGGGCCGTCCGCTGGAACCCGCTGGTATTCGACCCGTCAATGACGAGCTTGCGCATGGTATGCACCTGCCTTACCGGGGTCATGCCGAACATCCGTGCGATGGTCAGGCAGACCGAAAGGGCCTCGTCGTTCAGGGGTGCCGGTGGCTCCTCGTCGTTTTCCACCAGGCAGGTGGTGTCGTAGGTATAGTACCGGAACTTCCGTTCCCTCTTCATCTCTTCCTGGGCAGCCCGGTCAATCTCCCCCATCTCGCTTTCCGTTACCCTGAGATAGCGGAAGAATTCTCCGGAATGTTCCGAGCTGTCCCGGAGGAGCGTCGGGCAATGGCAGAAGAGTTTCTCGCAGGTATTCAGCTGTTGGTGGATCTCGATTCCTGCCGTGAGCCCGATCGCGTTATAGTCCATGGGTGCTCCTCCGGTTGCATTCGCCCTTGAGATCTTCCTGCATCAGGCAGCCTGCCCGTTTTGGATCCTGCTCGTTGCCCAGCACCCACATCATCTTCACCAGTGCCACTTCCGGGAGCATATCCCCGCCCTCGATGACTCCTGCCGCAAGCAGGTCGCGCCCGGTGTCATAGACCCGGTCACAGACTCTGCCCTGCATGCACTGGGTGGTCATCACGACGAGGGTTCCCCCATCAATCAGCCTGTGCAGGGATGGAATGAGTGAGGTACTTACGTGGCCAAGGCCGGTACCGGCGAGCACGAGTCCTTTGTAACCTTCATACGCTTCCAGCAGGTCAGGCGACATGCCAGGATAGAACTGGAGGAGCCCGCAGTGCTCTTCGAGCCTGTCATGGATACCGGGTTTCCGGCACCCCCGTCGTACTGCGTCCCTGCTCAGGCTCACCTCTCCGGATGGATAGGCCACCGAACCGATGGGATCTATCCCGATGCTCCGGAACGCGTCACGGCGCGAGGAGTGCATCTTGCGCACGCGGGTCCCACGGTGGATCGAGCAGGTGTCATCGCTGGTGGTTGCATGCATCACGACGACGACTTCCCCGAGATCGCTGGTCGCTGCCCTGGCTGCGCAGACGGCATTCATCGCATTGTCACTGGAGGGACGATCTGCTGACCGCTGCGACCCGACAAAAACGATCGGTACCGGTGAGTCGATCATGAAACTGATGGCCGCTGCACTGTATGCCATCGTGTCGGTCCCGTGGGTGACGATGACCCCGGCGACCCCCCGTGCGATCTCTTCGTAGACAGCACGGGCAAGGTCCTGCCAGATCCGGGGTGTCATGTTCTCGGAGAGGATGGTGGCAAGCGGGATGGTATGGTAATTGGCAACCTTACCCAGTTCGGGGATCGCGGTCAGGATATCGGCTGCGTCGAACTGGCTGGTGACCGATCCGGTGCGGTAATCGATCCTGCTCGCGATGGTGCCACCTGTTGATACAATAGAGAGAGCCGGCAGGTCGTTTTTCTGCTGGACGTGAGGCTTTTTTGCCGGGGTTTCTGCCGGATGACCGGAGAAGGTGCAGGAAACCGGGTCCACTCCGATATTGTATCCCGAGTCCAGTTTCACTACCGCCATCCCGTCGCGGGCGGTGATATAAATTCCCTTGCGTGTCCTGCCCCCATACGTGCACGCAACACGGTCACCGGATGCCAGCTGCGGGTTTATGCTATCCGCCTCCTGGCTTTCGCGATAAGTTCTTCTTTTGCTTTTGAGATTTTCAGGAGGTGCTGATCGATCAGTGCTGAATCCTGGTCGAGGTGTTTCCTGACCTCTTCAAGGGCAATCCTGACCGCAAACGGTGCCGGCCCGCCGGGAGCCCTGCGGAGCGCCACGGAGTACTGCACATCCAGCGCTTCATCGATATTCTGCTGGGTGAGCCCGTTTCCGATGAGGGATATTCCGCCTGCCTCCTGTGCAGCCGCTTCCAGTGTGAGCAGGGAAAGATCTCCTTTTTGCACCGCCCTGCCGACAATCGTATGTGCGGTGCGGAAGGGAAGACCATAATTCCTGACCAGCGTGTCGGCCAGTTCGGTTGCGGTGGAAAACCCTTTTCCTGCCTCTTCCTTCATCCGCCCGGTATCGAATGTGGCACTCGAGAGCATATCGATCAGGAGGCGGAGGCTCTCCTTTGCATCCCGCATCCCCCGCCAGATGTTGGGGGTGAGCTCCTGGAGGTCACGGTTGTAACTCATGGGAAGCCCCTTGACGGTCACCAGTGCGCCGGCAAATGCACCGAACACCGATCCCGACTTCGCCCGCATGATCTCGGCGGTGTCCGGGTTCTTTTTCTGGGGCATGATGGAAGAGGTCGAACAGAAGGCGTCATCGAGTTCGACAAACTTAACAAACGATGTGCTCCAGATGACCAGCTCCTCGCAGAGCCGGCTGGTGTTTGCCATAAGGATGGAAAGGTCGGCGAGGGTCTCCAGGGCAAAATCGCGGGTGGCCACCGCGTCCATGGTATTGATTATGAGCCCGTCGAAACCCAGCAGGCTGGCGGTATATTCACGGTTGATGGGGTAGCCGGTTGAGGCAAATGCCGCTGCCCCGAGCGGGGACTGGTTCACCCGCACGTAGGCATCCCTGAGGCGGTCGAAGTCACGGGAAAATGCCTGCTCGTAGGCAAGGAGGTGGTGGGCGAGCGTGGTAGGCTGTGCATGCTGCATATGGGTAAACCCCGGCATCATGCTCTCGACATGGAGCCCGGCAAGGGCAACGAGCACTTCACGCACCTTGAGGAGCGCAGACATCTGCTTGAGCAGGTCCTCCCGCAGCCGGATACGGATGCAGGTCGCGACCTCGTCGTTCCGTGACCGTCCCATGTGCATCCGTCCCCCGATTTCCATGCCGAGAGATTCCACCAGGAGCGATTCCAGGCCGGCATGGACATCCTCAAACTGCTCATCGAACACCTCTTCGGGAATTCCCTCGTCAAAGAGCCCGAGCAGGGCAGACAGGAGCTGCTGTGCGGTGTCAGGATCAATGATCTTCTGTTTTTCAAGCATCAGCACGTGGGCAAGATCGACAAGGAGATCTGCTTCCGCTATGCAGCGATCTGAACGCATTGATGAGAGGAAGTGCATCATCTCTCCTGTCCTCTCACCGGAAAGACGTCCCAGCCTTACAACATCTGTTCGCATCCGTTCATCCTCTGGCTCTTTTTTGTGTACTTATAGGGCGTGCACTGATTAAATCCACGCCTTCCGCGCCGCGAGCTCGATGGCACGCTGGACGGACTCGCGGGGGATGATGGTCGCGACCGGTATACGGACCAGCTGCTCGACCACACTCGACAGGATCGGGGCGACAACGATGGCCACCGCACCTTCGCGTTCGGCCCGGACAGCAGCCACGATTGCGTCTTCCATGGTATGGACCGGGTATTCGCGGACCCGCACACGTTTTGCATCGACCTCCGCTGTTTTTTCCTCGATAGTGTCAAGGACCGAGCGGGCGACGATCAGCCCTATGAATTCCCCTTCGGTTGTCCGGTACAGCAGGCGCAGTGCCCGGATGATCGCACGCAGCGTGGAGAGATTGGGCGACCGTTTCCCGTGCATTATCTTGTATAACGAGCTCTGCGCAATCCCGCTCTTTTCCGATAATTCCCTGATGCTGATACGAAGGTCGTGGCGGAGAAGGTCATTGAGTGCGCTGACGAACTCCTCATCCGAGGCAAGTGCCGCGCGCGTCAGCCGGTCGATTGGGTCCATTTGTATCATATAATAGATACAATAAGGTTAATTTGTTGATATAATTTTCCGTATTGTACTCATAATGGCGGAAAACTGGTGGAAACAAGGCTACGGAAGGTTCTTGGGTAGTGGACAGTTATTATAATAAATTTACTCAATAGTGTAATTCTCTCCCTATAATTTGGACAAAAATACACATAAAATGTCCTTAAAGCGAAATATTAATTATTGACGGGACAACGTTCCCGTATGAAACAGATGAGGATTATGGCAATCGCGATCATCTCGGTTGCTCTTCTGGTGCTGGCTTCGGGCTGTACCCAGCCTGCCACGAATACCACGGTGCCGGTCACCGAGATTCGCATAGGCTACCAGCCAAGCACCCACCAGGTGGCGCACATGATTGCCATGGACAAGGGCTGGTGGCAGCAGGATCTCGCACCCTTCGGTGTAGTTAAAGTGACTGACTATGTCTTCCCCACCGGTGCACCGGAGATGCAGGCAATGCTCGCCGGGGATATCGATGTCGCGTATGTCGGGGCCGCCCCGGTCCTCTCAGCGGTAAGCACCGGCCTGGATGCCAAGATTGTGGCTGCAGTGAACACGGAAGGATCAGACCTTGTCCTGCGTACCGGGCTCAACTATGCCGGTCCCTCGTCTCTCAAGGGACTGAAGATCGCAACGTTCCAGGCCGGCACGATCCAGGACACCATTCTGCGGAACTGGCTGAAAGAGAACGGCATCGATCCGGAGAAGGATGTAGCTATTGTCGGAATGGGCCCCGGAGATGCAGTGACAGCA
>DATEXZ010000084.1:0-5411 GCA_035256445.1 Methanoregula sp.
TGGTGGACTCCTGAGCAAAAACCCAAACGGCCGTCAGTGTTGCTTTTCCTGGAAGGACTCGAAAGTTACCGCGGTGATTTTAACATCTATTATGCGAACTTTTACGAAAAAACCGGGTTCCGGAGGGCTCTTGAGGATGACTTGACCAATACCCGTGAAGATCGTCTCTTCCTGTATGTTGCCGCCCATGGTACGGGTAAACGGATTGGCGGCTTAAAGGCGAAAACCGGGATGAAACTCCCCGCAATGTTCAGGGCGGTAAAGAATGCTGCCAACTATTCCAATATCGAAGGAGTCCTCATCGGTTCCTGCGCAGTCGGTAATAATATCGATGATTTCATCTCGACGACAAGCAACTCGCATATCGCGTGGATCTTCGGGTATACCTGTGAAATCGGCTGGATGGCAAGTACCCTTATCGATGTTTCGATCTTCGAACACCTGATGAAACTCAAAAAAAGTGACCTCAAGAGCAGAAAAAAAATCCTCGATGCATTTGAAAAGGCACTCGGACGTTTCAATGGTGATTATGTCCTGTGCAAGGAGAAAGGGAAAAATATCCCGTTAAAAGATGCCATCACCCTCGTGGTCCAGCCCCGTACCATTGGAAGTGAAGCCCAGGACGAGACCAGAAACCTGATCGACAGGCTCGGCTGGGAGAAAAAGTAAGGTTTTAACGAAATTACCTTCTGCTTTTTTTATGTTATGTGTTCCCATCATGGCATATTCCAGAATTTTGGAAGACCACACAAGTCATAAAAATCAAAGTATTCATGGTAAATTCTTCTCACATCTTTCTGAAAACGGATAATATCTCAAAATTAATGATGAACCCCGCCGCCCCCGACGGGGCGCCCCCGCGGCGGATCAGTAACTAAAAAAAATCTCAAAAACCTTTCTGCCCCGCCGTTCCTCGGAGAGGCCCTGAGGCGGGTATCCTCCAAAATATACAATAATTAGTAGGGAAAATCATGTTGAGGCACTTTCAGGGGCCTTTTTAGCATTTGATGCCTTGAGCCCTCGCTGGAGCACTCCTCGGAAAAGAATACCAGAAAAATGCTGTAAAAAAAAGTATTATCTCTTTACGCAAACATCGCGCCTTCCACATCGCCGGAGCTAGGGTGGAAGTCATGGCGTATCTTGGTGATTGCAGCAAGGAAATCTTCCTGGGTGATGGCCGGACGGTCCTTGCGGATGGCAAACATACCCGCCTCCATGCAGATTGCCCGCAGGTCTGCACCGTTCTTGCCTTCCGTCTGTTTTGCAACTTCGATCAGGTCCACGTTCTCTTCGATAGTGAGGGCACGGCAATGGACTTTCAGGATTGATAGTCGCCCACCTTCATCCGGCAGGGGGATCTCGATGATCCGGTCAAACCGCCCGGGGCGGAGTAACGCCCTGTCCAGGATATCAATCCTGTTTGTGGCGCCAATGATCTTCACATCGCCCCGGTTATCAAATCCATCCATACCGGCAAGGAGCTGCATGAGTGTCCGCTGCACCTCGCGGTCCCCTGAGGTGTTTGCTTCAGTGCGTGAAGCACCAACGGCGTCTATCTCATCGATGAAGACAATGGTCGGGGCTTTCTTCTTTGCAAGATCAAACAACTCGCGGACGAGGCGTGCACCTTCCCCGATATATTTCTGGACCAGCTCGGATCCTACCACCCGCATGAAATGGGCATTTGTCTCGTGAGCAACGGCTTTTGCCAGCAGCGTCTTACCCGTGCCCGGTGGTCCGTGGAGCAGGACTCCTTTTGGCGGGTCAATCCCTATCCTCAGGAACAGATCAGGACGTTTCAGCGGAAGTTCAACGGCTTCTTTTATCTCGTTGATCTGGGCGTCAAGACCCCCGATGTCCTCGTACGTTTCCTGCGGGGAATCCACCAGCTCCATCCCGTAGATCTGTGCATCGAACCCCATCGGGAGGAGCTCGACAATCGCCAGCGACTGCTGGTTGAGCGTACAACGTACGCCGGCTTTGAGATCTTCTGCATTTATCGACGGTGAACTCCGCACCAGGAACCGGGGGCCGGCACTGCTCCGCACGATAACGCGGGATGCATCGACCACATCGGTAATCGTGCCGATGATCAACGGGGGACTGCGGAGTTGTTCGCTCTCGCTCTTGAGCTTTCGCACTTCCCGTTCGTACCGGATCTTCTGGGTCTCGATATATCTCTTGTCCGCTTCCACCTGGCGCAGTTGTTCGCGGAGTTCAAGGTTCCTGGATTCGAGATTTCCCACACGCTCCAGCATCTGCACCTCGAGATCATGTTTATCTGTCTCGATCTGTCTCAGCTGCTCGCGAAGCTGCTCCGAGAGGGTACGGTACAACCGGTAGAGTTCTTCAGGAGTCTGAGGGTCGGGTGCCTGGTGGAGGATATCACTCATTTTGTTTCTCAAATAGCTATATAGGGAAACTGCATATAAAGTGTTTGTGAGATTATGCAGTGTGAAATGTGTGGAGAAACTATCCGCGGTACTCCCAAATTAGTGAGGGTCGAGGGCGCTGAACTGCAGGTCTGCATGAAGTGCGAAAAATTCGGCACCGAAGTGCAGCAGGTACGGCGAAAGGATGTCGGACGACCCGCAACCACAACCCCCCGGCAGGGCCAGACATCCGTTGTGGTCCCCGCAGAACGGAGAAAACGGGATCTCTTTGATTACATGGAAGGAGAGATCGTGGAGGATTATGCAGTCCGCATCCGGAAAGCCCGGGCGGAAAAAGGCCTCACGACAAAGGATCTCGCGATGCAGATAAAAGAGCGTGAACACCTCCTCAAAAAGATAGAGAACAGTGAGTTAATGCCCGAGGAAAGTGTCCGGAAAAAACTGGAGAAGGTGCTTGAAATACGACTGATTGATGCTCCCGAAACCGAGGCAGAAAAGAAGGTGCCCGGCAAACTTACCCCGACACTTGGGGATCTGACGATTATCAGAAAAGAAAAAGCTAAGAAATAAGACCATATTTTTAACAGGGTCAATAATCCAGGCACAATTTTTTTGCCGGTCACTTTTTTTCATGAAGTATAGACGGGTGCAGCTGGAAAGAATTCCCTGTGGGAGGAGCCTCCGCCGTTGAGAGTGCCGGAGTAATGAACCGGAAGAATTCTTGGCAGTACTGCTCGAAGCTGAACCCTTCCGCCTCTATCACCCGTTTCCACTTGTCCTCCATGGACAGGATCCCCATGAAGGAGATCATCAGGTACATCGAGGTCAGGAATGGATCGAGATCGGCCCGGATTGTCCCGTCATCGATACCCTCCTGGATCGCATCCCGCAGGATCATACGGCAGGTACCATAACCCTTTCCGATCTCTGCGGTATAGGGGTTTTCTTTGGAAAACCGTTCGGATCCGTAAAAGTGGATCAGCCGGAGATAATCCGGGTATTCCTGCGAAAACTGGTAATAGGCCTGACCCATCAGGGCTACTTTGACAATGCCGGGAACCTGTTTTTTCATGCAATCCCGATACTTTTCCGTGAGGATCCCGATACCGCGGAGAACAAGAGTAGCGAACAGCGTCTCCTTATTTTCAAAATACAGGTAGAGAGTTGCCTTGTTCAGTTCAACCTCCCGGGCGATATCATCCATGGAAACGTCTTCGTACCTCCGGGAAAAAAAGAGACGCTCGGCTGCATCGGTGATCTCGGTCTTCCGCTGTTCCTTTTCCCGTTGTCTTCTGTCAGAGATTCCCATTCTTCCCCACCAGCTGGCTTGACATGAATGTATTCATTATAAAAAGCATTCCGGCTCCTTTCGCTCGTTATACAATGTATTCAATCGCAACGAAGCATCCCTGACTATACCGGGTTTTATCGTTCTTGCGTGTCGGGGACAGTGTCTGATGCAGGCACAGCACGTGATGCAGGTTTCCGTATCGATGGCCCTGCTGTTCTCCGGATCGATGGCACCGACCGGGCATCCCTCTGCACAGATCCCGCACTGGATACACGCGTCGGAAACCGCAATAAAATCAACATTCCAGAACGCCGTACCTCTCTGGTAAGGATGACAGGGTTGTTGCCGGTAGGGATGGCAGCCGGGGATTTTTACTTCAGGAATCCGGTCAGCTGATGAAACGGACCGGAGTTTTTCCTGTATTTTCTGCCCGAATAATTCTGCGTGTTTCAGATCACCTGTATCCGGACGACCCACGGCGGTTGGTGTTTCGGCAGTGGAAAAGGAGTGTTCCCCGATAAACGCTGCACCGGCGATCGGCCTGCATCCACGCTCCGTCAGGATATCGGTCAGCTCAAGCAGGGCATCGTCATATGCCCGATTCCCATAAACAACAACGCAGACAGCAGGTGTATTATGTGCCTGTAACCCCTGCAGACATTCGGCTGCAAGTGCCGGTACCCTTCCCATATACACCGGTACTCCGATAATGAGTAATTCGTTTTCCGATGTCCGCAGGGGTTGTAATCTCTCTCCCGGCCGGGTAATATCCAGCTCTTCCACGGTGCCGGGATCTATTCCGCGTGCAATTCCCTGAACAGCTTTTTTTGTTGTTCCCGTTGGTGAGAAATATACTAATTTCAGTGAGGGTATTTTCATGAGATGTCCTCTCTTGATGTCGCCGGATTTTTCCGGGGATTTCCCTTCAGCACGACGACTTTTGGTTTTACATCTTTTCTTACATCACAGCGTGCTGATACCTAGGACGGGCAGAAAAGGGAATTCAGGATTTTTTCCCTGCTGAAAATCGGCTGCTTTCAACCGCCGGTTTACAGGATCTTCTTTCCCGGCTCAGGGCCCGGTTTAACCATGTAAACATCAGTGATCTTCACGAGCACTGCAGACTTGGGCACAAATTTTGGCCAGCTCTCCTTCATCCAGGCAACGTTCTGCCGGAAGATTTCGTCATTCGTATGGAGAGTGACACTGCCCTTGATCTGGAAACCGCCTTTTTCCCCCCACCACGACAGGGCGATCGTCGGGTTCTCCTTCATATTCTGCAGGGTCTTGTTGAAGTACTGATCCGAGATGAGCAACGTCCCGTCATCCAGTACCCTGAACGCCGCGATCGGGACAACATTGGGAATGCCTTTTTTTGACGATGTTGCAATGAATGCGGTCTTCGTTCCCTGGAGCGATTCTTTGATTTCCTGTGTTAGTGTAACCATGGAATTTCCCTCAGGAATGTTTACTCTGGGTTATATTATAACTTGCGGTTACTAAATAACTATGAGTTAGTTGGGAAAAAAGGTCCGGGAATTTTCCCTGCCGGTTCCAGTCTCGTCCTTAACCCCATCCTCCCGCCTGGCGATGACGGTAACATCGCTAAATATGACCTCCCCTATTCCCGCCGGAGACCGCTGAATTAGTCCTGCCCGGTTCCGCTTTCTTGTGAATTATGACCTCAGAAATCCGGGGGTTGAGGGAAAAGAGGTACAACCGGGCCA
>DATEXZ010000085.1:0-5561 GCA_035256445.1 Methanoregula sp.
AATGACATGCTCTACCGTAGGGGCATTAATCACGGCTTCATCGACAATTGCTTTCAGCTGGATTGCCTTTCCGCGACGGACTGCAATATCTGCGGTTATTACAACCTTTGCCTCGGCATCCTGGATCCGCAGGTTTAGTGCTGCTGCGGCAAATCCTGCGAATACGACACTATGCATTGCACCAATCCGTGCACATGCCAGTATGGCAATCACCTGTTCGGGCACAAGCGGCATGTATATACAGACACAATCGCCTTTTTTAACCCCGATTTTCTTTAATGCATTAGCAAAACGCATCACATGGGACAGGAGTTTCTGGTACGTGAAAATACACTCTGCACCGCCCTCCCCACGCCAGATAAGGGCTACTTTGTTGCGCCGGTGATCATTGACATGGCGGTCAAGACAGTTGGCCGTAATGTTGAGCTGTGCGTTGGTGAACCACTTCGCATAGGGGTAATTCCATTCCAGGACTTTATCCCAGGGCCGGATCCACTCAAGCTCACCTGCAATTCTGGTCCAGAAGGCATCCGGATCGGCCAGAAATTTATTGTAGGCTTTCTGGTAGTCTCCCATCCATGCATTTTTTTTGTACTGTGGGTCGGGTGCGTAATATTTCACATCCTCGACGAGTTTGACATTAAAATTCTCAGTCACTTTCCCACCTATTTTACATTATTAATCATGTTAAACATTGTATTTAAAATTTAGTAAATGATGCAAAAGGAGACGGATTGTTAATCATCTTAATAACGGGAATATACTTGTCGGGAAATTTTGTAAATACCTTTAACTCCATGGTTTTGCTAAAAATTCGAAGGTTATAACAAGAATTATCTACCCGGATTTTTCAATATAGGATTGATGCTGAAAAAATTCAAAGGGTGCCTGCTTGGCGCAGCAATCGGCGATGCGCTTGGTATGCCCAACGAAAGTGCTGCTCCAAACCTCAACAAGATGAGATACGGTTACCGGCGCCCGTATAAGGGCCATCCGAACGAAGGTCTGAAGGCCGGACAATATACCGATGACACCCAGCTGATGATCCTGGCTGCCACCCTTATCGCTGATGGAAAATACAATGAGGAACGATATTCATCTGCACTCCGTGAGCTGTATGATAGTGGAAATCTCCGCTTCCCCGATGGAACGATATCAGCGGTTTGCGAGAATACCGCTGGAACAAAAAATATTCCCAGGAAAGGTGTCAAATCGACAACTTCCGGGTGCCTCCCGATTGCAGTCCCGTTCGGGTTGACGTTTCCTGATATTAATGAGGGTAGTGAAAGGGCTGTTCGTGCCTGTAATGTAACTCATACCCATCCGGCAGCGCATGCCGCAGTATCAACCGTTTCGTCCCTTATCTATCATACCCTTCACGATTCCCCAGATCCTGTACAAAAAGCGCTGGAAAAGGCCCAGGATGAAGATGAAGTCCTGGGGGGAAAAATAAGAAACGCACTCGTTCTGGAAAAAGAGGGAATGGATATTGAAACAGCAGTCCTGAAAATTGGCAATGACGTATCTGTTTTCCAGACACTCCCAATCGCTATTTTCCTTATCAGAAGATATTCACACCCCGCCGATCTTCTTACGGTTGCTGCGAATGCAGGTGGAAATACTGATACCATCGGGCTTCTCTGTGGTGCATATCTCGGAGCTTCAAAGGGAATTGATGCACTTCCTTCAGATTTGTTAGAAGGTCTCGAAGACCGGCAGCGGATTGAATTGCTGGGGCAACGGCTGCACACACTCTATCAGCGCAAACTTGGGCAAAGGTAAATTCTTTTTATCAGAATGGTACCGTGTCATTTCACAATAAATAAACGAGGGATGAACGCTGGAAATCATTCATCGAAGTTGAAACCTGTTTAATGTCGATCTCTGCAGGTCAATAATGAAACAGCCCGCTTAACAACCATTAAATTTTTATAACCGGATATTCTTTTATGAAAATTGCGATTATCGGGGCTTCCGGTTATGCCGGTGGCGAGCTGATTCGCCTCCTCGTTCACCATTCTGCTGCTGAGGTCACCTGTGCCACATCCCGAAAACTGGCAGGAACATCTCTTGATCAGGTTCATCCCCACTTAAAGGGATTTACCGATCTCAAATTCGAAAACGTGGATACCGATGCGATAGATGCAGATGTAGCATTCCTTGCAGTTCCTCATACTGCTGCAATGGTGCATGCCGGCAAGCTCCTGTCGCGAGGAATAAAGGTTGTAGACCTCAGCGCAGATTACCGTTTACCAAAAGAGATCTATGAGACGGTATATGGGGTCACTCATTCTGATTATTTCGTAGCCCCCTATGGTATACCGGAGCTTCATCGCGAAGAGTGTATTAATGTAAAGTTCGTAGCAAATCCCGGATGTTTCCCAACCGGGGCAACCCTGGCGGCAGCTCCCCTGGCAAAATTTGCTCATACGATAATATTTGACTCAAAGACCGGGGTGAGCGGTGCCGGCGATAACCCCTCTGCGACCACGCATTACCCGAACGTAGGGGATAATATCGGGCCATACAAGTGGACATCACACCGACATCTTGCAGAAATGAAACAGGAGATTTCACGGCTCGGTTCGAGAGCAAAATGTTATTTCACCCCGCATCTTGTGCCGGTCAACCGTGGCATCCTTACCACAGCCCACATCCTCCTCAATGAGCCCATGCAGCAGAAAGAGGTTGAGAAAATCTACCGCGATTTCTATCAGGGTGAATATTTTATCAGGTACCAGAAACCGTCGCTTGCCGCGGTCCGGGGGAGCAATTTCTGCGATATCATGGTCGAAAGTGAAGGACTGCGTGTCGTTGCAGTTTCTGCAATCGATAATCTTGTAAAGGGGGCAAGTGGTCAGGCTATCCAGAATATGAACCTGATGTGTGGCTTTAAGGAACAGGATGGACTGGTCGCAGCAGGTATGCTGCCGTAGGTGTTGACAATGCTGGTTAAAAACGCAATGACAAAAGATCCCATAGTATGTACTACTGAGACATCCCTCCGTGAGGCAGTGGGCCTGATGAGGATGCATCATATTGGTGGGCTTCCGGTTATGGAAGGTACTGAACTGGTTGGTATGCTTACAGAATCAGATCTCATCTCTCTTCTGGAAACCGAACGGATCTCCGATGACCTCTGGTTGCCTTCCCCCTTTGAGATAATCGAGATCCCCATACGGGAATACATCAACTGGGAAAAGACCAAACATGCACTTCGGAACATCGGGGACATGAAGGCAAACAAGGTAATGACTCACCGGGTAATTACCGCAACCGAGGATATGGATATCGAATCGGCAGCCGCTTTGATGCTTAAAGAAGGCATTTCACGTTTGCCGGTGATGCGGAAGAAAAAACTGGTAGGGATTCTGACGAGGGCGGATATTATCAGTGCAGTCGGGGCATCACACCCGGCTAATGAAGGGAGCTGACGCATAAAATGACCTTCAGAAGCATCTGTGCAGTCAAGGGTGTCAAAGCCTGCGGGATGAAGGAAGGGAAGTTCGGTCTGGCACTTATCACTGCAAGGGGAACAGCAGCAGGAGTGTTTACTGAAAATCTCGTTAAAGCAGCCCCTATCGAACTCATGCGCAGGCAGATTAAGAAAGGGACCATGGAAGCAGTCATTGCTAACAGCGGTTGCGCCAATGCATATACGGGAAAAAGAGGATATGCAGATGCCGTCGCGATGACAGAGTATGCCGGTTCTGCACTGAATGTTGACCAGGATCTGGTCGGTGTTGCCAGTACTGGCGTTATCGGACGATATCTCGATCTTCCGCTCATTCAACGCCAGTGCGTGGAAATTGCACCGAAGATCGATCGAACCCCGGAAGCTGAAACTCTCGCTGCACAAGCTATCATGACAACCGATACGTTTGCCAAACACGCACTCGTGCAAAGGGAAACGTTTACTGTAGGGGGAATAACCAAGGGAAGTGGCATGATAGCGCCGAACATGGGAACAATGCTCGCGTTCATCTATACCGATGCTGATATCGGCGCAAAACCGCTCATGCAGGCACTCAGGCAGGCCACAAGACGGACATTCAACCGTGTTGTTGTTGATGGGGATATGAGCACAAACGATATTGCGTTATGCACTGCAACGGGAGAAGCAGGAAAAGTAAATTCCGCAGAGTTTTCCTCTGCTCTGGAGGAGTGCTGCCGCTCCCTTGCAAAACAGATCGCATCAGACGGCGAAGGTGCCACAAAATTACTTGAGGTGACCGTTAAAGGAGCACAAAAGGAAGAGGCGGCTGCAAAAGTTGCCCGCACGATTATCGAATCCCCCTTGGTAAAAACGGCTGTTTATGGAGAAGATCCGAACTGGGGAAGAGTGATTGCGGCTGCCGGGCGTGCAGGTGTTGATTTCGATCCCAATGCAGTCTCTCTCTGGATAAGTGACGAAAATATGAGATACCCCCTTGTCAAATCAGGGGTAATCATCGCAGATCTGAAGAAGGCAAAAGAGGCAATGCACGGCAGGAAAGTGATCTTTATCCTTGATCTTGGTGCCGGGAACGAAGAAGCGACGGCATGGGGATGCGATCTTACCGAACGCTATGTCGAGATCAACGGGAGGTACACCACATGATGAAACGCGAAGATGTCCTTATAGAAGCTCTTCCCTATATTCAGCAGTTTCACGGGAAGACCATCGTAATCAAGCTCGGAGGGCATGCAATGGTCGATCCCGTTGTCCTCGAAAATGCAATCCGTGACGCCGTCCTCCTGCATTATGTAGGAATCCGGGTGGTACTTGTACATGGTGGAGGCCCGGAAATCAGTGAGAAGATGAAGGCGATGGGTAAGGAATCTGTTTTTGTCTGTGGCCTGAGGGTCACCGATCAGGAAACACTCGAGATCGCCCAGATGGTTCTTGTTGGTAAGATCAACAAGGGGATCGTTTCCCTGATAGCAAAATGTGGTGCACGGGGGGTGGGTCTTTCCGGGAGTGACGGGAACCTGATCATCGCAAAGAAAATGGATATCCAGCGAGTCGATGTCGGGGGTATCCAGAAAGAAGTCGATCTTGGTCACGTAGGGGAGATTGAATGGATCGATCCTGCGATCCTGAACATACTCCTTGAAAAATACTATATTCCCGTAATATCTCCCATCGCAATCGATCTGTCGGGAAGCAGCCTGAACATCAATGCAGATACGGCAGCAGGAGATATCGCTGTTGCCCTCAAGGCTTACAAACTTGTCAATATGACAGATGTGGACGGGGTCATGGACAAAGGACGGACTAAGGTTTTCCGTAAGCTAACGGTCGATGAGGCCAATGAACTGCAGAGATCCGGGGCAATCGGCGAGGGGATGATTCCCAAGGTGAATTCGGTGATTAAGGCCGTGGAAAACGGTGTCTGCTACGCCCATATCATTAATGGAAACGTAGAACACAACCTGATCCTTGAACTCTTCACCCGTGACGGGGTAGGGACAATGATCTCCAGAAAATAATTTTTCAAAAATGTTACCTTATTTCATTATAATTCATTCAGGGTAGATTCCCTTCCCCAGAACATTCCCGCTGCCGGTCCTCGCTCATG
>DATEXZ010000086.1:0-3689 GCA_035256445.1 Methanoregula sp.
GTTGAAATAAAAAATAGTACTTCAATAAATCTGAAAGAACCGACTATTCTGGTGGTTCTGGGACTTTTTCTCCAGATTTTTAATCTATATGTTGGACTCGGACTGATTATCGCTGGATTTATCTGGGTGTTCTGGCGTTTGATTTCCCGAATCATAGAATAGAAAAAATACAAGAATAATCAGGAACACCGTAAACGACTGACAATCATGCCAGAAATTTAAACAAACGCGGGTGATCCTGGTTCTGAATTAAAAAAAATAATTCCTTATTGAGAAGGGATGAGATATGGTCTGTCCCATGTTCGCCAGAAGAATGTGAATATGAAAGGGTATACCTTTACTATCTCCTGAATTTCTCATCCGCATCCGATGGCGAAATCTTAATTCATGGATCGCAGCATGCAGACGCATGCGTTGGGTGTTTTGTCTTTTAATTGATTCGGGATATTAATTAAACCACAATATTACCGTTTTTTCAGGAGAAGTCTTTAATATTGTCTCTTCATAACCGTATATGAGGAGTTATGAGCAGGGAAAAGATCAAAGTCCCCGGAAAGGTATACGAGGAGTTAATCGCGCTTCAGCGCGAAATTCATTTCACCCAGGATCACCAGGATACGATAAAAAAAGCACAGGATCGTGGGTATATGAACGCCGCCACGTGGATCCGGCAGAACGAGAATGCCTACAAGATCGGATTTGCCTGGGGTTTTGAACCATCCGAAGACGAACCAAAGGGCACGCTCCGGGATATTCCTGCACGCGATGCTCCGGCACCCAAGCGGACAATTTCCCGTCCGGCACCCCCACAGGGCAAAAAATCCCAGAAACCGGGTGCGTCAGGCGGTATCCTTGCCAGTATCAGGAACTGGTTTGGCAAACACTTCTGATTTTTTTACACAAAAACGAATATTCCCTGGTCGATGACAGAGTAAAATGTATGCCAACCTGCAGTGACTGTATAAGTTATACGCAAAAAACAAAAGATTCAGGCATTTGCCGGATCAACGGGGATACAACACCTGACCGTGACAGCGAACGATGCCCTTCACGGACGTATATTCCAAAGCCGGTCAAATAAACAAAAGTCACCTTACCATGCCACGGGAACTTTCCGAAAAGGACATCGCGATTTTAAAAAAACTTGCCCCGGAATGCGGAGAACTGACCTGTTCAGGATCAGGGCACATGTTCCACTCGATCCTCCCTCCTGTTTCCAACCATTTTGCCGAGGATACCAACGATTTTATCCAGCGGATTAACAGGCTTTCTGATGATGAACTCACCTATATCATCGAAATGATACTGAAAGGCGAGGAAAGCATGGGTTGCCTCCCCATCGAGGATGTAGAAGCACTCATCCGCATTATCCATGATCGGATCTCAGCAGAAACCGCACAGAAGGTTATCACCGCATATGAGAGCGGTGGCGAATGCGAACACTGATTTTGTGCTCTATGACCGACATCAGCCTCCTTGTTTCTGAGCTCCGCAGCACTACCGTTAAAAAGCGCAGGGCTGCAGCAACCCTCCTGGGTAAATCCGGCAACCTGTCAGCGATAAAACCCCTTATTGAGGCACTTGCCGATCCTCATCCCGGTGTTCGCAGCGATATTGTCCAGGCATTGGGAAAATTACGGGATTCCTCGGCCATTGGAGGATTAATCGCTTCGTTGGAGGATACGGATCCCCATGTTCGTGCTGCTGCCATAGATGCAATCGGGAAGATCAAAGATCGTGATGCAGTTGACCCGCTCATCCACTGCCTTTTCGATACGGAGGTAATCATCAGGATCGGCGCTGCAGAAGTACTGGGGAAACTGGGTGATCGACGGGCAATCGGACCGCTGAAGGGTCTCATACAGGATCCGTTCTCTGATGTCCGCCAGGCAGCAGAGACAGCTGTCAGGAAAATTCAGGCAAAAACCTGAATTGTTATTGCGCATTCATCTCTGGTCTGAACTGATCCCGTTATCGGTATCTTTGAGAACATTCTTTTAGAAATTGCCATTTTTCAGCCACTATTCATAATTCATGGCAGAGGACACATCTTTTTAGTCCTGTTGCAGCAGTGGCGGGATTTTTATGGATAAACACCGAACCACTGGTTTAAATGGGTGCCACGATCCCCGATATTATTGAAGCAATACATCTGGAAAAGACATTTGGCAGTATAAAAGCAGTGGATGGGATCAGTTTTGCGGTAAAAAAAGGGGAAGTATTCGGGTTCCTCGGCCCTAACGGAGCAGGTAAAACTTCGACCATGAAAATAATAGCGTGCGTATCACCGCGGACATCTGGTACGCTGCGGGTCTTTGGCATGGACCCGGATATATCCCCTGCAGAAATAAAACAACGGCTCGGGGTCGTTCCCCAGGAAACAAATCTCGATCCTGACTTTACCTGCTACGGCAACCTGTTTACCTACTCACGCTATTTTGACATCCCTCCGGATGCAGCTCAGAAAAAAGCTGAGGAGCTTCTGGAGTTTGTCCAGCTGTCGGAAAAAAGGGATGTAACCGTTGAGAAACTCTCAGGCGGGATGAAGAGGAGATTAATCCTTGCACGGGCCCTGGTCAACAACCCGGACCTGCTTATCCTTGATGAACCGACCATCGGACTCGACCCCCAGGCCCGTCACCTGATCTGGGAGAGGCTGAAATTGCTGCAGGCACAGGGAAACACCATAGTCCTTACAACCCACTACCTTGACGAAGCTGAAAGGCTATGCGACAGGCTCGTTATCATGGATAACGGGAAGATCCTTGTTGAAGGCTCTCCTGCAGACCTCGTGAAGAAGTACGTCGGTAATGAGATCGTGGAGGTCGAAAAAACACCAGATGTACTTTCCTGCCTTGAGAAAAATCGCATCCCCTTCGAAATTATTGGTGATACCGTCCAAATCGCAACTGAATCATCCCGCGACGTTGCCCGGGTCCTTTTTGATCACTGCTCCCCGCACAAAGTGCTCACCCGCCCTGCAACGCTTGAGGATGTTTTCCTGAAACTGGCCGGGAGGAAATTGAGAGAGTGATCATGCAGCAATTCTGGTCAGTACCCCGAATCACCCGCAGGGCATGGAAGGTCTGGCACCGGAACATCGTGGTCTTTTTCAGGACATGGAAGGTGAACTTTTTCCCACCGCTGATAGAAGCATTCCTTTACCTGTTTGCCATCGGACTTGGCATTGGTTCCTATGTCAGGGAGATCGAAGGAATCCCGTATGTTAACTTCATTGCACCGGCAATCCTTGCCATTTCGGTCATGAACTCTGCATTCTTCGAGTGTACATATGGATCCTATGTCAGAATGTACTACCAGAAGAGCTTTGATGCCATGATCGCAACCCCGCTATCTATCGAAGATGTGATTGCAGGAGAACTGCTCTGGGGAGCAACCCGGAGCTTGTTGTACGTCATTATCATGTTACCGGTACTCGCTGCATTCGGTGTTATATCATTACCCTTATCGCTCCTCGCCATCCCGCTCGCGTTCCTGGGAGGGCTCATGTTTGCAGGCATCGCCATGTGTTTCACTGCTGTCACGCCAAGCATTGACACCCTGAACTATCCCTCATTCCTTCTCATCACGCCCATGGCACTCTTTTCCGGGACATTCTTCCCGGTAACCCTGATGCCGGTGCTCTTTCAGTATGTTGCCCTGGCCTTACTCCCGCTGACTCACCTTGT
>DATEXZ010000087.1:0-3031 GCA_035256445.1 Methanoregula sp.
ACCGGCCATACGACAGCAGGGGGGGTCTCAGCCGGAGATTCCGGCACGACAGGAGCCGGCGGGGATTCCGGTTGAACCGGTTCAGAGACGATCTGGGGAGCACGCTTTTTCACCAGAGGCGTCGGCTGGCTGCGGGGTACAGAGTCTTCAATCAGCGGTTCAATGGAATGGATAATCTGTTCTATCGGGCGGTCCTGGTGCTCGGCAGGAGACCCGGCCGGGGGCGGCAATGGGATCTGAGGCTGCAGTGGAGCCGGGACCTGCACCTGGGGAACTTCAGCAGGTCGCGCCGGTGCAGGTTCAGCCTGCTGTCTGACCGGGGTCCCGCAATGGTTACAGAATGTGGATTCCATGGGGACACGGTTCCCGCATCGCGAACAGAATACACCGGAGGGAAGGGATGAGGTCTCAACCGGTGCAGCCGGGGGTACATGGTGACGGGCTGGTTCGGTTATCTTGCTGAGGGGACGGGCAATTTCGATCTTCTTTTTTACCGGATGCCTGTGTGCCGTATCTCTCTCTGGTTTATGTTTTTCCGGCTCCTGTCCGGGTCCTTCCCGTATGGCACGCTCCGGCTCTGCAGGTGTCGGGTGTATGAGAGCCTGCAGTTTCCTTGCCCAGTCATTGCATTCCCGTTTTCTCTCCGCGCCTGCCAGCCGGGGAAAGGTCAGGACGATCTGATCCTTTTCACCGGCATTATTTACGACAATAAGTGTTAACAGGTGGTCCCGTATGGCATTTTCTCCGGCTTCAACTTTCCACATGGTTGCCAGGAGGATCTCCTGGGGAGGGATAATATTTTTTCTGCTGTCGATAAGTATAATGCGACGGGAAGTAAGCCGTGCATCAAATGAGATGGATTTGAATTTGACATTTTTCGCTTCAAGGATTATGGACTCATCACGGTCCAATTCTGGATAGCCCATGGTAGCACGTTCTCAACTATAATTGTGCTGGCAATAAAAATAAGTATTTGTTGAGTATCCGGGTCGTTATGCGCCAGAAATTCAGAGATATTCCTGGTCATTCATGTAAGGCCGGAGTATTCCGGGGATTCCTACCCTCCCGTCGCTCTCCTGGAAATTCTCAAGGACAGCACGCATCACCCGCGATGTAGCAATGGCAGTTGAATTCAGGGTATGCAGGTGCTGTTTTGATTCAAAGTCATGTTTGTCCCTGACCCTGATATTGAGCCGTACTGCCTGGTATGAGGTGCAGTTGGAGCAGGACACGACTTCCTTGTAAGAGTTCTCCCGGGGCATCCACGCCTCGATATCATATTTTTTCGCTGCCACGGTACCGATGTCGCCGGTACAGATATTTACGACCCGGTACGGGATCTCCAGTTTTCTGAAGATCTCTTCTGCATTTGCCAGCAGCTCTTCATGGATCTGCCATGAGTCTTCAGGCCGGCAGAAAACGAACTGTTCGACTTTGGTGAACTGGTGGACCCGGAACAGTCCCTTGGTATCAAGCCCGTGCGCACCGATCTCGCGCCGGAAACAGGGTGAGAGACCCACAAGACGGAGGGGGAGGTCCTTTGTCTCAAAGATCTCGTCCCTGTACATGGCACCTATCGGGTGCTCGCTTGTGGCGATAAGGTAGGCATCGTCACCATCGATCTTGTACATGACTTTTTCAAAATCGGAAAGATCGGTAACGCCTTCATACGAAGAACGGTTGATCATATACGGGGGGATGACCGGTATATACCCTTTCTGTGCCAGCAGGTCGATGGCATAACGCTGGAGCGCCAGGTCCAGCAGGACAAGACTTCCTTTCAGGAAATAAAATCCAGCCCCGGATATCTTTGTCGCCCGTTCAAAATCGGCCCATCCCTGCTCAGCCGCCAGCTGACCATGGTTCTTCAGCTCAAAATCAAAGGTCCTCACCCGGCCCTCGCGCCGGATTTCAACGTTTTCGGTATCGTCTTTTCCCACCGGAACGCTCTCGTGAAGGATATTGGGCAACCGCATCAGGTAAGCGCGTATCGCTTCCGCGATTCTTTCCTGTTCGGCCTCATTATCCCGGATCTTCCCGGGAAGGGCTGCGGCTTCGGCCATGAGGGCAGTTGCATCCTGTCCGGCTTTTCGTGCCACATTGATCTCCCGGGCAATCGTGTTACGGCGCTGGCGCAGGGTATCTGTCTCGATTTTAAGTCTGCGTGCGTCGACATCCTGAGCCAGCAGGTCATCTACCCAACCGAGCTTTTCAGTATCTCCGCGTTTTCTGAGATCTGCCCTGACACTATCCGGGCTGGATCGTACGAACCTGATGTCGAGCATGGCCTATCCCCTTACATCTATCTTTTTCTCAGGTACTATTGAACGAATATACATCATAATGTATCGCCTTTGCATGCCGGGATTCCCTGTTATATCAGGAGATCCGTAATGATAAAAATACAGGATCAGGAGAGATCCTCAGAATATTTTCTTAACGCTCTTTGGGGCTACATCTGTAATGCCTCCGCCCCCGCCGCTGTGGCACCCCCCTGGAGCAAATAACTCAGAGAAGGTAATACGAAACAATCACAAAGCGCAGGGGCGGTTCGGGGGGACAGGCACTGTCTCCTCCGTAAAATTGATGCTTTACCATTTGTTGAAAACGTAGGGGTTCTTATGAAAATTACACAATTCCCGTAATTTCGGGGAGTGCCAATCCCGTTTCTGCGATGGCTTGCGCCGCCCCCGAAGGGACCCCCGCGGCGCTTCAATTACCTGAAACCTCCGCCTCCGGCCTTTTAAGAGCCTGTTACGGAAGCCTGTCATACCTTCACAATTTTTCTTGGTTTGGGTGAGAACGATACATGTTCATGCCCGTTTCTCCAAAGCCAGACTACCGTATACCCCATGCACGCCAGAAGATGAAAAACTGGTCTTTCAGGTTGCATGGATATGTGCACTTCAGGGGTTGTGATGAGGGAGCATAAGCAGGTTACCCGTGCTGGTTTCCGGCATCTTATAATCCTGGTATATCTCACGAGGTTGCAGGATCACGTGACCCCATGCGATCTGAAGGCTTATGGTTC
>DATEXZ010000088.1:0-4673 GCA_035256445.1 Methanoregula sp.
GGCGATAAGCGTCTCCACCGCTCCCAGCGAATGAATAAGGGTTTCCTGCGACCACCCGGTCGCGCCGGCTATTCCCGGGCTTGCCGCAAACAGGAGGTCCCCGGTAAAAAGAAGCTCCCCAATCTGCAGGCATATACTGTCCGGGCTATGACCCGGTGTGTGATAGATAGTGAGAGCAGGTCCTGGCCCGAACTCTATCCGCTCACGGGGGAGCCCTGCAGGACCTGTCTGATCCCGGGTAATGGTGATCCGGGCTCCATTCGGGAAACTCATGTCTTCAGATAGATAAGCCCGTTCCGGAGAGAATAGATGAAGCCCGACCTTCATCGGAAAAAAAGGTGCCTGCATGAGATCCGATAGCGTAACGGTGGTATCCCCGGATTCAAGAGCACATGCCCCGGATTGCTGGACCGCGAACACAACAGCATCAGCATGGGCAAATGCAGGGTCTGCCTGTATGCCAACAAAATGATCAATATGAGCGTGAGTCAGAAAGATAAAGAGCGGGAGGTCGTTCCTGGCCCGGCATATGTCAATAATCCTGCGCAGTTGTGCTGCCTGTTCGGGCAATCCACCGGGGTCTATCAGGATAATGACGTCCGGGGTTGTGATAAGGTAGGAATTGGAAGATACGGCATCGATCTTCCGGATCAGGGGATAGAACGCTGCTCCTGGTGCACCCGGGACCGGTTGCCACTGAATAGAGTCAGGCTGGCCATCACCAGGTGGCAAGCGCTTCTCCCTCTGACGGATAGATAGAAAAAATGGAGGTGAATCCGGCGAGCCTGAAAACCTTCAAAACTTCGGGCTGGAGGCTGCATATACCGAATTTATCGCCAGGATTTTTCAGCTTCTTGGCGGTAGCCAGCAGCACCCTGAGGCCACCGCTGCTGATATACGAGACCCCGGAAAAGACGAGCAGGATCTTCTTGTTCCCGCGCACGATTTCTGTGTTGATAGCCAGTTCAAGCTCCGGTGCAGTTAATGTATCAATTCTGCCATTGACAGAAAGAATAGCGTTCCCGTCACGGTTTGCAGCCTTAATATCCACGCTCTTTCCTCGCGACTTAATGTCGGCATTTTCTCAAGATAATCCTATCCATCCGTCACACAGGAGGGGGATCTTAAAAAACCTGACCTTTATGAGCGAGCGGCGCCATTCCTATATACAAGTGTACGATCATGGAGTTCGCGATCCTGTCATCACTGCTGGTCCTCATTCAACTCATCTCCGTGATCATTGTGGTCGCCTATCTCCTGACCCGGAGCAGGATCTTTTCCGAGGTTCTTGACGGCCACCCGGCAGTGAAGACCCAGGTCATCCTCATTCTGGTCTTTGGAGCCCTTTCTGTCTATGGTACCATCAGCGGTATCGAATTCATGGGCGCGGTTGTCAATGTCCGCGATCTCGGGCCGATGCTCGCCGGGCTTCTCGGTGGCCCGGTCGTCGGAATCGGGGCAGGACTGATCGGGGCAGCATACCGGTTGAGCCTTGAGGGCTTCACCGTATATGCCTGCGCACTGGCAACCGTCCTTGCCGGACTCTTCGGGGGACTCATCTGGCTTGCGTGCAGGAGGCGGTTTGCAGGTATAACCATCTCGGTGCTCTTTGCCATCCTCATGGAAGGCTTCCACATGATTCTGGTACTCGCCCTGTGCCGCCCGTTCGACCAGGCCGTGATTGTTGTATCCGCAGTGGCCCTCCCCATTATCCTTGCAAATGCTGCGGGCATGTTTGTGTTTGCCTTCATCGTAGAGAACCTCCAGAACGAAAGGAAGATGCAGGCAGAGCGGGACACCCTGCTTCGGGAGATGGAGCGCAAGAACACCGAACTGGCTATCGCCGCAGAAATCCAGCAGAGTTTTCTTCCCGACACCATCACCCAGATTGAAGGCTACGATATCGCTGCAAAAAGCGTAATGGCAAAAGAGGTCGGGGGAGACTTCTTTGACGTGATCCCGCTTGAAGTTGTCCCGCTGAGCCCGGGAAAACTCGGGATCATGATTGCCGATGTTTCCGGAAAAGGTATCCCGGCAGCGCTGTTCATGGCCCTCTCACGGATCGTTGTACGGGTAAATGCCACATGGTACGCGAGCAAACCTGCCGCTGCTATCCGGGATGCGAATACCATCATCTCGCACGACTCGAAATCCGGGATGTTTGTGACCCTCTTTTATGGGCTGATGGATTCCACCAGTCGTACCTTTACCTATGTAAATGCCGGCCACAACCCGCCTATCCACTATTCTGCCGCGGACAACACCCTGTCTGAACTTGAGGCGACCGGAATAGCGATGGGAGTGCTTGACGATGCGCAGTACACGCAGGATACCGTGCAGATGGCACAAGGTGATCTCCTCATCCTGTACACTGACGGGATTACCGAGGCAGAGAATAACCAGCTTGAGATGTTCGGGCTTGACCCGCTGAAAAATGTTATACTGGCATCGCACACATTACCGTCGAGGGATATTATTGAAGCGATCCTCGCTGCAGTCAGGGCATTTACCGGAGATCAACCCCAGTCAGATGACATTACCCTGATGGTAATCCGGAGCCAGTGACGATGGAGAAGACATTTGAGTTGGTAATTGATTCCACTATAGAAAAGATCCCGGAAATCTCCGCTCTTCTGGGTGAAGAGATGCAGACATTCGGTTTCGGCAGTGAGATAATCCTCGATACCCAGCTCGCCGTCGAGGAGGCCATTACCAACGTAATCAACCATGGCTATAAAAAAACGGTCGGGGAGATTATAGTCTCCTCCAGGATCAGCCCCGAACGCATCGAAATACAAATTATAGATGCTGCACCCCGGTTTGACCCGTTATCGGTTCCGGAACCGGAACTCGACAGCACTATCGAAGACCGGAATGTCGGAGGCCTGGGAATATTTCTGATCCGCCAGGTCATGGATGAAGTCTCCTACCGGTACGAGGACGGTAAGAATATTCTCGTGTTAACAAAAAAAATGAATAAATATGAGAGCGACGACGTCCAGGGAAAGTCCGGAAAATAGGTAATTCCTCGGTCCGGCATTGCCCGGCACGGTCGATTCCGTCCAGTGAGAAGAGGTTCTGTCCCCATTCAGATTCATATAGTATTTTTTATCTATATCTATCCCGATCGCTATTCATGAAAAAACAGGTGGTCTTTTTTGCTTTCGCATTCGTACTGGCAGCGATCCTTACTGCCGGATGCACGAATACTGGTCCTCTGCCCCGGAACCAATCGGATATGACGCCGACAGCTGCCTTGTCGCCAGCTCCGGTCTCTTCCGTTTCTCCCGAACAACTCGTGGCATTCGTAGAAAAAGCCTATGAATATGCACATGTGCACGGTAAGGAAGCTGCTCTCCGGGAATTCAACAACCAGACGGGCCGGTTTGTTGAGGATGAACTTTATATCTTTGCCTATGATCCCGAAGGTAACACCCTTGCTCTCCCATTTCAGCCTGACCTTATCGGGAAGAACCGCTGGAAGACAACAGACGCAAATGGCACGGCATATATCCAGGACCTGATCATATCGGCACAGTCCGGCGGGGGTTTTGTCCATTATCTCTACCTGGATCCCGCAGATAACTACAAAATCAAACCTAAACTCAGCTATGCCATGATGGTGGATCAGAGCTGGCTCATCGGGTCTGGTATCTATGATGCAAATGTGGACAGCCCGATCATAAAAATGGGGGGAGATCAAAGGGTAAGGGAGAACCTCACCTCATTTGTCGGGGAGGCGATCGCGTATGCGAGGAAGAATGGAAAAGATGCCGCTATCCGCGAGTTCAACGACAGGAGTGGCACGTTTGTCCGTGGCAATCTCTATATCTATGCCTTTGATTATAACGGAACGACCCTCGCACTTCCCCATCAGCCCAGCCTGATCGGAACCGACCTCTCCGGCTTGCAGGATCCCTTCGGGGTCAATTACACCATGAACGAGATCTATCTCGCGCAGCAGGGTGGAGGGTTTATTTTCTACCACTATCCCAACCCGGCCCACAACATGACTCTTGAACCGAAGATGAGCTACGTCCAGAAGGTTGACGAAACCTGGTGGCTTGGGGCGGGGATCTATCTGAGCTAGAGGAGGGAGATTTCACAAATGTATCGCTACCCGAAATAATTCGCATCCATGTCACTGCCCAAAGAATACAAATCTGATCGGAAAGCCGATCCATCCGATATGGGTGCGGTCCGTTACCGAATATGCCGGAGGCAGTAATAATGTCTTCATATGGCTGAACCCTGACAAGGGAAACCGGAAGAACTAAAAGACAGGGCATGTCCTTCCCATTACCCAAAACTGGCAGGTCGTTCAGGAGCTGTATGAGCGGGATGGCTGGGACGAATGTATTTTCACCTCCTTCCGTTTCCTAAAAGAGCATATTTTTTTTAAAAAAAAAGAATACCCTGGCAACAATGCACCAGATACTACAAATAACCCGGGAAATATATCAGAATGAGAAAAGGGGATTGCTTGGTTCTTGACATTTCGACTGTGAACGGAATAATTATTATTACCCTTGCCCGGCGTTTTGATGCCGACAACGCAATGGCAATTGAAGGTGAATTAAAAAAAATTGCAGAACAACGCCAGCAACGGGTTCTCTTTGATTTTTCAAAGACCGAGTATATTGCTAGCGCAGGGCTGAGGGTGCTGCTGACCA
>DATEXZ010000089.1:0-7753 GCA_035256445.1 Methanoregula sp.
CAAACAGGTACTTCGTGGTGTTCAGCAACAGGGCACTTATAGCATATCCGGCAAGTATACTTAACACTCCCCCGATGAGGCTCCCGACGGTACCAAGGATAACCGCCTCGAACATGAACATGCTCATCACCTCCCGTTTCTGGGTTCCGATACTCCGCATGATGCCTATCTCCTTGATGCGTTCGGTCACTGACATCATCATGATATTGAAAATTGAAACGCCCGCGACAATCATGGAAATTCCCCCGATTGCTGTTACAAATGTAGTGATCGCCCCGAATGCAGAGAAAATTGTCGCGAGGGTAGCCTTGCTGTCCATGACGGTGACGACCTTGTCCCTCTTGTTCATCTGCTTCTCGATCGTGGTTTTTACAACCGCGGAATCCACACCCTGGTTGACTTTCACGACAACAGTATCATAGTCAATCCTGTTATAGGTAGTTTCAAACCAGTTCTGGGTTACAACAACAGCAGAGTCGGTACTGATATCAAAACTTATCCCCCTCTCCTCGATGATGCCGGTTACCCGCAGGGTTCCTTTATCCCCGTCCGTCCCGATGGAGATCCGCGAACCGATTTTAACATTGTGATCCGTGGCAAATGTTGATCCGACCAGGCACCCGGAATCCGAACGGCTGTAACTCCCCGCCTTCAGCTTCATAATGTTGGGCACATCATCGGGGTTAAGACCGTAAATAGGGGCTACAATCGTATCGCTTCCAACGCCGAGTTTCATGATGTCAGCGGTTTGAAGAACAGGAATAGCGATATTAGGTGCAACTGCACGTTTAATCTGCTGAAACTGCTGGTCCGTGATCTTCAGGTTTGCCGAACCGCCGCCTCCACCACCCTGCCCGAAGCCGGACCCGCCGCCGGTATAAGGAGAAACGATCACACTGTCCCCGACGGTATGAAGGCTGTCTGAAACGGAGAGGACGAGAGTATTGCCAAGGATGCCCATCGATGCAATTGCGACGACCCCGATCACGATGCCCAGCATTGCCAGCGTGGACCGCAGCAGGTGAATCCGGAGATTGCGTTTTGCGATTTCCCAGAAGATCATGCAACGATCCTCCCGTCCGCGATACGGATCGTCCGCTTGGAATATTCCGCAATATGGGGGTCGTGGGTAACCATGATGATGGTAGTACCTTTACGGTTGAGTTCTGTCATCAGGTCCATGATGCCGGCACCGGTCTTTGAATCAAGATTGCCGGTTGGTTCGTCGCACAGAAGGATGTCGGGATTGTTGACGAGTGCCCGTGCGATGGCAACCCGCTGCTGTTGGCCACCGGAAACTTCCGTAGGTGTATGGGTGAATAATTTGTCCTCAAGCTGGACCGACCGGAGCACTTCTTTGCCTTTTTCCGGATCCACCTCTTTCTGGGATTTCAGCATCATCGGAAAGGTAACGTTCTCAATGATGTTGAGCAGAGGAAAGAGGTTGAAATACTGGAAGATAAACCCGATCCGGTCTCTCCGGAGATTGGTAAGCTCGACATCGGACATATCCCCGATTCGGGTTCCGCTGATGAATATGTCACCGGATGTCGGTGTGTCAAGGCATCCCATGAGGTTCAGAAGCGTGGATTTGCCTGAACCGGACGGGCCCATAACCGAGATAAACTCGCCACGGTCAACTCTGAAGGACACACCATCCAGTGCAGTGACATCCCCAGCGGGAAGAGGGTAGACCTTGACTACGTCTTTGAACACCATGACGGGTTGTTCATCCATAGGGCTGGTCACTTCTTGTTCCTTCTCACGTAGAAGTACCATCCGCCGATACAAGCGCCAATAACAATTATTACTGCGATAATGGGAAAGAGGAGATTCGATCCGCCGCTGTTCTGGGAAGTTGGAGCAGTCGCTGCGATGTTAACTTCCTGTAAAGTATTATACAGGTTGCCGTTGGTGTCTTTGTAGGAGAGCTGGAGCGGGATGCTTGATGTGCCGTTAGTGGAAAATGTGACTTCAAAGCTGCCAAAATCATCAGGTTTGAGAGCGCCGACAACATAGGTCTTGTACGGGTCCTGGGGAATCGCAGGTGCAAGCGAAGTAACTGTAACGGTATTTGCGGTTTCCAGCCCGGCGTTATTTACATCTCCGGTGATATGGTAGATGCCTCCAGCAGATGTTACCTGAACATTACTGACAACGGGGTTCGCCTGCATTTTATCGATTCCAAAGGTGATGGGGAGATCCATCGTCACCTTATGGGGATTATTTCCATTGTTGTATGTTGCCGTCAGGACAAGCGGAGATTCCTGCTCTGGAGCAACGGTGAAGTTCACGGGTATTCTGGCACCCGCTGCAAGGTTTCCAATGAATGTTTTTGACGGGGTCGCCGTAATACCTGTGCCGGAAATATCAAGCACAACATTCCTGACACCATTTTTCCGGGGGTTGGCAACCTGCAGGGAAACGGTCTTTTTCTTTCCCTGAGTGAACGCATCTGGCTTTTCAACTATGGTCAGTTCAAGGGGTGTATTATCGATTTCTGCTGTTGCCCGATAGTAAAGACTATCTGCATCACGGAAGCTCAGTGAGAATGTCGGAAAATACGTCCCGTCCTGTGCATCAGCCACCACGGAAAACGTGAATGGCTGCGTCTGGAGAGGTCCGATACTCGCTGAGGAATCATAGGGTCTGCTGGTGAGCCTGATATCCTGATCACCGAATGTTGCATGGTTTACAACGACACTTACATCAGAGTTACTATTGGTAACATATACCATGACGGTGCCGGTATCATCGGTAAAAAATGATCCTGGATCAAATGTGACATTGGATACATAGACATTACCGGCAGCCACCAATGAATCTGGTGTCTGTAATGCACCTACGGTTCCAATCCCGGTGCATAAGAGCAGGCAAAAAGTGGTGAGTACAATAAATCGTGTGTTTTTCATTTTAAATCCCTGTCATAGAATAAATCATATAAAGAATGTATATGACAACCGGTATGCCGACACAGAGTGCGGCATCTCTCACCGTGTGATTCCTGGAGTGCTGTAAACCGGAAATCCAGATATGGGCGCTCCAGAGGAGAAATACGATAGAAATAACGGAAATTATCTGGGTCATTTCCATCATTGCAGGATCATGCATCAGTGCATTGACCGCTTCCTGAATCAGTTGCGGGTCCTCGATGGCGGCCGAAGTAATCCGGGGAACAATTACTCTTGGCAGATATTGAACCATCACGATCACGGATAATAGTGCTCCGAAAATCTGGGGGAGGTAACCGAATCCGACAAACTCAAGTGTTCTTTTAAAGGTCCCTTTACCCTTGAATATTGAAGACAGAAGGTAGAAAACTCCAGCCCATATCACCCAGACTATGAACACTGCAATCAGGGCACCAAGAACGGTGGAAATGGCGATTATTGATTCCATGCCAGGAAACATTCCAGCCATCATCTTCCCTGTCAATCCGCCAACCAGATAGGCGTTTACAGCGGATACAATCCCAAGTGTCAGGACGATAAGTGCCGGAATTTTAAGACTTTCCTTTTCAGCTGATGCATCCTTGAAAAATGCATTTGGATTAATCAATATGTTAACCAGTGATTTCACCATGATGATATCTTCCGTCTTCTATGTGTTGTTGTGTTTGCGACAACTCTAATAAACATGTGATTCGCACTGTATTAATTTTATTTATAGCGGCTTTAAGGAAAATCATTTTGAAAAAGTGATTCGATTATATGAAGGGATCGTGTTTTCCATTCCTTGTCATATTCTTGTATGCAAGATCCGGCATGGCTTTCTATTACGTTTTTTATCATATAGGATCTATAGGAGTTTTGGTTTAGTATCAGCGTACTCTTCTCTCTTTAACAATACATGGGGTTAATTGTACAACTTTCCTTGTGGTCGATCCTTGCCTGGAGTTCAGTTCTCTCTCTTTGCCCCACCGATCCCTTCTGCAAGGCAGGTATCTATAAATTTCATTCAGATACCCTTAATATTCTTCTGGGTCAGAGGACTCTTCCTCAGATTTTTAGTTTTCAGGTTCTTGATGATCAGCTATCAAATGTTCAAAAATAATTATTTGATTTTTTTGATCCGATAATTCATATTTCTACTCCAGTTTTCCCTTGGATTTACATAACCCGATACACTAAAATAATGTTCTCATAATGTACTATTAACAACACTCTGTATCACAATTGTTGCACAATGTATATATTTATACAAAACAATTACTTACTTTGTATGCAGACAAAAATCCTCCTCGACGAGGAGCAGATGCCAAAAAAGTGGTACAATGTCCAGGCGGACCTGAAATCCCCGCTCGACCCACCACTCCATCCCAAGACCCAGAAACCTATTGGTCCTGAGGATCTCGCTGCCATCTTTCCGATGGAGCTGATACGACAGGAAGTGACCACCGATCGTCATATCGACATTCCGGAAGAGGTGCAGGATGTCCTGCGACTCTGGAGGCCGAGTCCCCTGTATCGTGCCCATCGGCTTGAAAAATTCTTGAAGACACCGGCCAGGATTTACTACAAGTGGGAGGGTGTCAGCCCGGCAGGAAGTCATAAACCGAACACATCTATTCCTCAGGCATACTACAACATGAAGGCCGGGGTTGAGCGGATTGCAACAGAGACTGGTGCAGGACAGTGGGGATCGGCGTTGGCGTTTGCCACGATGCTCTTTGGTATTCAGTGTACGATCTACATGGTTCGCTCAAGTTATACACAGAAACCTTACCGGAAATCAATGATGCACGTCTGGGGGGCCGAATGCATTCCCAGCCCAAGCACCAAAACAAATGCCGGTCGTGCGATGCTAGAAAAGGATCCTGACACCCCGGGAAGTCTGGGTATGGCCATTTCTGAAGCAGTTGAGGATGCAGCATCTCACAGCAATACCAACTACGCGTTAGGTTCAGTTTTAAATCACGTATGTCTTCATCAGACCGTTATTGGACTTGAATGCCGTGAACAGCTCGCAATGGTCGATGACTACCCCGATGTAGTGATAGGATGTGTTGGTGGCGGGTCTAACTTTGCCGGGATATCCTTCCCGTTTGCCGGTGACAAGTTGACCGGAAAACACAAAGACGTGGATATTGTTGGTGCCGAACCTGCTTCTTGTCCGACACTGACTAAAGGGCTGTACACCTATGATCTCGCGGACGAAGCTGGTTATACGCCGCTTCTTAAGATGTTTACCCTCGGCCATGATTTCGTGCCGCCATCTATGCATGCGGGCGGTCTCCGCTACCATGGAGATTCGCCGATTGTCTCCCGTCTGGTGCATGATGGAGTGATGCGGGCGGTAGCTTATCACCAGAGTGAGGTCTTTGACGCCGCCCAGACCTTCGCCCGTTCAGAAGGTATTATTGTTGCCCCCGAGACGGCTCATGCGGTGAAAGCCGCCATTGATGAGGCACTCAAATGTAAAAAGACCGGAGAAGAAAAATCCATCCTGTTCAACTGTTCCGGTCATGGCAATTTCGATATGACGGCATATGATGCCTATTATGCGGGCAGCCTGGTAGACTATGAATATCCGGACGAGCTGATTAAAGAGGCAATCGCCCGGATACCTAAAATTTCCTGAAATTTATTTTTTTCTATGAAGCGCATCGGATTTCTTGTCAACCCCATCGCTGGTATGGGAGGGGCGGTGGGGCTCAAGGGAACCGATGGCAAGGTTGAGGAAGCCCGCCGCCGGGGAGCACAACCTCGTGCAAAAGACCGGGCCCATATCGCGCTTGCGCTGCTCGCACATGATGAAAATCTGGATTTCCTTACCTGTTCAGGTGGAATGGGGGAGGACACTCTGAAGGAAGCAGGGATACAGAGGTACCAGGTACTCTATCGATTCGAAGGTGACAGCAGTGCTCACGATACCTCGCTGGCAGCACATATGTTCCTGAAAGCCGGAGTTGACCTGATTCTTTTTTGTGGCGGTGATGGGACTGCCCGGGACATTTTTGATGTAGTGGGCAGGGATGTTCCTGTCCTTGGGATACCGGCAGGAGTGAAAATGTACTCAGCTGTCTTTGCCATTGATCCGGCAACTGCGGCAGAACTGGTAATGAGATACGATATACAATCACTGCGTGACTCCGAAGTGATGGATGTAGACGAGGATGCGTACCGGTCAGGGGAACTGAAAACCCGGTTATACGGTATGGCCCGCACCCCTGCTCTGCCGGGGAAGATCCAGCTCTCAAAGCATGTGTTTGAAGAGGCAGATGAAGACCGTGCAAAGAAAGAAATCGCACGTTTTATGCATGAGATTATGATCCCGGATGTACTCTATATCCTTGGTGCAGGCACAACCACCGAATCCATTGGCCGAAAACTTGGTGTGCATAAAACCCTCCTGGGTATTGATGCGGTAAAGAACGGGAAGATTGTTGGCACGGATCTTGACGAAAAATCCCTATGGGCATTGCTCAGGGACGGGCAGGAGGCAAAAATTTTCTTAAGCCCCATCGGTGCACAGGGTTTTATCCTTGGCCGGGGGAACCAGCAGATCAGTCCGCGTATTGTGAAACGCGTCGGGATTCGGAATATCATCGTCGTCGCCACTCCGCATAAACTTCGGGAAACCCCAGTGCTTTATGTAGATTCGGGCGATTCGGTGCTTGACAAGGACTTTGGAGATTCCGTTCAGGTTATTTCCGGGTACCGGATGGCCCAGCGAAGGAAAATATTCCAGTCGTTGTGATTTTTAAAAAGGATTATTGTTGATGAGCCGCTTTTGGTGGCTTTAAGAGCACAAATGCGATGATGAAGCCGACAACAGCAAGGACAAGCACATAGGGAAATACCCCCAGATATGACCCGCTAGAGGTTTTGATGAACCCGGCCAGCTGAGGTCCTGCAATTGCCCCTGCACCGTACGCCAGGAAGAGAATCCCGTAACACCGTGGATAGTCACAGGTACCAAAGTAGGTGCCACACGATGTCGGTGCTATGGCCAGCCAGCCCCCCAGACACCCCCAAAGGACAACAAATGCGATGAGGTATACAGGTACTGTCGGGATCTGCCACATAAGAAGAGACACCATTGCGATAAGGCTGAATGACACCATGGCTGTAACCCGCGGGGTCAGCCTGTCCGTAAGTGCACCAAAGACGGGACGTCCAAACCCATTAAAGATCGCAAAAACTCCGACAAGGACAGTTGCGAGTCCTGTTTCTATTCCCACGTCAGTACCTGCAGGTTTTGCGATGGATATCGCCATCAGGCCGGCAAGACAGCCTATGAAGTAACATGCCCAGAGCGCATAGAATGAAGAAGTCTTAATCATCTGTGACCGGGTCATTTCACAGGCTTTTTGTTCACCCTGTTTCGGAGCGGGAGGCATCCAGCCCATCGGGACCCATCCGGGTCTAGGAAATTTCAATGGCAATGCCAGCAGTATTGTCAGGATTATGAAACCAAATCCGAATATCCTGAATGTGGGCATCACTCCGTATGCGCTGATCAAATAACCCGCAATGTTGGCTGTAAAGAACGCGGAGAATCCGAACCCGAGCACGGTAAGACCTACTGCGAGGCCCCGTTTGTCCGGGAACCACCGGGCAGCAACTGCAACCGGCACGCCATACGCGATACCTACACCTATACCCCCTACAATACCGTACATGATGTAGAGCATCGGCACCGAAGTTGAAACTGATGCAAGAAGCCATCCCAGACCCGTGAGGACTCCACCGACAATGGTAATATTCCTCGGTCCATACTGTTCGATATATTTTCCGGTGAAAGGCATTGC
>DATEXZ010000090.1:0-7762 GCA_035256445.1 Methanoregula sp.
CAGGTAGAGGCTGACGAGGAGATGGACTGGAAGACCTTTGCCATCGCAATGATGGTATTCTCGCTCATCGGGATCATCTTCCTCTTTGTACTCCAGCTGGCACAGGCCGCTCTGCCATTCAACCCCGCTGGTGTTGGATCACCCTCATGGGACCTCGCGCTCAATACTGCAGTCAGTTTTGTCAGCAATACGAACTGGCAGGCGTATGCCGGGGAGACGGGTGTCAGTTACCTCACCCAGATGATGGGGCTGTGCGTCCAGAACTTCACCTCAGCGGCAACAGGAATGGCAGTTCTCGTCGGGCTCATTTACGGTCTCTCCCGGAGGTCGTCTTCTACTATCGGGAACTTCTGGGTGCTGCTCATCCGGAGTGTCATAATCCTCCTGCCGATCAGTGTTATTATCGCGCTTATCCTCGTATCGCAGGGCACTGTCCAGACTCTCCAGGGACCAGTCACCGTGCCGCTTCTCGATCCGGTACGGGAAGCGAGCGGTGTCCTGGTGACTACCCAGACAATCCCGTTGGGTCCCGCAGCTTCCCAGATTGCGATCAAGCAGCTTGGTGTAAACGGTGGGGGTTTCTTCAACACGAACTCCGCTCACCCGTTTGAGAATCCAACGCCGTTTACCAACTTCATCGAGATAATTGCAATCCTCCTGATCCCTTCTGCACTCTGTTATTCCTTCGGGAGGATGGTCGGGGCAGGGAGGAAAGGTGTCAGTATTCTGGTGGCAATGACCCTTATTTTCGTGCCGCTTCTTGGCTTTGCTATCTGGGCTGAACTCGGGGGAAATCCTGCATTTGACAGCATGGGAATCGATCAGGCAACAACCGATCTCCAGCCGGGTGGCAACATGGAGGGCAAGGAAGTCCGGTTCGGCATCATGTCATCAGCACTCTTCTCCGTTGTTACCACATCCGCATCCTGCGGTGCGGTCAATGCAATGCATGACTCATTCACTCCGCTTGGCGGGCTCGTTCAGCTCCTCATGATGCAGTTCGGGGAGGTGGTCTACGGAGGTATCGGGTCCGGCCTGTACGGCATGCTCGTCTTTGTGATCATCGCGATGTTCATTGCCGGGCTCATGGTCGGGCGGACACCGGAATATCTGGGCAAGAAGATCGAGCCCCGGGAAATGACAATCGCTACCATCATCATCCTCATCCCGATCTTCCTGATCCTCATCGGTTCAGCGGTCGCAGTCCTCGTGGATCCGGGAAAATCTGCAGTCCTCAATCCGGGCCCCCATGGTTTCTCGGAGATCCTGTATGCCTTCACCTCTGCGTCCCAGAATAACGGCAGCGCCTTTGGGGGGCTGTCAGCCAACAGTGTATTCTATAATCTCATGACCGCTGCCTGCATGTTCATCGGCCGGTTTGGAATCGCCATCCTCACGCTTGCTCTTGCCGGTTCACTCGTAGTAAAAAAGATCGTCCCGGCGGGGGAGGGAACACTTTCAGACCACCGCCCGCTTTTCATCATCTGGCTGGTCTTTGTCGTAATCATTATCGGGGTCCTCAGTTTCCTCCCTGCCCTTGCCCTTGGTCCTGTTGTCGAACATCTCATGCTGGGCGGGGGTGTGTGATCCATGGCGGAAACCTCCGGTAAGCGTCCGCGTCGCCCGCTCCTTCCGGCCATCTACCGGCGGGCGGTTATCGATGCGGTCGTCAAACTCCATCCACGCCAGATGATCAGGAACCCGGTCATGTTTGTTGTCGAAGCCGGCAGCGCTCTCACTACCCTGCTCTGGATCCAGGCGCTTTTAGGGAACGGTGAAGCACCCGCCGGGTTCATCGGCGCGATCTCGGCATGGCTCTGGTTTACCGTGCTCTTTGCCAACTTTGCCGAGGCACTTGCAGAAGGCAGGGGCAAGGCGCAGGCCGAGTCACTGCGGAAGATGCGGCAGGATACAATGGCAAAGAAGCTGTATCTCGGGTTCGAGGTCGGGAAAGGCAGGGAACCTGACGCACCTGATTATCTTTTTGTCTCTTCAGCCACTCTTCACAAGACCGATCTTTTTTATGTAAAGGCGGGGGATACCATCCCGGTTGACGGCGATGTGGTTGAGGGCATAGCCTCGGTGAACGAGAGTGCAATAACGGGAGAAAGTGCGCCCGTTATCCGCGAATCCGGCGGGGACCGGAGCGCTGTCACCGGAGGTACGGTCATCCTTTCGGACTGGCTCATTATCCAGGTGAGCGCCAACGCGGGCGAGGGATTCCTCGATCACATGATAAGTCTCGTCGAAGGGTCAAAGCGGCAGAAGACACCGAACGAGGTCGCGCTGAACATCCTCCTTATCGGGCTGACTGCAGTATTTCTCGTTGTCTGTGCAACGCTCCGGGCGTTCTCGATATACAGCGTTGAAGCCGCAGGTTCCGGCATTCCGGTCACGATCACGGTCCTTGTCGCCCTGCTTGTCTGCCTTGCACCGACCACCATCGGCGGCCTGCTCAGTGCGATCGGCATCGCCGGCATGGACCGGCTTATCCGGCGGAATGTCATCACCACATCAGGCAGGGCAATCGAGGCAGCGGGTGACGTGGATGTTCTCCTGCTTGACAAGACCGGCACGATCACCCTCGGCAACCGGCAGGCAGTCGACCTGATCCCGGTTGACGGAACGGTGATGCTGGACCTTGCGGATACTGCCCAGCTTGCATCACTTGCAGATGAGACTCCCGAAGGGCGCAGCATTGTTGTGCTGGTAAAAGAAAAATACGGGCTTCGCGGCAGGACCGTGGGAGCGACAGGTACGGGTACAGGGATGGAATTCGTACCATTTTCGAGCCAGACGCGGATGAGTGGTGTCGACTCCGGCGATGTTCACATACGGAAGGGCGCTTCAGACGTGATGTTCAGGCATATCCTGGAGAGCGGCAACCCGGTGTCAGATGCACTCAGGAAGAATGTCGAGACGATCTCGCTTGCCGGAGGAACACCACTCGTTGTCACGAAGAACGGCAAGGCGTATGGCGTCATTCACTTAAAAGACATCGTGAAAGGTGGCATTAAGGAGCGGTTTATCCAGCTCAGGAAGATGGGCATCAGGACCATCATGATCACGGGTGACAACCGCCTGACCGCTGCGACCATTGCTGCAGAGGCCGGGGTCGATGATTTCCTCGCGGAGGCGACACCGGAGAGCAAGCTGAACCTTATCCGGGAGTACCAGACCGGCGGGCGCATGGTGGCGATGACCGGAGACGGGACCAATGATGCCCCTGCCCTTGCGCAGGCGGACGTCGCTGTTGCCATGAATACGGGGACGCAGCCCGCACGTGAAGCCGCAAACATGATCGATCTGGACAGCAACCCGACAAAACTGATCGAGATCGTCGAAATCGGGAAACAACTCCTCATGACCCGTGGGGCACTCACCACCTTTTCAATAGCCAACGACCTTGCAAAATATTTTGTGATCATCCCGGCTGCCTTCATCACCACGTATCCTGCCTTGTCCGCACTGAATATTCTCGGCCTCCAGAACGCGATTCTGTCAGCGGTGATCTTCAATGCCCTGATTATTGTCGCACTCATCCCGCTCGCGCTTCACGGTGTAACCTATCGTCCGATGACTGCCGAGGTCGCCCTGCGGAATCATATCGTGCTCTATGGTATCGGCGGGATCATAACCCCCTTTATCGGGATAAAGGTTATTGACATGGTGCTCGTACTCATGGGTGTGGGGTGATTAGGAACTATGGTCATTGCTCCCGAATGTCGTCCCGATCCTGATGTTCTTCTCGCCCGGGTGCAGAGCGAGGAACGCATAAAGAACCGGGGCAAGCTGAAAATCTTCCTCGGGTACATCGCAGGTGTCGGGAAGACCTACGAAATGCTCAGTGCAGCACACCTCCGGCGATCCGAAGGTATTGACGTACAGGTCGGATATGTGGAGACCCATGGCAGGCCCGAGACAGAAGTGCTGCTGGAAGGGCTTACGCTCATTCCCCGGAAGGTAATCGACTACCGTGGGGTCACGCTTACAGAATTTGACCTCGATGCAACCCTTTGTCTCCGCCCTTCACTCGTTCTTGTCGACGAACTTGCTCACACGAATGTTCCTGGTTCCCGGCACCCCAAACGTTACCAGGATGTAGAGGAACTGCTTGATGCCGGTATCGATGTATACACAACGCTGAATGTCCAGCATATCGAGAGCCTCAATGATGTTGTTGCCCAGATTACCGGCGTGCTCGTACGAGAAACAGTTCCTGACCGGGTGATCGATGAAGCATCCGAGATCGAAGTTGTCGATCTTACCCCTTCGGAACTTCTCCAGCGGTTGCGGGACGGTAAAGTCTACGTTCCTGATATGGCAGCGCGGGCAATCGAGCAGTTTTTCAACGAGGGGAACCTCTATGCGTTGCGTGAACTTACCCTCCGCCGTGCCGCAGAGCGGATCGATGAGCAGATGCTCGCGTATATGCAGACCCGGGCGATTCCGGGGCCGTGGGCTGCCGGAGAGCATATCCTTGTCGCGATCGGGACCAGCCCGTTATCCGAGCGGCTGGTGAGGACTGCACGACGGCAGGCCGACCGCATGAGAGCACAGTGGACTGCAATATATATAGAAACCCCGGCATACTACCGGCTTTCGAAGGCAGCAAAAGAGCAACTTACCCGGACCTTACAGCTTGCAGAGAAACTGGGAGCTACCACGGTCTCCGTATTCGGGCTGAACATTGCATCAACAGTTATCGATTATGCACGCCTTCATAATATTACCCGCATCATTATCGGGAAGACACTCCGCCCCCGGTGGCAGGAGTACGTTTTTGGATCTGTCGTCGATCAACTCATCCATTACAGCGGAAATATCGATATCTACGTTATCAGCAGCAGTGAACATATCCCGCAAAAAATTGGCGATCTGGATTTTTTACTCCCGGTCACTCTTCCCCGGGATTACCTCGCATGCATCGGACTTGTCTCCGCCGTCACTATTATTGGCTGGCTGATAAAGTCGTTCATTTCCCCGACAAATCTCGCCATGCTCTTCCTGCTTGCGGTTGTTGTCGTCGCATTCCGGCGGGGACTCCGCCCGGCAATTTTTACTGCCATTATCGGGGTTCTCGCCTTCGATTTCTTCTTCATCCCGCCTTACCTTACGTTCAGGGTGACCGATACCGAATACCTCATCACATTTGGGGGTATGATCATTGTCGGTGCCCTGATCAGCCTGCTCGTGACCAGGGCACGTGAGCACGCCTATGCCGCACAAGCGAGAGAGAATGAGACCGGGACGCTGTACGCTCTTTCGCAGGACCTCGCTGTGGCTGCCGATGCTGATTCAATCATTTCAGCGGTTACCCGGCATATCCAGGAAATATTCCATTGGGAAAGCTTGGTTCTTCTTCCCGATGAGGATCGTCTCACCGTTCACCCGGCAGGTTCCGGGCTTGTCCTGGATGCAGACGATATCGCCGTGGCGACCTGGGCATTCCAGCATACGAGTATTGCCGGTTACGACACCGACACCCTCCACGGGTCCCGGCTCAGATATATTCCGCTTCAGAGTTCGGCTGGCGTTATTGGGATCCTGGGGGTAAAACCCACCGATCCTGAGGGAGTTATTACCCATGAACAGGAGCGGATCCTAACAGCTTTTGCCAACCAGATGGCACTTGCGCTCGAGCGGGTGAACCTGGTCAGGACTTCCAAGGTATAAAATAAAAGTAATTTTTAAGGGACCCAGGAGTCACTATACCGGGATAAGCGGTGTCTGGACCCGTTTACGTATCTATCTGTCCATTTCTCATCACAATCTGAACCGCTTTTCCCTTATTCCAGAACACGGATGCAAGGGATATTCCGATAGTCTTCTGGTTCCTGTCCTGACCGATGAGCCGGACTTTGTCAATGACCATCCGTGCACCAAGGGCGGCCTGCGCAACCCGCTCCCGGACCAGAGCCTTCTGCTCCGGATCGATCATATCGGTGAAATCGAGGCCAGCCAGATCTTCCTTGCGATCGGCTCCAAGCAACCGCATGCCTGCAGGATTTACATATTCGATCCCTCCCTGCTGGTATACTATGATCCCGTCGGGAGAACATTCAGTGAGATAGCGGTACCGCTCTTCGCTTAAGGTAAGACCCTCGACATTCGATACATATTCCTCAATAAAAATTGATGAGACTACCAGGATGAATGCAAAGAATGTCCGGTTAAGCAATGCATATTCCAGCGGTATGTCGCGGGGGGACAGGAAAAGACTTGCCACCATCAGGAGAATAAAAATACCGGTCATCACGAGAGGTGCATATTTCCAGCTGAGGTATACCGTCAGAAACAGAGGGATAAGATACAGGATCCAGACCACTATTCCCAAAGGTGTGATGATATCAACGACGAATATGAGTGCCGTAGTGATAGCAACATATGTGACAATGCGGACGAAATCCTTCCTCCGCTCTACCGGCCAGGTAAGCCTGCTCATATTCACCATACAGTATCCTCTCCGATCGTTGTATAAAAAGGTGTGGGCGGGAGGAGTATCCCAGCGATCGAATCGTTGGACCCGCCCATTGCTGTCAATGATTTGCGCCCTGTGGGTAGAGAGAAATCAGGAGAATAAGCAATCGCACACGTGAATGATTTTCAGTAACTATCTTAAAGGAAGAAAAAGTATCGGCCAGGGAATCCGGGCAAGGGGATCTTTCCTTCGTCACGACCGATCAATTCTTAATTGTTGGTGAATAAGAATCCGTACAGGATGAACAGGATCTCGTTTCGTTTCCAGATCTACATCGCCGTGTTCCTGTGCGTCATTGTTGGCGGAATGATCGCGCTTATGGTCGGGGAGGGATTCTCGCCTCTCGATGCATTCTATTTCATCATCGTCACCATCGCAACAGTAGGATATGGTGACCTGTACCCGGTTACCCCCTTGGGAAAAGTGACCGTCATCATCGTTATCCTCTTCGGGGTGGGTGTATTCATCGGCCTCGTGGCAAATTCGATTGAATACTTTATCTACAAGCGGGAACGTGCGGAGCGTCTGAAAAAGATGAATATGATCATCGGGGTCCTCTTCTCTGAACTGGGGATCCGCCTGCTCAAGCTGTTCGGCGAGAAGGATTCGGCTATCGGCGAGATACGGGCAGCTCTTGTGGTTGCGGATAAGTGGTCGGAAGATGATTTTAAAAGAGCATACGATCTGCTGGAAAACCATTCCTACGCGGTTAAAAGCCAGGATTTTGACCTTGAGGCTCTGCGGGACCGCTTGAGAAAGCGGGAGGACTTCATGATCCGGTTGCTGGAAAACCCCGAGCTGCTCGAGCACGAGGCGTTCACCGAACTGATGCAGGCCTTGTTTCACCTGAACGAGGAACTTGTAATCCGCGAACAGCTCACCGGTCTCCCCCAGACCGATTATAACCACCTTTCCGTGGACATAAACCGGGCGTACCGCCACCTTGCCCTCACATGGCTGCGGTACATGCAGCACCTGAAGGCACATTATCCCTACCTCTTCTCGCTGGCAATGAGAACCAACCCGTTCGACGCAAATGCATCGCCAATCGTACGGTGATGCGGTATCTCCATTTAGTCCGTTCACCCAGGTGCAGGCAATATTCTGTTCTGAGGTTTGTCCTGAAATCCAACTCCGTGGATCCCAACCAGTCAGCGCAACACCAGATACTATTAATCGGAAAATTGGTCTGAAGAAACGGAAGTGAAACAGGGTTTGCAACCCGTTTTCATTAGATTTGATAAGGGATGCATACTTCTCTCTACGAAATGATGAACGCCG
>DATEXZ010000091.1:0-5327 GCA_035256445.1 Methanoregula sp.
TATGGAGATAATCAGGGTTCCAGGAGCCACCGGTTATCTCGATACCGATTATGCAGCAAAAGGGCGGTATGCACTTGAGGCAATCAGGCACCTTGACTTTCTCTATCTCCATATCGAAGCACCCGATGAAGCAGGACACCTTGGTAATGTTGAAGAAAAAGTTCGTGCAATCGAACGGGTAGACAGCGTTGTCGGGATGATCCTTGAAAAATTTGATGGCGTGCTGGCGGTGCTTCCCGATCACCCGACCCCGATCAGCGTTAAGACGCATACACGGGATCCGGTTCCCTTCGTTGTGCTCGGAAAAGGAAAAGATTCGACAGAACATTTTTCAGAACGGGAAGCAGTTAAAGGCAGCTTCGGAATGAAAAGCGGTGTTGATTTCCTCAGATTTCTGTTTTCATAAGAAGTGCGGCATCAGACCCCTGCTTCATCATCGCTTCAGTGGGGGTAACTTTCATCATCTGCCACGGAATGTATAATGTCTAGCAAATCTATAAAATTTTTGCATATCCTGATGGGTTGTCCTTCTTACTCCGGATACATTACCATTCGATTTTCATACCGGTACCCACATCCTGCACGGAACAATACTCTGCAAGGGCAATTTTTGATGGCAGTGATGTGCAGTGGCATGGATGGATAGCCTGCAGCTGGAGGTTCTGCAGATATTTTCCCGTCTTCTTGAGCCGGGATGGTGACGGTGTAAGAAGATGAAGTCCCCCGATAATATCAATGACCCGTCTTTTGCCGCAGACCTCCCTGCCATATTCGGTTATAGAACAGATCCCGGCGTGCGAGCAACCGGTGATTATGACAAGACCTGCACCGGAGTTAAACACAAGGGCTGAATCGTCGAGCAGCAGATCGGGTTCTGTCCTGCCATCAGGAAGGTGAATTCTCCTCTTCCCCGGATCTGTCCGCTCAAATGGGAACTTCCGTGGTATCTCCCCCAGAAAGACGAGATCATCGGTCATCCAGACCGGCCGGCAGGAAAGGTTTACCGGGAACTGGCGGCGCATCTCGTCTTCGTCGAGAATTGATCCGACATTTGACAGAGGGAGCATCTCTTTAGGATAAAAACAGAGAGGGTGTGCAATCAGTTCCGGTACCCGGTGCGCCATATTTTCAATCTTTGCTTCGGTGAGGAGCCGGACGAGCGTGATTAACCCCCCGGAATGATCGAGGTGGCCGTGGGAGAGCACAATAAAATCCAGTTCCCTCAGGTCGATCCCCATTTTCTCAGCATTGGCCAGGAACAAATCCGAGTAACCTGTATCGAACAGGATTTTCTTCCCTGCAGTTTCAAGCAGAAACGAGAGCCCCGGCTCTCCCATGAAATACCGGTCGGTAAGGGTATTGTTATCAACAAGGACGGTAAGGCTCAGCCGGGACGTCACAGACGAAAATATCACTGGGGAGGGGATAAGCCTTTTCTTAAGGTAAGTACGAAGATGAGGCCGGGGCATCGAAAAACCAGAGGACGCTGGAAATATCAGGGAACTCCATTCCGATATTTCACTCTCAAACGAGACCGGCATTATCAGGCACTTAATGACAGGAATAGATTTGTCTGAGGTATGGATCATTGCACGAAAACCTATTATCAGGTCCGGAAACAATCAATGCAGTTAAGTCCGATGGCGTAGAGGTGTAGTGAGATGAAAAAGAACCTGCTGATGTGGGATGAAACACTCTTCCGCGACCCTGAGGTACTGGAGATTGATTATGTCCCGGAGCAGTTCGAATTCCGGGATGCACAGATGCGGGAACTGGCCTTCCAGATCCGCCCCGGGCTCCGCGGGGGAAGACCCCTCAACACTATCTGTAAAGGGCTTCCCGGGACGGGAAAGACCACCAGTATCCGGAAACTCTTCGCAGAGATCGAGGAATCGACAAAAAAACTTGTGCCGGTATATATCAACTGCCAAATCGACAATACCAAGTTCGCGATAATTTCCCAGATCTACAGAAAACTTGTCGGGCACCTTCCTCCGTCATCCGGGACATCGTTCAAGCAGGTATTTGACGCGGTCGCCCGCATCCTGATAAAAGATGAGATAGTGTTGCTTGTCGCTCTCGACGATGCGAATTATCTGCTCTATGAAAACGAAATAAACAAGGTACTCTACACCCTGCTCCGGTCCCATGAGAGTTATGAGGGAACCCGTATCGGTGTGATTGTTATTGTCAGTGATCTTGATGTGGATCTTACTCGTGCCATCGATGCACGTGTTGCATCTGTTTTTCGTCCTGCCGAAATCTATTTCCCCCCCTATGAGAATGCTGAAATCCATGAAATCATGAAGGCAAGGGCAATGCAGGGCCTTTTCCAGGGAGTTCTGAGCGAAGAAATGCTCGATCTTGTCGTCGAACAGACTCTGAAGAGCGGAGACCTGCGGGTAGGAATCGATCTTCTGAAGCGGGCGACGCTTACTGCAGAGCATGCTGCCCGGCGCAGCATCGGGAGAGAGGATATCTGTGGCGCGTACGAAGTCTCAAAGTACCTCCATCTCTCCTACACGATTAAAACGCTCAAGGATGAGGAACGCCAGATACTCAAATCATTTGCCCGGAGAGCCGCACAAGAACGCGAGATGAATGCCGGAGAAGTGTATAAATCAATCAAGGAATCCCTTTCTATCGGCTACACCCGGTTCTATGAAATTATCAAAAAGATGGATGCGATGCGACTGATTAACCTCGAGTACCGTGAGGGGAAAGGGAGAACACGGATTATTACACTCCGGTATGATCCGGCCAAGATCCTTGAATATCTCGTGTAACGCTGGATCCGATTGAAAAATATTATCTGTTCCCAGACCCTCTTTTATGATGCAGGGGTTTTATAGATGCTGAGTGTTAACGAACTGGCACTGGAGATATTTGAAAATTTAGCCGAAATTCCAGAGGAATTCAACTGTTCCTATCATGAACTGGACAATGGAGCACGCATCGTTGACTGCGGTGTGAGTACCCGCGGCGGATATGCAGCCGGCAGGGCTTTTACCGAGATCTGCATGGGTGGTCTGGGAGAGGTCAACTTCCGCATGGGACACATCAATGAATTTCCCATGCCGTTTATCGACGTCATGACAGACTTCCCGTCCATTGCCTGCCTTGGTGCGCAGAAAGCCGGATGGACCGTTAAGGTTGGAAATTATTTTGCTATGGGTAGCGGTCCGGCACGGGCACTCTCCCTCAAGCCGAAACACACGTTTGAAGTGATCGAATACGAAGACGAGTACGACTGTGCCGTAATCTGTCTGGAGAGCGACCACCTCCCGAATGCAGAGGTAATGAAGAAGATAGCTGAGGAATGTAATATTGACGTGGCGAATGCCTGTGCAGTTGTTGCCCCCACTTCCTCCATCGTTGGCTCGATCCAGGTTTCCGGACGCTGCGTCGAGACTGCAATCTACAAGCTCAATGAGCTCGGGTTTGACACCAGAAAAATCATCGCCGCGATGGGAACTGCACCAATCCCGCCGGTCAGGGGGGCAAAGCTTGCCATGGGTGTGACAAATGACGCTACCATCTATCACGGGAGAATTAACCTCACGATGAAAGCACCCGAGATCAAAGACTATCTCGAGAAGATCCCGAGCAACAAGTCCAAGGGATACGGCAAGCCTTTCAATGATATCTTCAAGGAAGCAAACTATGACTTTTACCAGATAGATACTTCCCTGTTCTCGCCCGCAGAGGTCGTCATCAATGAGCTGACCTCCGGGTCGGTGTATCACGTCGGTGCAGTGAACACTGATGTAACGCTGAAGTCCTTCGGGCTCGTCAAATAACTTTATTGCATATCCGGGTCGATTATCGACAGGTCCGGTTCCTTTTTTTCCAGGGTAATCCGCACCCGGGAGGTGTTGTGGATTCTGTCAACAGCTCCAGACATCTCGCGAATCCTGTGGGAATCAAAGGGTTATAAATTACACCGTTCAATAGTCTGTTATTCCAGAAATCATCTGATGCTGGCCGGCCTGAAATGACCGGTGAATAAGGAGACACTATGGACCTGAAAGGGAGCAAAACGGAAAAAAAATCTCCTGGCGGCATTTGCAGGAGAATCACAGGCACGAACGCGGTACAGTTTCTTTGCGAGCGCTGCAAAAAAGGAAGGGTACGAACAGATATCCGCAATCTTTTCAGAGACCTCTGAAAACGAAAAAGAGCACGCGACACTTTTCTTCAGTCACTTAAAGGGTGGCGATGTAAAGATTACCGCAACATATCCCGCGGGGATTATCGGGACAACCTCACAGAACCTGAAGTTATCCGCTGACGGGGAGAAGATGGAATGGGGCACCCTTTATCCAGAGTTTGGACAGGTTGCAGAAGAAGAAGGTTTCCCGGAGTAGCCCATACATTCCGGCAGGTCGCAAAGGTAGAGTCGTATCACGAACAGCGGTACAGGAAACTGATTGACAGCCTTTCAGGGGGAAATTTTCAGGAAATCTGTTCCGGAATACTGGAAATGCCGGAATTGCGGGTACGTCCATAAGAATACCGAAGATTCCCTGAAATGCACTGTGTGATCACCCGAGAGTATATTTTGAATTGTTTTGCGAGAATTTTGAAAATTTTTTTGCGGTGCAAAAATCCTAAAAAAATTGTTCTGGAGAATTCCTCATCATACCTGAGGTTCCCGGTGAGGATGCAAACACATCCGCCTGCCTGTACCCGCCGCGTCCCAAACCACATCCCCTCCCGCTTTCGGTTTTCGTAACATTGCTATATTCGACCTCATCCGTTCCCGTCGGGCATCGTTGAGTAATTCCGGCCCGGTTCCGCATTTTTCCGAATAATGACCTCTAAAATTCGGGTGGCGGGGGAAATAAGGTACAACCGGGCTCGTAGCAGGCTCCGGTATACCAGAATTCCCCCAGGGGTTTTTTGACGGTGAAAACCGCCCCTTCTGACGATAACATCCGGCCTGGTCTTCGGTGAGATTACTTTATAAAAACAAGATCTCCCATGAAAATTCCACAATTACAGTAATTTCGGGAAGTGCCAATCCCGTTGCGATGACCTGCGCCGCCCCCGAAGGGACGCCCCCGCGGCGCTTCAATTACCTGAAAACTCCAACCCTCGCCTCTCAATAGCCAGTTGCGAGTGCCAGTCGAACCTTCATAATTTTTCATGGTTTGGGTGCGAACACTTTGTTCATGCTCGTTTCTACAGAGCCGAAATTCTTTTCATAAGTCCTGAATTGCAATTCAGATTATCTGCTTCACTATTAACAGGATATGCTCAAAAAATATCGCGAACATCACGACGAATGCGATATAATCAAGGTTCTGGAAGGGGAATTTTCGGAG
>DATEXZ010000092.1:0-7855 GCA_035256445.1 Methanoregula sp.
GATCTCCCCATATACTATACGAATGGCACCCATGTGGCACCGGGGGCAAATGTCCCGCTCACCAAACGTATGGAAATCGAGCATGTATTCTTCCCCATTGTTGATGGGGGGAACATCTTCCATATCTGGCTGGGTGAGGCACGTCCGGATCCACGTGGACTCATGGACATGGCGATGAAGCTCTGCCGCAATACCCAGATAGGATATTTTGCTTTTACCCGGGATATTACGGTCTCGCTCCGCCAGTTCCACGAGATGCGTTCGTCAAAGAAATCCATTACTCCGTATATCCCATCAGATTTTCCTGTCAAGGTTTAATAAGGGGTATTTCTGTATTTCAGAGAGGGTCGCTCGGGAAGAGGCAGTTTGCCATTACCATTTTTAATGGTAAGACAATTTTCGATTAACCGTTCCTTGAATCTTTTTACCACTCCTTTGAAGAGCTGTAATACCGAATGGGGTGCCATAACGCGAGGGCACAGGAATTCATTGTTTCCTGATATCAAAGAGAAGCGGGTTCTCTGGTATCCTGCTTATGATGAACGCCGCCGACCCCGAAGGGACGCCCCCGCGGCGGATCAATAACTAAAATCCAGGCTCTGTTGAAATCCTCAAAATATTTTTCTTAACGCTCTTTGTGGCTACGGGCATGTAATGCCTTCGCCCCCAATGCTGTGGCACCCCCTTGGAGCGATAACTCCAGAGAAGGTAATACAACACCATAGCAAAGCGCAGGGGCGGTTCGGGGGGACAGGCAATGTCCCCTCCGTAAAATTGGTGTTTTACAATCTGTTGAAAACTTAGGTTTCTACCAAGCCAAAATCTGAAGTAAATCCTCCCAGACCCTCCGTGCCCCGGAGAGGCCCTGAGGCGGGGGATCTCATTCTGGTGGTGCGGATTTTCATCGGTGAAGGTTCACAGGGAACATAAGATCATGAAAATAAGGAACCAGAATAGGTACCCCAAAAAAATATTATCCGGTGCTGACTTTTTTCAGGGTGATATCCATGATACCGCGATGGACACGATAATAACTGTGAATCCGGTCTATGGGATGATCGAGCATGACCGATACATTCCGGTCATCAATATCCACCCTTACGCTTGTTGCCTGGATATCAACGAGGGGAGCATTTTTTGAATCGACCGGTATCGTAACGGTAATAAAGATCCTGTCGTCAGATTCTACGATTTCGTAAGGGATTTCTTCATTATCGCCAGGCTGACCCTGTCGGAAGATCTCCGGTTCCCCGTTCGAAGGGTTGCGGGTGATTATTGTGTATCCAATGATTCGTGCATTGTGGCTGTCTGGCATATTTTTGACGATGTCTTCAACGATCTTTGCGAGGTTGTTGAAAACATCGTCATAAGGACTGTTTGGATCATTCTGCATGTACGCCTCGGAGTGTATACAGGTCTTTTGTCCGTCCGATTATTCCTTTACGCTCGAACCGTTTCAGGATTTCACCAAGGTCCTTTTGGGGCAAATCGGTGACTTGTTCCAGTTCATCGAGAGTAAGTGAGTCATGGGAAAGTGCGATTATTACAATAATCTCTCGATCGCTGGTGAATAAATCCTTATGGTTTCGGGCAAGGTCATTGATTTTTATTTCGATATCATGGCTGATTTGCTCGAGATTGGAGAGAATCATATCGTGAGCTCGGATCATCTGCCCGAACATCCTGACTGAGTTTTTTATCCGTTCAGTTTCGTCACCGGCATCTTCATCCACTGCAGGCACCGATGTCCGCTGAAGGCTGATGTCGACAAGAATGTCATTGGCAAGATAATAGTATTTCCGCCGCCGGTCATCCGTCTGGCAGGAAAGAATTGCTTCCCGCTCCATCATCTGGAGATGATCGATGACTGCTTTTGGCGAGATCATCAGTGTTTCTGAAATCTCGGTCACAAAACAGGGTTTCTGACGTAACAATCCGATGATCCTCCTTCGGTTCCTGTTCCCGAGGATATCGAGCAGCCGTGAAACCTCAGCAGCTTCATCCATCTTTACTTAATGTTAGTCTGGGAAATATTTAGCATTAATTCATTAGGCCAGGTTTGAACCGGAGAGAGCAGGTATTATAGAAAATATTGTCGTGCTTTTTGCCTTCGTTTTTCATGATCCCCGGTGTCATCAGGTCCGAATTATCTTTGAATAATTTCCAGAATTATATTATTACCAACTATTATCTGTTGACAGCACCAATAAGTTATGGTGATAGTATGGAAAGACAACCCGTTCAATCCTGTAACCTGAAAAGTGTTGGTTACGATAATACATTAAAGAATCTGGAGATTGAGTTTCATTCCGGGCTGGTTTATCAATATCAGAATGTTCCTTCCCAAATCTATGCAAATCTTTTAAGCGCCCAGTCGACCGGGACGTTTTTTACTGACAAGATAAAAAACCGGTATCGATCGAAGCGGCTTGATAAAGTCACCGTCCAGTGACTGGCCGGGTACCGTGGATTTCATTCCTTCCCTGCCATGTTTTTTTTATCAGTTCAGAACCTGTTGTCAGGTTTTCATACCGGATAACCCGGTAGTTACAACTATCTTATGTAAGGTTTCTTCTGTCTGAATAAATGGGAAAATTGAAGGAGTCTCAATGCCTGAAGTATCGGACACCGGTAAAAATCATCGCCATATGAAGCCTGTTCGCCGCATCGATTACCTCTTTGTCGCGGATAGATCCGCCCGGTTGTATAAGTGCTGTAGCTCCTGCTTCAGCCGCAACTTCGAGGGTGTCTGCAAATGGCAGAAATGCATCTGAAGCGACAGCAGACCCAATCAGCGATGATCGGGCTTTCCCGACTGCAATCTTTGCAGCATCCACTCTGCTCATCTGACCGGCACCAATCCCGAGAGTACGCTTCTGATCGGCAAAGATAATGGTATTGCTTCTGGCATGCTTACACACCTTCCAGGCAAGCTGAACCGCCCGCATCTCATCGGGAGTCGTGTCCCGATCGGTGATCACCTTCCAGTGCTCCTGATACGGGGGCGTTCGCTGAACAAGGACTCCTCCATCAATCGACCTTATTTCATCAGAACCGGATTTTTCCGGCAGAATCAGCACACGCATGTTTTCCTTTTTCCTGATGATGGCAAGGGCTTCTTCAGAAAATGACGGGGCAACGAGGACTTCAACAAATGTTCCGGCAATCTCTTCAGCTACGTTTTTATTGATTTCACGGTTGAAACAGACGACAGATCCGTAAGCAGAAACGGGATCGACTTCACGGGCATCGATGTAGGCCTCGGCTATGTCTGTACCGAGAGCGACGCCGCAGGGATTATTATGTTTTATAATGACAGCAGCAGGATCTTCAAATTCCCGGAGGAGTGCCACTCCGGCATTTACATCAAGATAATTGTTATAGGACATCTGCTTTCCCTGAAGGGGTATGGCTCCTGCAATACCTACCTCTCCATACACTGCAGCCTCCTGATGCGGATTTTCCCCATATCGCAGCGTTCTGCCATGACTGAACTGAACCGTATATGTAGTGGGAAACGAATCACTGAGGCTGAACAGGTAGTTGCTGATTGCACCATCATAGGCTGCCGTTCTGGCAAACGCTTTTTTTGCGAAAGCAAGGCGCTGATCGAGAGAAAGTTCATTGCCCTGAATTGCTGTAATTAACGACGGGTAATCCTCAGGGTCTACAACAACCGTGACATTTTTGAAATTTTTTGCTGCTGCCCGGATCATCGCAGGTCCACCGACATCGATAAACTCGATCAATGATTCGAGATCCATGTGCTGCCCTGCCATCTTCTCAAAAGGGTACAGGTTTACAACGAGGACATCAATCCGGTTAATACCATGCTTAGCCATTACCAGATCATCAATCTGCCTTCTCCCCAGGAGACCACCGTGAACTTTCGGATGCAGCGTCTTTACCCGGCCATCCATCATCTCGGGAAAACCGGTGTAACTGGAAACCTCGGTAAACTTCATGCCGGCTTCGGCAAGTGCCTTTCCGGTCCCGCCTGAGCTCATTATATTATATTTCTGACGCGAAAGTTCCTCGGCAAGCTCGACGATACCGGTCTTATCCCAGACCGAGAGTAGTGCCCACTTCATGGTGAAGTGTATGCATAACAGGAAAGAAAAATGTATGCAGCGTGCATATCGGTGATGGATGAGTATGGCCATAGTAACCAGGACAGCCCCGGTTTTCCCGTTTGACCTTCTCCGTGGATCATTTCCTGAAATGATGTAAACTGAAAAAGATACTATTGGAATTATTTAAAAAAATCCGGAATAAGCAGGACCGGGGAATCGTGGTCACTGTATCCTGTGCGTGATTTTTTTTATCATATATGAAAAAAGGAATTCTGAATAACAGTTATTTTTAATATGCAGTAATTCTGATGATCGGCCGATAAAAATCGCCCCAAAATAAATTCAATCAAAAATTTACGCCTCATTCGTCAAACTGGGTGAAATTTACGGGTATTTGAATTAATATGATATCAAAATTTATATAGAACCACAATACAATAGATAATGGAACATCAAACGGGATGTACTATGGACGACGCAGAAATCAGTACAGGACAAGAGAGAGCACCTGATCAGGGAGGGGAAAATTGCCTGACGGAATGTCCATCGTGTGCAGCCGAGCTGGAAAGACAGAAGACCGCATATGCTGAATTGAATGACCAGTTCCTGCGTCTTGCAGCGGACTTTGAAAATTTCAAAAAACGCTCGGCACGCGAAAGAGAGCTTTTTGTCTCTCTTGCAATTGAACGATTTGCTATTGACATTCTTGAAGTACTGGATAATTTTGAACGGGCAATACAATCTGATGATGCCCATCTGCGCGAAGGAGTGAATCAGATCCAACAGCTTCTTCATGACCGGTTATTGCGTAATGGGATCACGCCTGTGGATCCACGTAAAAAACAATTTAATCCTTCGGAGCATGAAGCAGTCGCTCATATTGCGTCTGACGAACCCGCGGGTTCGGTGATAGATGTGATAGCCCGTGGATACCGGATGAATGATAAGGTAATCAGATACGCAAAAGTAGCAGTCTCAAAAGGAAATCAGAAAGACCAGGAGGTATAAAAATGGTAACAGAGAAGGTTCTGGGAATTGATTTGGGAACAACATTTTCATGCATGTCGATCATGGAAGCAGGAAAGCCGATCGTGATCCCAAACGCAGAAGGAGGAAGGACAACCGCATCCATCGTTGCGTTCACCAAAGAAGGAGAGCGTCTGGTCGGGAGTCTTGCCAAACGCCAGGCCGTGACAAATCCCCAGCGGACCATCCAGTCGATCAAGCGAAAAATGGGGACAACAGAAAAAATAAAAATTGACGATAAGAATTACTCACCCCAGGAAATATCGGCAATGATCCTTCAGAAACTGAAGATCGATGCCGAAGCATATCTTGGTGAGAAAATTTCAAAAGCGGTCATTACTGTGCCAGCTTACTTTAATGATGCGCAACGTCAGGCGACCAAGGATGCGGGGAAAATAGCCGGCCTTGAAGTTCTCCGGATCATCAATGAACCCACGGCAAGCGCACTGGCCTATGGTATTGACAAGGAGCAGGATGCAACCGTGCTTGTCTACGATCTCGGGGGCGGTACATTCGATGTATCGATCCTGACTCTTGGTGACGGTGTCTTTGAAGTGAAATCGACTGCCGGCAATAACCACCTCGGCGGCGATGACTTTGATAAACGTATCACGGATTACCTTGTCGAGGAATTCCGGAAAAAGGAAGGTGTCGATCTTCGCAATGACCCGTATGCGATGCAGAGACTGCGTGATGCATCGGAAAATGCAAAGATTGAGCTCTCCCAACGCCAGTCCACCAATATCAACCTCCCCTACATTACAACGGATTCAAACGGCCCGAAATTCCTCAATATCGACCTCACCCGTTCAAAACTTGAACAACTCATCGGGGACCTTGTTGAATCCACCATCGGTCCGGTAAAGCAGGCATTGAGCGATGCCAGGCTTGAGCCAAAAGATATTGACCATGTCCTTCTCGTTGGAGGCTCTATCCGTGTCCCCCTCGTGCAGGAGACGGTCAAAAAGATCCTGGGCAAGGAACCCGACAAGGGTATTAATCCTGATGAGTGCGTTGCCCTCGGGGCAGGTATCCAGGGCGCAGTGCTGACCGGTGAAACAAAAGATATCGTCCTCCTGGATGTGACTCCACTTACCCTCGGTATTGAGACGCTGGGCGGTATTGCCACCAAATTAATCGAACGAAACACTACGATTCCGACACGCAAAAGCCAGATATTTTCAACTGCAGCCGATGGCCAGACGAGTGTTGAAATCCATGTGGTGCAGGGTGAACGAGCCCTTGCGAAGGACAACTTCACCCTGGGCAAGTTCCAGCTGACCGGGATCCCTCCTGCCCCCCGTGGCATACCCCAGATTGAAGTCACCTTTGATATTGATTCAAACGGGATTATTCACGTCTCGGCAAAGGATCTTGGGTCCGGCAACCAGCAGGCGATCTCGATCAAGGGAGATAAGAAACTCACCGAAGAAGATATTAAAAAGATGATGGATGCCGCCAAACAGTTTGAAACTGAAGACAAGAAAAAGCGTGACGAGATTGAACTGCATAACCAGGCTGAAACTGCCATTTTCATGGCAGAAAAGATGCTGAAAGATAGTGGTGATAAGCTTGAACCAGCAGATAAACAAAAAGTTGAGGAAGGTATTGCCGAGGTAAAGAAGGCACTGACTGAAGACAACCCTGAGTCCATAAAAAAGACCATGGAAGAACTGACAGAATCGGTTTACTCTGCCACAACAAAACTCTACCAGAAAATGCAGGCGGATCAGGCCGCACAGCAGCAGGAAGGAACGGGGACATCCCCCGGGCAGGATAAACAACCTGAAGATAATGTCGTCAATGCCGATTATAACGTAAAAGAAGAGTGAGCACAGATGGGTACGGGAGATTACTACGATATCCTTGGGATACCCCGTAGTGCTGACGATAAAGAAATTAAAAAGGCATACCGAAACCTCGCACGGAAATTCCATCCCGATGTATGCAAGGATCCGGGAGCTGAGGAGAAATTCAAGGAGATCAATGAAGCGTATAGTGTGCTTTCCGATGATCAGAAGAAAGCACAATACGACAATATGGGCCATGAAACCTATACCAGTGCTTCGAAGGGCTCGTATACCGGTGGAGGCGGGTTCGGGGGCGGAGGTTTCAGTGCGGACTTTTCCGGCTTTGGCGATATCTTTGATTTCTTTGGCGGCGGTCAGCGACGTTCAGGTCCGCAGCCCGGCGCCGATCTGCTTATGCGCATCCAGATCAGGTTAGAAGATGCAGTATCCGGTGTGGACCGTGATATCGAAGTGATGCACACCGAACCCTGTGCCGCATGCGGTGGAACCGGAAGTGAAACAAAAAAACTGAATATATGTCCCCGTTGCGGGGGTAGCGGACAGATGAGGCAGGCCGCTCATTCAGCGTTCGGCCAGTTTGTCCGGATGACGACCTGTACCCAGTGTAACGGGAAGGGAAAAATCGCAGAAAAAATCTGCAGGGAATGTCGTGGGTCCGGTCATTCACGGGTGAAAAGAAATGTTTCCGTCCACATACCTGCAGGAATCGATAATGGTATGCGCCTCCGCATGGAAGGGTATGGCGAGGCAGGAGATTATGGTGCACCCAATGGCGACCTGTTCATCGAGGTCTATGTCCAGTCCCATGACCGGTTTATCCGGAACGGGGATAATCTCGAGACGATTATTGAAATAAGTCCTGCACAGGCAGTGCTTGGTACCTCCGTCGAGATCGAAACGATAGACAAGCGTCATATCGAGTTGAAAGTGCCCGCCGGTATCCAG
>DATEXZ010000093.1:0-4408 GCA_035256445.1 Methanoregula sp.
ACCCTTTCTGTTTTGTAGCGAGAGATAGTGATCCTGACCCTGAGGTAAAATAAGCCCTATACGGGCTCCTTTCCCCTTCCTGAAATCACGGTCAATACCGGAAAACCCCAACATATCCTGCACGGCAACATCGGCGAAGCGTACGACACGGGCGGCGGTAAAAAAGCGTATGATCTATCATGGAGCGTGGCTTTGCGGGTCAGGGAAGACGAGTGACACGTCATCCCTAGTTTTTTCCGACAAGTTTGTTGCAGGTCTCTTCCCCTTCACACTCCTTCGCGTACTTGCACTACTGCACACATGACAAGATATCGTTGCAGACAACAAATCCACAACTGCTGCATTCAACGGAGATATCGTTCGAGAAGACCTCGACCCAATTCCCGCACTGCGGGCACTTCCTGATGGTCAGGGTGGGCGTCCGAATGTTCGCGCACCCGGGCAGCGATCTTCCCGCACCAGCTGCGACTTCCGCCCGCTCCCCGCACCCTGCCCCCCATCAGGAGATAGTGTCCATGTTTCTCCTTCAATCGTCCCTGTGTTCCCGTAACCTTCATTAACTTCCTGTCCCTCATTGGAAGATATGCACGATATTCTGAGCAGCAAGAGAATGGAGAACGGTATTGTCGTTTTCTGGGATGAGAAGGGCGAAAAGAAAAACGAGTCGTTCAATTATTCCGAACTCATCGATATGAAGATCAATGCGCTCGATCTTCTCGATCGCCCGAAGTCCTACAAAGTCGACAAGGCGGCCCACCTGATCGTCTCCCAGAAGATACCAAAGAAACCCTGAAATTGTGTGCACGGGAACCCGGGGACGTATTTCCTGTCCGGAGATATCCATCATCCTCTCCGGGCAAAGCCCGGTATCTTCCTGTGAATACTATTTCGCTCTTGCATGAGTTGAAACCCCCCCGATCAGCGCTAAATTACTACCCCCTCTTACCTTGCCTCCGCAATCTCCAGAACATGTCGGATTATAACCTGTCATGATCACCGGAACAGGTTACTATAAACTGTTCATGTCTGCTGACAGGATAACGAGTTCATGGTAAGGCTCGCAGATCAGGTTCTGGAATTCTGGAATTATTTCGTCAGTATCGGTTTTTTTGCCGGAAGGAAAAATGAGGATAATGAATAAGTACATTGCGGGATCATTCAAAAACATCAGAACTGCGGAGGGACGGATACGGATAGCGGTTGCTGCGACAGGTATCAAAAGCCGGGGTGTATGAGATCGTGATTCTGTACAGTAAGGGCATGTTTTGAAGGCGAGCTTCGTATTCGCCGTATTTCAGCGGTTTTCCCATGAAATCTGACCTTCAGCCAGCGGTTGGCCCACCAGGTTCCTCTGCTCTGCAGCCTGCGCAGTACCATGCCCTCACTGCCGGACAGGTTATTGCATCCCTTGAATCGGGTGACGGGGGGCTGGAATACGGAGAGGTTGAACGGCGCCGCCGGATACACGGCCCGAATACCCTCCGCATAGCAAAAAAGAGGAGCGTGATCCTGCTCTTTTTCCAGCAGTTCACCAGCCTGCTCATCCTGATCCTTATCATTGCAGCGGTCATCTCCGGGCTCTTTCGTGAATGGGCTGATGCAATTGCCATCCTCATCATCGTCCTCCTCAACGGCGTGATCGGGTTCATCCAGGAGTACCGGGCAGAAAAAGCCCTGGAAAGCTTAAAAAGGATGACCGCATCGCATTCCCAGGTGATCCGGGGAGGCATGAGCCTCACTGTTGAGACCTCCGAACTTGTACCGGGGGATAGTATTCTCATTGCAGAAGGGGACCGGGTGCCTGCCGACGCACGCCTCGTGGAGGTTGTCGCGCTTGAAGCAAATGAGGCCACGCTCACCGGAGAGTCCGTCCCGGACCAGAAGGATGCTGACCGGGTTCTTGACCCGGGTACGCCCCTGAGTGAACGGGTGAACATGGTGTACCAGGGAACCGTGATCACCCACGGCCGGGGGCGGGCAATTGTTACCGCGACCGGTGTGAAGACCGAGCTTGGCAGGATTGCCGAACTGGTGGTGGATAAACCCGAACCGGAGACACCCCTCCAGGAGCAACTCCGGGTCCTGGCTAAGCAGCTCAGTACCGCAGCACTCGGGCTGGTGGCTCTTATCTTTGTCATGGGAATCCTGCGTGGATACGCGCCCGTTGAACTCTTCCTCATCACGGTCTCTCTTGCGGTGGCTGCGATACCGGAAGGACTCCCGACCGTGGTGACTATCACCCTGGCAATCGGGGTCCAGAGAATGGCCGCACACCATGCAGTCATCCGGAAGCTCCCTGCAGTTGAGGTACTGGGGGCTGCGACCGTCATCTGTACCGACAAGACCGGGACCCTGACAAGGAATGAGATGACGGTCCGCAGACTTTTTGTGAACGGGTCGTTTTTCATGGTCACCGGAGAGGGATATGCCGGGACCGGGACACTTATCAGGGACGGGAAAGGAGTGACGGAAGCGTCCGACCAGAAAGCCCTTGACACCCTGCTCACCACCGGGCTCCTCTGCAATACCAGCCGGCTTACCCGGGATCCTGCAACAGGGACCGTGGAGATCGCGGGAGATCCGACGGAAGCAGCACTCCTTGTCCTTGCAGAAAAGGGTGGGCTTGACCGCAAGGATGTGAGAATGAAATTCCCGTGCGGTCACGAGCTTCCGTTCGATTCGGTCCGGAAGATGATGACCGTCATCTGCCACGTGGAAGGGCACGAGAGGGCGTTTGTGAAGGGGGCACCGGAGATCCTCCTTGCCCGCTGTGACCGCATTCTCCAGGGAGGGGCTGAACGCTCCCTGACAGAGAGAGACCGGGAGCAGGCCGGTGATGCGATCCGCCAGATGGGGAGCGAAGCCCTGCGGGTGCTTGCGTTTGCCTACCGGGACATCATCACGGGAGATCGTGAAGGGATCGAGGAGCACCTGGTATTTGTCGGGCTTGCCGGGATGATGGATCCGCCCCGCCCGGAAGCAAAGGAGGCAATTCTGGCCTGTCACGAGGCCGGCATACGGGTCATCATGATCACCGGTGACAACCCGGAAACGGCACGGGCTGTTGCCGGGGAACTTGGGCTTTTTGCTGCCGGGGAGGCTTCGGTCGTGACAGGAGCGGACATGGAACACTGGTCCGAGGAGGAGTTCCGGAAGTCAGTCCGGAAAGTCAGTGTCTATGCCCGGGTGAATCCCGAGCACAAGCTCCAGATCGTTCGTGCATTGCAGGACGGCGGCGAGATCGTCGCGATGACGGGTGACGGCGTGAATGACGCTCCTGCCATCATCCGCGCCGATATCGGGATCGCGATGGGCCTCACCGGCACCGAGGTGACCAAGGATGTGAGCGACATGGTGATCATGGATGACAATTTCGCGAGTATCGAGCGGGCCGTGGAAGAGGGTCGTGTCATCTATGAAAATATCCTGAAATCCGCGAGGTTCCTGATCACCTGCAACCTGGGGGAGCTCGCCGCGATTACCATGGCAATGCTTGCGGGACTTGCAAGTCCGCTTGCTCCCATCCAGATCCTCTGGATGAATATTGTTACCGACAGCCCCCCGGCTCTTGCGCTTGCAATGGATCCCCGCGACCCGGACACGATGAAACGCCCGCCGCGTCGCCCGGGACAACCGATCCTCACGTGGCAGTCATCAACAGAACTTATCCTCACCGGGCTCGTGATCGCTCTTGTCACGCTCGGAGTTTTTGCAGGATACCTTGGCGCAGGTCCTGACCAGGTGGCAAAGGCCGGAACAATCGCGTTCTCGATTATCGTCATTTCACAGTTATTCGTTGCCCTCGCCTTCAGCGGGTCACGTGAGAAATCTCTTATCAAAACAGGCATGTTCAGGAATCCCTGGCTCTGGGTTGCTGTCGGGTTTGGTCTGGCTACGCAGTTCCTTATCACGGAATGGGGGCCGCTCCGGGCGGTCTTCGGGACTGTGCCCCTTGGGGTTGTTGACTGGGGACTTGTTATCCTGGTTTCTCTTGCGCCGGTTGTGGTTGTGGAGGGGGTGAAGGTGGTCCAGAGATACCGCGGTCCGGTGGTGGGTAATGGTCAGTGACACTTCGATGCCAGGTCACCGGCATGTAGGCATTCGACCCGACAGATTCCCGCAGGCTTTCGTATCTGTGATGGGTTATAACCCGACATGGTTGCTGGTCCGGGAAAATACATAAATCCGGGCCGTACAGGGCGTTTATAAGAAGTACTCCCCAATGGAGGCGCCCCGGCGTGTTTACCGGTTCTCCGATGTGCGACAGATCATCAGATTTTTCGATCCACTGCGTAAAAACCCCGCCAGCCCCAAATGAGATAGTGCCTTTCCGGCCTCTCGCTCATTCTTTTTTGCCATTCCCCTCAGGTGGGGGCCCGAGCAGGTACCCGATCCACCGGGTCTCATC
>DATEXZ010000094.1:0-4791 GCA_035256445.1 Methanoregula sp.
CCATGATCTGCCCGATGATCTTGAGCCCGTTCTTGCGCAGCGTTGTACCCGTTTCTGTCAGGTCGACCACGACATCCATGAGATCCGGGACCTTTGCCTCGGATGCACCGAACGAGTGGAAGAGCTGGACCGGGATCCCCAGATGGGAGAAATATTTCTTTGTCAGTTCCGGGTATTCCGTGGTGACCCGGCTGCCGGGGCGGATCCGGCTTACGTTATCAATTGGTTCGTCGCGGTGCACGGCGACGACAATCTTTACACTGCCCTCCCCGGTCTTGCTGTACGACAGCTTTGCCACCTCGACAACATCGGATCCGGTCTCATGTACCCAGTCCAGACCTGAGATGCCGAGATCAAAATATCCCTTCTCCACGTAGGTCGGGATCTCCTGCGGGCGGAGGATCTTTATCTTTCCGATGCGGTCATCGGTAATACAGGGATTGTAATCACGGTCGGTGCGTTTGACTTCAAGGTCGGCCTCTTTGAAAAGCTGGAGCGTCTGCGCCTCAAGGCTGCCTTTGGGGAGGGCGAGGGTAATCATACCATACACCATCGCTGCAAAAAACGATAAAGGATAGGGGTAGTTTTTAATCGAATGTATGTACAACCAGGCCGCTCAGCAGCTTGGGCTCAAACCACGTGGACTTCGGCGGCATCACACCGTTTGCATCGGCGATGGAAAGCACCGTTTCGACCCTGACAGGCTGCATGGCAAATGCAACCCGGTACGTGCCATGGTCAACAAGTTTCTCAAGATCGGATACCGGTCGGGCACCCCCGAGATACTGCAGTCGTGGATCTCCCCTGGGATCGGTGATGCCCAGCATTGGTTCGAGCACCTGCTTCTGGAGTATTGCAACATCGAGTGCCTCGAGCGGCGGCTCACACGCATCGAGCGGCCGGGTGCACTCATACCAGTCCCCTTCGAGGTACATATGGAATACATGGAATTTTTCAGGATGGAGGACACGTGGCGGGATATTGAATCCCTTCCCGTCAACCGGGCCGTAGTTACGGACATCAAAAGAATCTTCGAGCCGGTGAATAAAAGAATCGAACGTATAGGCACCAATATCGGTGAGCAACCGGCTGTATCCGTGTATCTTTACCTGATCATGGGCAAACAACACACCCATGAACCGTGTCACTTCACCGTCAGCAGGCTTTCCGGCAGCAATGCGACGTTCCACAACATTCAGGGCAGCTTTTGCCCGGTGGTGGCCATCCGCAATATAGAGTGCGGGAACTGAGGAGAAATGAGCTTCGAGGCGGTCGAGAACCGTCCTGTCCGTAATCCGGAATATCTGGTGAAGGATTCCCGTTTCTGAGATAACTTCTGCATCCGGTACTACCGGTTCGCTGATCAGTGACTCAATAAGAGAAAGAATACCCTGGTTATAGTACAGCAGCACCACAGGACCATTGTGAGCCCCGACTGCCTCAATATGCCGGGTCCTGTCCTCTTCCTTGTCGTACCGGGTCTGCTCATGCCTGCGGATGCTGTTGTTCCGGTAGTCGTCCACATCAAGACAGCAGCAGAGCCCCAGAAATGTTTCACCGTCATGGCAAACCCGATAGAGGTACATGGCAGGTACGGTATCTTTCTTCATGCGCCCGTCTGCTATGAGTGCATTGAAATTTTCTCGTGCCCGCTGGTATACCCGGGCATCGTTGGGAGCAAGGTCGGGTAATTCAGCATCCGGGCGGCTCACCCGCAGAAAAGTCTGGGGATTTTTGGCGATGATTGCCCGTGCCTCATCTGCGGTCACGACATCGTACGGGACAGCTGCAATCGCTGGTGCAGCACAACGATCGGGACGTACTCCGGTAAAACGATAGATCCTGACCATGTTGTTCAACCCTGGCAGTTCGAAAGCATATCTTTCCTTATGGTTGGGTGTGCTACCATATATTTTCCCGTACCCTTCTGCGGGACAAACCCTTTGTTTTAACCGAGCTTATGAATACTACAAAAGCGTAAAGGACGCGGAGGAGTTCAGACCCATGATCCGGTCCCACGATCTTGCAACCTATCCATTACCCCTCATCCGCCGCGCGGCACCCATGGATGTCCCGTCGATAGTTGCAATCGAGAAAGAATCATTTGTCGACCCGTGGGAAGAATCCGTCTTTCTGGATGCGTTCTCCTATTTTCCCACCACCTATTTTGTCGCTGTCTGCAATGGGGCAGTCGCCGGGTTCATTGTTGGCGGACTTGAGGATACCGGTGAAAATATCTACGGCCACCTGTGCAATTTCGGCGTAAGCGCCATATACAGAAAGAGAGGGATCGGGAGGCTTCTCCTGCGCCGGCTCGAGCATCAGTTCGCGCTCGAGCTTGCCACGGGTGTCCAGCTGGAGGTAAGGGCGTCGAATACGAGAGCACAGCGGTTTTATCGCAGGCTGGGCTATAAGGAAGTCTTTCAGATCGACGGCTATTACTCCGACGGGGAAGATGCCCTCGTCATGATGAAGTGGTTCAGGTTTTAACCGCGCCCGAGCTGCTGGTGCGCCCGGGCGAGGTGCTGGGCGGCAAGTGCCCCGAGGAGTGAGAGTTCACCGGCAAGTACACCCGCCCCGATGATCTCTCCCAGCTTCCTGGCATTGGCACCGGGAGGGTTTCCGCTGCCCGCTACCCCGAGCATCCGCAGGCATTCCTGCTGGGTCTCTACCCCGGTCCCCCCGCCAACAGTTCCTACCGGGAGCGAAGGAAGCGTAACTGCGACATAAACGCCTGATTCGGTGAGATCTACCGTAGTGATGCAGGTACTCCCGTCTATTGCATGGGCAGCATCCTGACCGCAGGCAATAAACATCGCCGCAACAACATTTGCCGCATGGGCGTTGAATCCCATCGAACCGGCACGGATAGAACCTAACAGGTTTTTCCGGTAATTCACCTCAAAGAGACTTGCCGCATCTGTTTTTAAGATCTCCCGGATGAGTTCATGAGATAATGCGACGCCGGCGACAACACTTCTCCCCCGCCCCATGATTCCGTTGATTGCGGCGGGTTTCTTATCGGTACACATATTTCCCGAGAGAGCGACAAGACGGGCGCCGGTACCCTGCGCGATCAGGTCCGCCACCTTCGCGCTCGCGATCGTGACCATGTTCATCCCCATCGCATCCTTGGTATCGAACTCAAGCCGGACATAAACACTGGTGCCTGCAATAAAGGTCACAATGTCGGTGAGTTTACCGTGGGATGTTGTACTTTCTGCTGCTGCGCGAAGTTCAGGATAGTGCTCCTCCACCCAGTCCGCTACCTGCTTCGCATGCATAACATCCTTTGCAGCAAAGACCGGAGCCCGGGTCATCCCGTCGTGGAGAATGCGCACCTGCGCCCCCCCTGCGTGGGTGATTGCGCTGCAGCCACGGTTAACCGAAGCAACGAGGGCCCCTTCTGTTGTAGCAAGGGGAAGATAATAATTCCCCTGAGCATATTCCCCTTGCACAAGGAGCGGACCTGCAACGCCGACCGGGACCTGGACGGTGCCGATCATGTTCTCGCAGTTGCGTTTTACTACGCGATCGATATCGATGGAAAAAATACCGAGATTTTCAAGAGACGTTCCGGTTTCCTTTTCGATGAACCCCCTCCGTACCCGGATAGCATCGAGCGGGGGAAGATCTTTTTCCAGCTCATAGAGTTTCAATGAGCCGTTTTTCAGTTTTGTATACATACTACTCTCCTCCTCGGTTTCACGACCGGATCCTTCTCCGCGGGCGGGGTTACCGCGGCGCTCCGTATCATCAGTCATGAATAGTGGTACATCGTATGAATTTATGATACCGGTGGTTATGGGAAATGGTGGAGCAGTGGTGTATCCGGGTACCGGTGCAGCGTGGTGAAGAACTGCGGCGTGCGCTGATCGACGACGGAGTGCTGGATCTCTCACTCAAAGTGCGACGGGAGGGCTCTATGCTCCTACTCCCTGTCACCGAATGGCAGGAGGAAGCCGTCCGGGAAAATTTTGAGTCTCAGCCGGAACGATGGGTCCTTCCACGGCACGAGCTTGTCGGGGGTATTGCAATCATGCAGGATAATGACCCTGCAGGTGCGGCAAAAATCCTCGCATCCCGTCCCTCCGTTCACACGGTTCTCCATGCTGCCGGTGCCGTTTCGGGTGAATACCGCACCCGTGAATTCGAAGTGCTTGCAGGCATTCCGACCACGCGGACTGAGGTGATTGAGTACGGGCACAGGTTTGCTGTCGATCTCTCGAACGCATATTTCTCTGCCCGCCTTTCATCAGAGCGACAGCGCATCCTTTCGAGGATGGCAGATAACGAGGCCGTACTCGATATGTTTGCCGGTGTCGGGCCATTTGCAATTACCCTTGCTGCACGCGCGGCGTTCGTTGTTGCTTCGGATATAAACCCTCATGCAATACTCCTGTTGCTGGAAAATCTGGCACGGAGCCGTACAAAAAATATCCTCCCCTTTCTCGCCGATGCGCATAATCTGCCTTCAGAGATCCCTTTCCGGTTTGACCGGATTGTCATGAATCTCCCATTGTCAGGCACTGCATTCCTGGCCGATGCATTCCTGCTTTGCAAACCCGGGGGGATGATCCACTTCTATTCCCTTGTTTCAGAAAAAGGAGAATACTGCAGCGCAATTTCTGAACTGGGGGGAGTTATGGCAGGCGAACGTATCGTTCGTTCATATTCCCCGACGGAATGGCATGCAGTGTATGATATAATCGTGGGAACAGGTGACGATTGAGCATTCTTTCCTGGTTCAAACCCATGTAAGCGCTTATTACTCACCCCGGAGCCCTATCA
>DATEXZ010000095.1:0-4550 GCA_035256445.1 Methanoregula sp.
AGGCATTATATGCCGTAGACCTAAAAAGAGCGTTAAGAAAAATATTTTGGAGGTTTCCCATGAAAACAAACACGATGCCTGCGGCCACAGGCACACAGAATGGAAATACCAAGGGCATTTCCATATTAAATTCCACAATTACATTAATTTCGGGAAGTGCCAATCCCGCTAATGCGATGACCTGCGCCGCCCCCGAAGGGACGCCCCCGCGGCGGATCAGTAACTATAAGTATATTTGTAGACACCGCACTGCCCCGCCGTGCCTCGGAGAGGCCCTGAGGCGGGGAGCCCTCATAAAATTACAGAGTTTAATGATTTTCATGGTTCTGGTGTGAACTCCCGTTCATGTGGGTTTCTACTAAGCCAAAAAAAATTCTCTCTTTAAAAATTGTAAACAAAGGAAAATGTTATATCTTCTCTCTGGTATCTTCTCTATGACTGAGGAACGGCATTCGTATTCCACAGAACCCCCGTGCGGAATCTCTCTCGTGATTTTTTATCCTGATACCGGTTGCAACCAGGCACAGAGGACCCAACGGTTTCAGGTTCTGTCAAGGCTCTTTAAGCCGTAGTCAATGGGGGATTGAATGAAAGTATGCCACACATCTGTATAGGGTTTGAAGTCCACCAGCCTTACCGGCTGAACCGGATGTTCTCACCCGATCCGAAGGTTAAGAAAAAGGATCTGTTCGATCATTATTTCGACAGTCTGAACAAGGAAATCCTGTTACGTGTCGTAGATAAGTGCTATGATCCTGCCACAAAACTCATCCTTGAAAAACTCGATGAAGGATTTGCATGCTCATTTTCGATGTCGGGCATTCTCATCGAGCAACTGGAGAAATGGAGCAGGGATACCCTGTCGCTTTTTGAGGAGGTGGCACGGCACAAAAACACAGAAATGATCGGGCAGACCTACTACCACAGTATTGCCAGTTGTTTTGCCGATAAAACAGAATTCAGGGAACAGGTTACGTTGCATTCAGAGCTGATGCATGACCTGTTCGGCGTCCGTCCGACCATCTTTGAAAATACTGAATTTACGTTCAATAACGATGTTGCTGCCACAATCAGGGATATGGGATTTGCCGGCATTTTTACCGAGGGGGTGGATCGCATTCTGGGCTGGAGGAGCCCCAATCACCTGTATACCTGCCGGGACATACCCGTACTTCTCCGGAATACAAAGTTGTCCGATGACATCGCCTTCCGGTTTGGTAACCGTACCTGGGACAGGTATCCGCTGACTGCTGACACCTATGCCCGTTGGGTTGCCTCATCATCCGGAGATATCATTAACGTATTCCTTGACTACGAGACATTTGGTGAACATTTCTGGCAGGAGACCGGCATATTTGACTTTTTACGAGCCCTGCCCGATGAACTCAGCAAACAGGATGTGGAAATGGTCCTGCCATCACAGGTTGTTTCCCGGTATTCTCCCGTGGGAGACATTGATGTTCGCGAGACCATTTCATGGGCGGATCTCGAGAAGGACACCTCCGCATGGATGGGAAATGATCGCCAGCAGACAGCGTTTCACGCTGTGCAGTCGGCACGGGCCTACGCTGTCAATAAACCCCTGTGGCGGTATCTTCAGACCAGTGACCATTTCTATTACATGGCATCAAAATACGGTACGTGCGGGGAAGTCCACATCTATTTCAGCCACCATGAAGCAGAGGATGCGTTCCAGACGTATATGAGGGTCATTGCGGACTACGAGTCACGAAATATCAGGAATATGAAAAACCGGAAATCGGCAAAGATATTACGAACCCTTTCCCCTGAGCAGGCATTTCATTTTGCGTGTCCGACCGGGTTCATCGGCCATACTGCCTACAACCTTGACCAGTTTGAAGAGATCCTCTGTTTCATACCCCCGGATTCTCTCAACTACCACCTGGAGAGGGGTGATTTTGCCCGATGGATTACCGATGTGCTTGATGATCCGGAGCTCGCAGAGAAGATCGGGGGACTCACTGAACGTCACGACCTTCTCAGTGTCATTCAGGAACGGAGGGAACTGCTGTGGAGCCACTTAAAATAGCCTTTTTCTGCTGGGAATCGATGTACGCTGAACGCGTCGGCGGGCTTGCCAGGGCTGCGACGCATCTCGCAGAAACACTGGTAACCCAGGGCCATGACGTGCATTTCTTCACGCGGGGGACTATACCCGACCAGACTGTCAAAGGTGTCAGCTATCACTATTGCCAGCCCTCCGGAAAAAACATTGTCGAATATTGCGACAGCATGAGCGCCTCGATGGTGGACCAGTTTAAACGCTGTGATACCCCCAGGCGGTTTGACTTTCTCCATTTCCATGACTGGCATCCGGTCCAGGCCCTCCATCACCTGCAGGACAGGAATACCATTCTTACCTTTCATTCAACAGAATACGGGAGGTTTGGCAACCAGTTCGGTGACTGGTGGGAGTTTAAGGAAATTTCCGGGAAAGAATGGTATGGCGGGCTTATTGCCAAACGGGTAACCGCAGTTTCCGCAACCCTGAAAAAAGAGGTGATGTGGTTGTATAATGTCCCTGATGAGAAATGCGATGTGGTCCCGAACGGTGTGGTCCCCCGCGAGTTCCGGGCAGCGGTTGATCCGGGGGAAGTGAAGAGATCGTATGGTATACACCCCTGCGCACCGCTCATCCTGTTTATCGGCAGGCTTGTCTACCAGAAAGGCCCGGACCTGCTCATCGAGGCGATACGGAAAGTCTGCCGGCACCGCTGGGACGCCCAGGTCGTTGTTGCCGGGGAAGGGGGCATGCGGCAGTTCCTGGAGGAGCGGGCAAAAGACCTGCCGGTCAACTTTGTCGGGTACATCCAGGATTCTGAGTATGTCCGGTTATTAAACGCGGCTGATATCATTGTCATTCCCAGCCGGAATGAACCTTTCGGGCTTGTGCTCCTGGAGGCATGGAGTGCAGAAAAATGTGTTGTTGCATCCAATGTCGGTGGACTCTCCGAGAACATTGACGCATTTGAAAATGGTATCAAAGTGGATGTCGACCCCGAATCCCTCGCATGGGGCATCAACATGATGATAGACGAACCAGAGACAGCAGGAGCCCTGGGAAAACGAGGCAGGATCAAAGTGGATCGCCTCTTCCTCTGGGATCCGATTGTCAGGGGACTGACGGATACCTATGCCCGTACGGTTGCATGAACTATAGTGTGGAACCGGGTCCTCCTTTTTTAAAAAAGGGGCTTCCAGCATTGGGATTGTCTCTCCCCGGCACGGTATCTCCATCGGGAAGGCCGGAGTATGACTCAGGACGGGGATATATGATGGTTTTTTCCTGATTCATATCTCTCAAGGAATCACGCATGCATCGCAAAAACTTTAAGGACACCATTGCAGCATCGCCCTGTATCTTTACCCTTGGTGTTGCCGGGGACAGCGGGTCTGGGAAGACAACGTTTACCCAGGGTGTACGGAGCATCTTTGGTGATGATCTCGTGTCAACCATTACGCTTGACGATTACCACAGTCTTGACCGGGCAGGGCGAACGGAGCAGGGAATAACAGCGCTGGACCCCGGGGCAAACCGTATTGAACACCTCGAACAGGACCTTATCAGGCTCAAACAGGGGGTGTCGATCGAAAAACCGGTTTACAACCATGCTACGGGAACATTTGATCCTCCCGTCCTCTTCAAGCCCAAAAAAATCCTCATACTTGAAGGACTTCACACACTGTTTACCCCGACGCTGCGAAAAAACCTTGATTTCACTCTCTTTGTGGATCCGGCACAACAGGTGAAATATGACTGGAAGATCCGCCGGGACATGGCAAAAAGGGGATATTCCCGTGAGGCCGTCATGAAAGAAATAACCGAACGAGAACCGGATTACGAACGCTATATCGCCCCGCAGAAGGAATTCGCGGATGCCGTGATCGGGATCGACTATTCGGAATTCGGGAAGGATCTGGGTCTGGAGCGCAATATCTACCGGATCGCACTCTCGCAGAACCGGATGAACCACGCCATGGAAGATATCGATCTCTCCCTGGATCTCTATGCCATCCTCTCCCTTTCCCAGCGGAATTTCTCGCTCAAATTTCTGACCAGTGAGCATAACAACCACTGTATGGGTCAGCTGGTCATGGATGGCGAACTCCGTGAAGACGTCGGTGAAAAACTTGAGCGCAGCATCGAGAACCAGACACGGGTCCACCCCATCTCACTCTTCAGACACCGGGACTACGTGCCCGCAGGGGATCTTGCCCAGCTGATTCTCTGCTGGCGGATTATTCACCGCCGCATTTTCATGGAGACATGCCGGTAATGGCATTTCAGGGATCCCTCAGATGGAATGGCCTAGCCTCTGTGAACGGGATGGAGGTGTGCCTTCTATGAAGGGAACGGACCGGATATGAAGGGAAATGCCTCCTCTGACAAAAAATCTCCCTACGGCACTACGCTTTCGGTCTGCTGGGCGGGACCGCTTCCCGAACCTTCTGTCAGGACCGCAGAAGATCTCCGGCAAGTTCTTGCAGACCCGGGGTGCACCTGCACCGGTGCGGCATATTACATGTAC
>DATEXZ010000096.1:0-2613 GCA_035256445.1 Methanoregula sp.
AAGGACTGTACCCGCATATGGCAGGATAATCACGCTCATGCCGGCATATGCAACAGCGGATCCGACGAGCCCTCCTACCAGTGCGTGCGTTGCTGATATCGGGATTCCTAGATATGTCGACGAATACACCCAGATCACCGCGGCAAACATACCAATGACTATCACTAAGGGGGTCAGATACATCGGGTCAACAATCCCTTTTCCGATGGTCTTGGCAACGGCGGTAGTGAACAAGAGGGGACCGACCAGGTTGAAAAACGCAGCCATCGCCACCGCTTTGAGTGGAGTAAGAACCCGTGTCGCAACAACGGTGGCAATTGAATTTGTGGCATCATTCATACCATTGACAAAATTGAAAAGAAGGGCAAGGACAATACCGGCAAGAACGAGAGAGTCCATGATAATCACGAGTGCCTGATCGCGATATCGGAGAGCGTGTTTGCGACATCCTCGCAGTTATCCGTCGCTATCTCGAGGTGTTCGTAGATGTCCTTGAGCTTGATAATGGTAATCGCATCCGTTGTTTTGAAGAGGTCGGTTATGGCGTGTGCAAGGACATCGTCCGCAAGGTTTTCCAGGCGGTTTATTTCAATGCAACGCTCTTCGATGTACTTTGGATCCTTAATGGAACGGATACTTTTTATTGCACTTTCAATTTCGCTCGTTGACATATGGATCAATTTCGCCAGTTCGATCATGTGTGCATCGGTATTTTCGATGTTGTAATAATACATCTTCTCCGTTGCACCGTCGATGTAATCCAGCACCTCATCAAGTGATGAAGCCAGACGTGAGATTTCTTCAGGGTCGAGAGGGGTGATGAATGTACGGTTCAGCTGTTCGTATATGTTATGGGTGATCTGGTCGCCCTTATGCTCAAGTTTCTCGATGGCATGACGTTTCTCTCTGACATTGGTGAAATCCTCGGTCAGGGCGACAAGCTGCCATGCCGCCTCCTTTACCAGTCCTGCCTGGCGTTCAAAGAGATCGAAGAAGATCGTGTCCCTTGGTACCAGTAACTCCTTTAAGCCCATGCTTTATCCTCCCTGCATCCGTGGATTCATACGCTTCAGGCAGTAGATTATCGGCGTTGGATATACTCTTTTTCGACATAGAATATAGTGAAGTATATATAAACAATTGAGAAATAGTGACACAGTGATATTTTCGTGTGAGGATATATGCAGATCCGGAAAGTTCAGTTTACCGGCGGGTCATCCTATGTTATGACGCTGCCCAAGGAGTGGATAGATGCCCAGAAAATCAAGAAGAACGATCCGATTGGGATCGAAGAACAGTCAGATGGGACGCTGCTCATAACAAAGACCATTGTGCAGGAGCCTTTGCAACGGAAAAAGGAATTTTCTGTTGATGGAATTACCGAGCCGGCATATCTGTTCCGGCTTCTGATCGGTGCGTACATTTCGGGCATCACCACGATCGTGATCACCTCAAAAGAAAAATTACCCACGTTTGTCAGGGGGGTGGTCCGGGATTTTACCCAGATGACGATCGGACAGGAGGTCGTCGAAGAGAACGATTCGAAGATCATGCTGAAAGACCTGCTCAACCCGTCGGAGATGCCGTTTGCCAATTCACTCAAGCGGATGTTTGTGATCGTAAAAGCGATGCACAAAGACGCGATTACCGCAATCAGGTCGAGAAATTCATCGCTGGCTGCAGACGTGACCGCCCGCGATAATGACGTGGATCGGCTCCACTGGCTCATTGCCCGGCAGACTCATATGATCCTGTCCAACGTCTCACTCTCGAAAAAGATGGGTGTATCTCCGGGAATGGCAGTGCACTACTTCGTGATCAGCCGGATCATCGAGCGAATCGGTGATCATGCGGAAAGGATTGTGGACAATGCACAGCTCATTCTTGAAAGAGACATCGACCCTTCAATCATGAGCATGATCTCGAAAGCAAGCGAGCTCTCGATTGGTATTTTTGACCGGAGCATTATCTCGTTTTTTGACAACGATATGAAAAATGCAAACAGGAATATTGAATCCTTAAAAGCCCTCGAAGCAATCTGTGAAGAGATCAACAATCTCGTTCTCCAGCAGGAAACCTCTGATGCTATAGCGCTTGGGTATATTACGGAAAGTATCAGGAGAGCAGGGGAATATGCAGCAGATATCTCAGAGAATGTAATCAATTATCTGGTTGAAGAAAACCAATCTCAGAAAAAGGAGAAAGTTAATATTTGAATTAATTTTGAAGTCGCCTGGTATTTCTTTCAATAGTGCCGGGAAGATAGTTCGAGGATTCTCCTGCAAATAGTTTACCGATAAAATAACTGGTCAGGTATAGACACATTAAATAAAAAAAGAATTTTGAACGGGTTGTTTAACCGGATATCACGGCAATCACAGGTTTCAGCTTATACTCGTTTGTTCCTGTCCTGATGATTGATTTCTCCACGTTAAAGTCAAGCGTGAGTTTCAGGGTCTTATCCGGTTCAAGGACAAACCCCCGGTTCAGTCTGAGCACCCCGCTGGGGACAGTAAGGTTGTAATCAGTATTGTTGACCGTGATGGTTCCCGAATCGATTTTCAGACGTATTTGAGTGTACCTGCCTGCATCTATCGTCTTCTGACCGATATC
>DATEXZ010000097.1:0-8471 GCA_035256445.1 Methanoregula sp.
AGCCAGGCATAGGATAGTCCATAAGCACCAATCTTTTTCGATCGCTCATCAGACTCTGGACTATCACCCTCCCTGAAATGCCGGGCGACGCCAGTGATAAGGAAGGTAAGACCTGCAATAAGAAGGATAGTACCGATAACAACTTCACCAGATGCCAGTACGGTGAAAACGAGGCCGCTGACAACCATGAGCACACCGATAATAACTCGATAGAGATTCCTTGGTTTCGTCTTAATCACCCTTATTTGTTATATATTTCTAACATTCATAATTTATAATGTTATCTATTTCTAACATATCGCCTGGAGATTGATTCCATCAAACGGATAAAAAAAGAAATAAATTATTCCAGCACGGTAGATCGCACAGATAAAAACACTGGACCCCGGACATCCACCTTTTTGCTATTATCGGTGACAGCTCTCATGGCGAATTCCTCAATTTTCAGGTTGATATCACTGGGAAGTTTCGCCATTTTTACCTGAACGACCGTAGATTTTCTGCAACGGGCAGCTTCTTCAACCCGTGCTGCTGCGAGTGCTGCAACTGCGGAAAGATAAGAAATCCCCGTGGAGATTCCTTCGGCGCGTACCTGTTTCCATTTTTCAGCGTCCGGGACCCCGAGAATCGAGCCATCGTGGACAAAAATCTCATTGGCACAGGCCGGACCACAAAGTTTTGCGTTGGACTCCGGTTCTTCGACAGTCACTTTTATCCTGACACCATCAATCATACCCTCCCAGACGTCAAATGAGCACGGTCCCTGAGCCGTTGCATGTACAGAAGCCATGTGTGCAATAGCGACTGCGAGCATCTTACCTTCCGTTGATGAGGGTTCTTCACGCAGCTTGACAGCCCGGGCTATTTCCTGGTCCGTGAGCACGCGGGGGAAGAATTGTGGGAAACACAGTTGTCGTACGTCGTTTGCATTATACGCGATCATAGCGAGCCGCTCGACGCCAAGGCCGAGGTTCATGACCGGGACGCCTATTCCGTATTCGGCGAGGGCAGAAGGAGAGTACATGCCAAACGTCGCCACTTCCACCCACCCATGTACCGGGTGGCGCGCATAGACTTCCGTCTGTGAATCCGGCATGTAATATTTGGAGCGTTTCTCGTCAGGCTGGAACCGGAAATCAGTATACCCGAATGCTGAGAGGAGAGCCCTGCACACCGCTTTACCCTCTTCATTGGTGATGTCCTCTCCTGCAACGATGCAGGACGCGGAATGGTAGGTCATCAGCCGGGTGGGCCCTTCAGCCTGTTCGCGGCGGAAACAGCGATCAACCGAAAACATCCGAAGGGGCATCGGTGAACGCTCCCAAAGTGCGCTGAGAGTAATAAACCAGCCGCTGGTCATATGACTGCGCAGGGTACTTCGCGATGATTCGGGTGTGAGAGCCCGGAACTCCGGAAATACTGCCTCAAGAATATGGACTACAAGAGCATCGTCCACCCCAAGCACCTTTGCCAGTTCGATAGTGAGTTCATCACCATCGATTTCGGATTTCTTATACGCATGAAGCGTCTCCCGCAGGCGCTCTTCAGTTTCTTTTGTCATCGGAGGGTATGAAGAATGGCGAGGGATCTGGTCGGCCGGAACAGATCCAGTATGAACAAGAGGACTCTTGTGGCTCGTCAGGATCTCGTTGATCTCATCAAGCTGCTTTCGTGCAATCCCCACGTTCGGCCGGGGGAGCCCGCCGAGATAGAATACCCGGTCGAGTACTGCCATCGCTTCGGGACCGAACTGGCGATAAATATCATTTTCCTCAATGATTACCGGGTTTTCGGCCTCATCAAAACCAATAGAGAGGTAGGTCTCACGCAGCCGGTTGATGGTCGCAAATATCGGGTGCGCTGCAGCTCGTTTATAGCTCAGGTAGGGATATTTCCCTTCATGTCCCGATGGTGAAAGCACTGACGGTCCTTCATGCCATGTCCCTTCAAAATTCTCATGTGTCTTTCTCTTCCAGTCCTCAGGATTGAACCTCATATCTCACGCTCCAGACAGACTACTCTGCTCAGTATATTTTCGTCTTTGATCCGGTATTCACACGCAGTTGCGATTTTTTCAGCAAACGAGCGCACCTGTTCATGTTCCGGCATATTTTCACGTACCAACCGTTTTCTACTGTATCCCAGATACATATATCCCTTTACCTCCACGAACATCGGGCCGGACTCCTGCAGGAGCGCTGCGTACTGTTCTGGTGCGAAATCGTTTAAACCTCTGACAAGCGTGATCCGGACTGCAGACCGGCGAGACTTCAGAAGGGCAAGGCTCTCCTGTACCTGTTCCCAGTAATTATCGAGTGGCCGGCACAGGGAAAGGTAGGTCGCCTCATCGGGAGCATCGAGAGAAATATACATCTGGTACGGGTGGCAGCGGGCCAGCATATCGGGATTCGTACCATTGCTCACCAGAAATGTGGTGTATCCGTTCTTATTGAAGAGGTCTATAAGTTCAGGAAGCTGGCTGTAAAGTGTGGGCTCACCTGAGAGCGAGATCGCCACATGCTTTGGTTCCAGCGCTTCCTGCCACCGCTCTTCGGTAACCGTGTTATCGAGCACTGCGTTATACCCGGCAAGTGCCTTTTTTTGTAATTTGTGTATACCAGCCAGAATCGTTTCGGGTGGGCACTCTACCTCTTCAGGTATTTCATGCTCAAAGGAGCGCCAGCAGAAACGGCACCGCTGGTTGCACCGCAGGGTAGGCGTCAACTGAACACAACGGTGACTTGCAATCCCGTAGAACTGGTGCTTGTAGCACATGTCACCACCGGTAAGCGCCCTTTTACACCACATGCAGGGCTTGAGCGCTGCTGATGACGTTGGCGAAAAAAACTGGTATCCCTGCCTGCGCAGAGCTTCACATGGTACTGATGGCATCGATCCCCAGCGTTTCGAGGGATTCTTTCAGGGTATTCTGTACTGCCCTTACGAGAGTGAGCCGGCGGTCCCGGGTGTCCCCCTCGCTTTTTAAGACCTGCTCGTAATGGTAGAACGTATTGAAGGTATCAGCAAGTTCACGTGCGTAGGTTGCAAGGACGTGCGGGTGGAGTTCTGAGGCAACTTTTTCGATTATTGTCGGGAACTTTGCGATCTCTTTTGCGAGTGCGATCTCCTGGTCAGTTTTTGGTATATAGCACATAGAGAAGGTACCGGCCTTCTCAAGAATGCTGCAGGCACGGGCATGGGCGTACTGGATATAAGGACCGCTCTGGCGCTCGAAGTCCAGCGCTTCCTTCCAGTCAAAAACGGTACTCTTCTCAGGGGTTACTTTTACGATGTCATAGCGGATTGCGGCCAGACCGACAGATCGTGCGATTGATTTCCTCATCTCTTCGTCCAGCTCCGGTCTCCTTATGGTCACTTCATCAAATGCCCGTTTCCTGATCTCGGTAACCAGGTCGTCTGCTGAAACGAATTTTCCGGCACGGGTGCTCATGGAACCTTCCGGGAGCGAGACAAATTCAAAGTGAACGATTTCCGGTGCTTTTTCACCGAGAAGTTTCATGGTGCACTGAAGCTGCGAGGCGATTAGTTTGTGGTCAGCCCCGAGGACATCTATAACCCGGTCGAAGTTGGCCGCTTTCCAGGTATGGTATGCAAGATCGCGTGCGGCATAGACCGAAGTCCCATCACTCCGGCGGATCACATACTTGTTGCTAAAGCCGAATTCCTCAAGATCCAGCGCAAGAGTCTCTTCATCCTGTGCCTGAGGGAGTTTTTTTATCTTTGCGATAATCCTGTCGGTGTAGCCATTACGTATGAAATCACTTTCCCAGACAAACCGGTCGTGTTTTACATTGAGATCGTTCAATGTTACGGTAAACCCGTCAAGGCAGCGGGAGACTTCCCTCCTGAACTTCTTTACTGTTGCCGGATCGCCATGTTCAACGAGCTGCATCAGGGTGTTTACCTGCTGGGTTATTGACGGGTCTTTCTCGATCTCACGGTTGGCCGCAATATAAACCCGGGCAATATGGGCATCCTCTTTCTCCCCCTCATGACGGGTGCTGTCGAGATTATCAAATCCCCAGACAACGATGGCGATCTGGCGCCCCATGTCGTTGACATAGTACTGCACTTCAAGCCCGTACCCTGCTTTGCGGAAGACCCGGGCAAGTGTGTCGCCAATAATCGAGTTTCTGATATGACCGACATGGAGGGGACCATTCGGGTTTGCACTGGTATGTTCGAGCACGACACGGATTCCTTTTTTTGTAAGAGAACCATATCCGGGTTTTACCGCTGCCTGCAGGGATTCAGCAAGATATGAGGTATCCAGGGTAAAATTGATATAAGGGCCCGCAGCCTCGCTGCGAGCACCGATTGCCCGGAATTCAGGATTATCATTTATTATTTTTACGAGATCCTGCGCTATCCGAACCGGGGAAGTTTTTTGTTTTTTGGCCAGGGTGAAGCTGATAGTTGATGCAAGATCGGCATGGTCTCCACCATCAAGTATCTGCACATCCTGCTCATTGGTTGCCTCCTGGAGTACTCTCACAATGATATTTTTTCTTTTTTTGAATGGATCATTATATTCTTCCATTTAGTATCCCGTCCTGTACCGAAGAATTGCTGCTATCCCTCCGAATGCCGTAAAGAGGATTGATCCTTCTTCGAAATCATCTGATATGATCTCTACCCTGGCGCTGCTCGCATCGGCAAGTTTTGCCAGTTCGTCAATGATATCTGTCTCCTCTTCAAGGATAATCGGGGCTGTACATTTCGGGCAGGAGCCCAGGTCAATATCCCGGACGGTTTTTCCCGGCTCAACATTTATGGTCCGTTCATGAATGTAGTCACAGCTCTGGCATTTGACCCGGAGTCGGGATTTGCGGAGGTTTGCAGAGAGCAACAGGATATCGACGGCGCCAATTTCGAGATTTTTCCTGATACTTTCCTCGCCATATGCAGCAAGCCCGGCATCTTTGACGAGTTCTTTCAAGAACCGCTGCATGAATTCTTTTTCCTTGACGACACCCATACCCTTGAGTGCATCCTTCGCAGCGTCAACGAGTTCCGCAAGCCCGTCTTCATTGGTATAGGCAACATCGAAAAGTCCGATAATTTTTTTCTGGATCTCGTGATGAAGGAAACTTCCTGCCTCAAACTCCTCCTTTGTCGGACTTGGTCCCCCGATAAGCACACCTTTAAACCGCTCGAAAAAATCTTTTTCTGCAAGAAATATTGCGCTTGACCGTTCCCCTACTTTTGTATAGAACTCATTGATGGCGATTTCCCGAAGACGGCCAAAGCGGGCTGCCGACTGCCCGCCTTTCCGCATCTTGCCAGGTACCGTGGAGGTTGCGCCCCCGACAGGTTCAATCCGGTTACCGCGTAAAAAGCCCCAGTATGCCTCCCGCCGGTCAAGGACAAGGAGCCCGTAGACGTATTTCTCCTCGAGCATTTGCTTGAGCGGGTCGAGCTCGAAATTTGAGCTGCAGCGGTACATGTAGAGGTTCAGTGGTTCGGGCGGTTCAATGATCGTGCACTGGAGATCTGTGCGGTCACCATAGAGTTTGACCGTGCCGCAGAAGACCGCCAGCCCCTTTGCCGGCGGCCGTTTGTAGTATTTGAGACGGGAAAGGATAGATGAGATGGCGCTCTGGACATTCGTGCGGGTCTGCTTGCTTTTGATGTTGGCGCACTGGCCGAATTCGTCCTTGAGCTGATTGGTCACATCAAAAATCTGCTTATCCGGAGGTATGTAAAGCGTGATCAGCTCTGTCCCGTCTCCCTGCTGGGACTGGAGCTTCTCCAAGGTCTTTTTGAAATCATACCGCTTGCGCGCATCATCCATCTCTGATTCTTCTGCCATTGCCGGATGTCAACCTCTCTAAAGCTATTACCTATTCACTCTCGCGTGCCATAAATTTGCGCCCATTGCATAATGATCCGATCATCGACATCAGCATTGATACCATGACCACCTGAAAATTCAATAAATGTTTTGGGCTCTCCTGCTCGCTCAAAAAGCTCTTTCCCGTCTTCGAACGGGATTACCGGGTCATCAACAGCATGGAAGATCCAGACCGGACGGGGAGATATTTTTGCAAAGTAGGTGCCTGGCTCAATGGAAGCGGCAAAACGTACCAGATTTCCGGTATTGCCCTGCCGGATCACCGCGTCCTGTATACCCCAGTCGGATGTTGAGATTCCCACATACCCGGCAAAGGCCGGATCAACGCCAGCTGCAACCGCTGCATACCGGCCTCCGTTACTCGATCCCATAGCATAGACCGGAATACCAAACCGTCTGGAAAGCATATCCTGCGATACCACGAGATCACAGACCGTCATGTAATACTGTGGCCAGTCATCTTTTTCAAACAGGGAAAAGTCCTTCTGGGGATTAAATGTATAGCCGGGTGTCTCTCCGCCATTTCCTCGGATATCGACAAAAAGGAATGCATAACCCGCACGGGCATACTCCACCATCCGTTCTTCATGCCCTGAAGGTTTTTCGCCGGCTCCGGGTACATAGACAATTGCCGCCTTAGGATTTTGTGGTGCGGCAAGATACGTGACCACATCCCCCTTTTGCGTCTGCTGAACGATCCTTGTTTTTGTGTAGGTATCGTTTTTAAACAGTATCTCTTCACTGGTTGTTGCGGGGGCACACGAAACCGAGAGGATACCTCTGCTGTCAACGGAATACGATGATGATGCCTGCTGCCCGGTACAGCCGGCAAGAGCAATGAAAATAACAAGAATACCTGCTGCGATCATATCCTTACGCATTGTTCAGCACTCCAGGCAACGATAAATCAGGCAGATGGTCTTGGCATCGACTATCGTTCCACTCCGGATCATCCCTCTGAGATCACTGGTCGGGATGTTTATGACCTCGATTAACTCATCCTCATCTTTCCCGAACTCATCGGATGGTGACAGGTCCCGTGCCTCAAACAAAAAGATTTTCTCATCCGTGTAGCCGGGTGTCGTGTAAATGAACCCTTTCGGGACGATCGTCTCTGCGGTAAACCCCGTCTCCTCGATAAGTTCCCGCCGTGCTGTCTCCTTTGGATCTTCACCCGGCTCTATGGTCCCTGCCGGTGCTTCATAGATATACTGGTCTATCGCAAAACGGTACTGCTTCAGCAGCTTGCAACGGTCCTTTTCAACCGGGAAGATCGCAACTGCGTTGTTCGGGTGGACGATTACCTTCTCCCGTTCAGTCCCCTGGGGAAGCCGGATCGTGCGCTTCTCGATCCAGAGCCGTCTGTCGCGGAATATCTCCATTTAGACCTCGTATTGTATGGGGTCCCGCTCACCAATTGCAGCAAATGCCTCTTTGCGGAAATGACACGATCCGCAGGTACCGCATGCTTTTTCCTCATTCCGGTAGCAGGACCAGGTGTGTTCGTAGGGAACACCCATCATCAGACCTTCCTTCAGGATATCCGTCTTTGTCATATTGATAAAGGGGGCAAAAAGAGTGATTTTTGTCGTATCCTTTGTGCCAAGATCAATCACTTTCTGGAAAGCCTCGATGAATTGTGGACGACAGTCCGGGTAACCGCTGTAATCGAGAGACTGGACACCGATAAAGATTGCATCAGCGCCCCGGGCTTCCGCAAAACTTGTTGCAATTGAGAGGAGGTTTGCATTCCTGAACGGGACATAGGTGTTGGGCATGTGTTCCCTTCCGGGATCATAATTTTCAACCGCAATTTTTTTATCAGTCAGGCTGCTCGCTCCGAACTTTGCAAAATAGTCCAGGCGGATTTCGATAAACGCCTCTGCGTCCAGCAGGCCGGCGATCTTTCGAGCACATGCCAGTTCTTTTCGTTCAGTCCGCTGCCCGTAGTTCAGGTGGAGTGCAAGGATTGTATATCCCCTGCTCTTTGCCACATAGGCAAGCGTAGATGAATCCATCCCGCCGGAGAGTAAACACACAGCTTTCATTATTTTACTCCGATGAGTTTGTGCAGCTGCACCTGGAACCGCACCGGGAGGTTATTGTCCAGGATAAACCGTACCAGTGGTCCATAATCGCTGCCAGAAACCGGAGAAAAGAAGATCTCACCCTGAATCTTGTGGCGGGTGATAATATCCAGTGCGTACTGGCAATCTTTCTCGTCCTGAACCACAAACTTGACCGTATCCTGCTGGCGCAGTGTATTAAGCAGCTCAATGTCACTCTGCTCTCCCGAGGATGGGCATTTGATATCCATGCATATCGATGTGTACGGTTGCAGACGGGTGAAATTGATCGTTCCGTTCGTTTCGATATCAATAGCAGTTCCCCTCTGGTGGAGCGTGGCCGACAGCTGTTCGAGTTCATCAGCCTGCAGCAGCGGTTCTCCCCCAGTAAAACAGACATAAGAAGGGTTCAGGCGCAATACACGCTCAAGAATGGTATCAATGCTCATCTCTGTTCCGCCGGTTTGTGCGTTTGCAGTATCACACCACCTGCAGTGAAGATTGCAGCCCGCAAGCCTGATAAACAGGCA
>DATEXZ010000098.1:0-3266 GCA_035256445.1 Methanoregula sp.
ACCGGAAGATACTGATAAAGAAACAATCGTACCAGCTGAGGAGGAGACTCAGCACCAAAAACAGGAAATTCAGGAACCGGACACGGATAAATTACTGGAACAATACGGGAAGGAATATGATGAGGATGAGACGCTGGAATCCTACCATACGCCAAAATCCGGGCCTTCAATAAAACGTGAGGCAAAAAAACCGGTTACGGTTCCTCGACCATCAGAGCGGGGATCATCAGAGACTGTCGATGACGCACTGTTTTTAGCTCCGGGGAAGCCAGGCGCACCCGCAAAACCACGGGTAAACAGGACAAGGATAATCGCAGGATGCATTGTGTTGATTATGATGAGTGCGGCTGTTTATTTTATCGGATTGCCAATGCTTACCGATAAAAATCCGCAAGCGGCAGAGATCACTCCCACACCGGTACCAACCAATGTCGGGACAATCACGCCAACCCCGACAAAGACATCCACCCCGGCCTCCCGTGCTCTCATTCCCCTGCCAACCCAGATTATACCGTCCAACCCGAATTTCAACTTTTATATCCAGAAAAACCCGGTTACTTCAAAGATCCTGGTCATTTTTACGGGAAGCGGCATTATAAGTGCGGACATCAAGGTCACCCATCCGGGAGGATCGGTGGCAACAGGCATCATCCAGCCCCTGAAGGGTGTAAACGAGATCACCCTCACGGGATCGCAGGAGACTGACCGTATAGAAATCATTGCAAAGGCGTCTGATGGCAAGTCATACCGGGTCCGTGATGAGCTGATCTCCCGCATAAGTACCTAGAATTTAGATTAAAACAAAACCCGTTGACCGGATTTCAGGATACGAAAAAGTGAACCTGAACCAGACATTCCTGTCATTTCATATTTCACAAGGGGGATTGGCAATCTCCTGTTCTTGATGATAAACGCCGCCGCAACCGAAGGGACGCCCCCGCGACGGATCAACGACAGAAAATCCCATACTTCTCTGCTCCGCCGTGCCCCGGAGGGGCCCTGAGGCGGGTAATCCTCGTAAAATGGTTTTCACGTTTTTCTTGGGAATTTTACTATGCTGTGATTGATAGGTTGGTAATTTGGCAGTCACTGAAAAAACAGACCCTCAAAAAATTCATAAAAAAGCGGAAAAAGTATCCGTCCCCGATCACCGGCACTCCCATCGTTTCCTGATGCTGGCCGCAGCGAGAAAACCCGTCGAAAACGCTGCCTGGATATTATATCCCCCGGTATCCCCGTCAATATCGAGTACTTCACCGGCAAAGTACAGGTCTGGTACGATCTTTGATTCCATGGTTTTCTGGTTCACGTGCTCAAGGGCAACTCCTCCACGGGTCACCATGGCAACCGAAAAATCCCCGGGCGCCGTAACAATGAGGGGAAATTCCGTAACGTTTGCGATGAGTTTTGATCGCTGTGCCGCGGAGAAGTGTGAACATCTGATATCAGCGGGTATGGCGGACAGGGCAAGCAGTTTCCGGTTGAGGCGTTCGGGAATCGGGTACGCGGCAAGGAGCGTGGAAAGCTGCCAGGTCCTGTTTTCTTCGATACGTTTCGCCAGGTCAGCCGCAAACTCCCCGCGACCGAGGTTCCCCGCAAACGAGAGCCTGACCTCGTCGCCGGCCCGTATGTCCCGGGAAGCATCAAGAATACCCGGACCTGATAAACCCAGGTGGGTAAACAGGACATCCCCGGTACGATCAGCAATCTTTTTTCCCGCTCTCCAGACAGAGAAATGCAGGTGCTCAAATGACATGCCGGACAATGCCGCAAACGGGAAGGACTCGATCCTGAGCGGAGTAAGTGCCGGGGCGATATCGGTCACCGGCTGTCCAAGAGCTGCAGAAAACCGGTACCCGTCCCCGGTCGACCCGGTCCCCGGGTACGAAGCCCCGCCAGTCGTAATCACGAGTACCGGGCACGGGTATGTTGCATTTGGCGTTGTTATCTCAAACTCACCTGTTGCGTGGGAAACACCGGTTACCGGCTCTGCGCAGTGAAGGTCGACGCCCCGCTGCCCGCACTCCTTCACGAGGGCAGCGAGCACATCTGCAGATTTCCTCGTTTCCGGAAATATCTTGCCATTCGCATCAGTTTCCGCACCGAGTCCACGTGTGGCAAAGAACGCGATGAGGGCGTGGTTCGGGAATGAAAAGAGCGCGGGTTTCAGAAATTTCCCGTGATCTCCATAGTGAGCAGGGAAATTATGGATATCGCCAGCGTGAGTGAAATTGCACTGACCTGAACCGGCGAGCAGGAGCTTGTTGCCGGGGGTGGAGTTCTTTTCGAGCAGGAGGATCCGGCGTCCCGGTACTGCAGCATGGATCGCACAGGACAATCCGGCAGGGCCTGCACCAATTACCGCGACATCATACTGCTTCATAGGATTTCTCCATGTACTTAGTCTCTCTCTTTGTTTCAATATGGTTTTTAGTACCGGAAACTTTGAAAACGTCCGGGTCAACTGTCACTTCCGAAAAGTACAAAGGTGAGAGTAAGAAACAGTAGTGCATAGAACAGAATGACTCAGCCGAATATCGATGGGATTCTCTTATGAGGACAGGAACGGAAAAAAACACATGCGATGGGATAAAAATGCATGACATGACCATCAGACGGAGAGTGATCCACTGGATCCGCCACAATTTCTACTTCTTTATCGCAGGTCTGGCCTGTATCATCTGGTTCCTGTTCAGGACCGGTACAAAACCCTCACGCATAGAATATCCCTGCCAGCAGGCATCAATAGCAGGAGCTAATCTCTGGCTTGCCGTCTATCTGTTTCCACTCGTGTCGATTATCAAATCCAATCGAAGCGGACAAAGTCAGAACAACAGACTGCTGGGCGCGGGAATATTTCTGGTTATTTTAATTACAGGTGCCTGGTATTTTTTTGGAGCAAGAAATCCTGAACCCCTGACTGAAGATATGTCACTATCCAATGTAACATCAGATATCTTTGTGGTGAACGGGACGTCGGGTAATGATGGTGGAGTCCACAAGCTCCTCAATCTCATGGAAAATAAAGGAACTCCATTCTACGCGGTCAGAAATGGAACGTCTGCAACGGGATTAATTGCAAGGGACGATATCGTGATCATCAAAGTAAACAGCCAGTGGGATGAACGTGGCGGGACAAATACCGATCTTGTCAGGGCGCTGATTCAGGCAATTGTTGACCATCCGGAAGGATTCACGGGCGAGATAATTATCGCTGATAACGGCCAGACCCAGCATGGACCAACAGGTACAGGCGGGAATATGAG
>DATEXZ010000099.1:0-6153 GCA_035256445.1 Methanoregula sp.
GCGTATATCCTCGTACTCGATACCAAGGGGATCAATGTCTGGTGCGCCGCCGGAAAAGGCTCGTTCGGTACTGCTGAACTGGTCCGCTCAATCACATGCAGCGATCTTGCCCATGTTGTCCGCCACCGCACCATTGTCCTCCCCCAGCTGAGTGCACCGGGTATTTCATGGCCGGAGGTCATGCGCCGCTCCGGGTTCAAAGTAGAGTATGGTCCCGTCAGGGCAACTGATCTCCCCCGCTACCTGAAAACCCACACGGCAACGCCCGATATGCGAAAGGTCCGGTTCCCGCTTGCCGATCGGCTTGTCCTGGTACCCGTCGAGCTCGTCCACGCGGCACCACCAGCGATTGCCGGGGCACTTGTCCTCTTTTTCCTGGCAGGTCCTCTTGCAGCACTCGCGGCTGTCACGGCGGTTCTGGCCGGTACCGTCGCATTCCCGCTCCTCCTTCCCCTCCTCCCTACCCGGGATTTCTCGACCAAAGGACTTATTCTGGGTACAATCGCCGCTCTCCCTATTGCCGGAGCTTTTGCATCCGACGCTTCCGGTCCCGTGTGGATGAATGCAGCGGGTGCCGGCATGGCGCTGCTCATTATGCCGGCAGTAACCGCGTACCTTGCCCTCAACTTTACCGGTTGCAGCACGACTACCTCGCGGACCGGGGTAAGAAACGAGATCTTCCGCTACGTTCCGATCATTGCGGTCATGGCAGCCGCTGGCGTTGTGCTGGGCATTTCTTTGGGACTGCTGGGCTGGCTTGAGGTGATCTGATGTTTGACAGTTATCACGTGAACACGCTTCAGTACGATCCGGACCGCTGCATCAACTGCGGTATGTGCAGCAGGGTCTGCCCGCATGGAGTCTTCATGCCCGGCAGGGAGACTGCGGTGCTGGCTGCACCTGTCTCGTGCATGGAATGCGGTGCCTGTGCCCTTAACTGTCCCGTGCAGGCGATCACGGTACAGAGCGGGGTCGGGTGCGCCTGGGCGATGATCAGCGCTGCACTGCGGGGTAAGGATATGGACAGCGGGGAGTGCAGTTGCGGCGGAGAACCGGGAAGTTGCTGTGGTCCTGTACAGGAAAAGCCGGAATAATTTTTCAGGGAACTTCTCATCTATTACTTTTTCTTAACGATGTTTTTAAAAAAAAGGGTATAATCATATCTGGCGACAAGAAAATCTGGCTCTGTTGAATACCCCGATCTTCATGAGTCACGGATTTTCAAAATTGCCACGGATTTCCAGGATATCATATCGGGGGATGATATCCGGGCGAGGGCAAAGCCCCTGAGAACGTTGTGTACAATGATTTCTCCAGAGTCGTATATTTTGTATTTTGTTACATGCACGGGCTTATTCTTACGCTCCTGGGGAACTCGCCGTTGGCTCGTCCCCGCCGCTGTGGCGTCCCCGGTTTTGTGATAATCCTCAAGAAGGAATCTGGGAAGGGATCGAAACCGCCCCTGAAAAAAACCACGGGAGTCATCCTGAGCGCAGGGGTGGGTCAAGGGAAGGGACAGGCGCTGTCCCTTTCTTGATTGTTAACCGGTTTTTCGCTTTCTATGAGAATTATGTTTTTTGCATGCTGAATTTGGGGACATGTATCGGATTACCGGTTCTGTTGAAGATTTCAACAAATTGCGAATCACCTATTATCAGAGGGGACAGTGCCTGTCCCCCCCGACCCGCCCCTGCGCTTTGCGATGATGTTGTATTACCTTCTCTGGAATTATCGCTCCAAAGGGGATGCCACAGTGGCAGGGCGTAGGCATTATGTGCCGTAGCCCCAAGAGCGTTGAGAAAAATATTGTGAGGATTTCCCATGAAATTAAATTAAACAGATGTGAGTAATGGAATGTTTATTCCTCATAATTATTTTCGATGAACCCCGCTGCCCCTGACGGGGCGCCCCCGCGGCGAATCAGTGTCAATATGCATATTTGTAAACATTGCATTGCCCCGCCGTGCCTCGGAGAGGCCCTGAAACGGGGAGCCCTCATAAAATTACAGGGTTTAATGATTTTCATGGTTCGTGTGCGAACTCCTGTTCATGCCCGTTTCAACAGAGACTGATTACCCGTTAACCGCGTGCAATTCCGGTTATTAGCATCGGAATTTCCTCAAAAAAATTACCTTTTACGCCCTGCGGAAATTATCATTGATAACATTCCATGGATCTTGCCCCAGTTCCTGTGGCATCCCCCACGATGATATCCTTGGAAATCCATGCAGCCTTACATCGGATTGGGTTTTTCCTCAGAGCCAACCATTCGTACTGCCCCCTCAAGTATTCAGATAACGCCACGGTAGTATGCAAGCCGATTGGCATAGGGGCGGATAATTCCGGTAATCCTATCCAGTTCTTCCTTCTCCATCGGAACATGCTCCTCTCCCAACCGGGCAAGGAGCCGTGCCTCCTCCGGTGTCGAACAACCGACAATGACAAGGTCGACATCCTGGGAAAGGGCAAAGCGGATCAGAACCTCAGGAAGGAGTCCAGCCTCGGGAAGGATATAGTTCCCGGCACCCATGGTTTTCATGCCGATCACCCCGATACCCCGTTCCCGTGCCGCCGGTATAACCCGGTCAAGAAATCCCCCGATGGCAGATTCTACAGGATTGACCGGCAGAAGAACCGAATCAATATCCCAGTGGGTGACTGCATGGAGCAGGACTTCAGGGTCATGGTGCCCGGTCACACCGATTCCCTGGGCAGTCCCGGTTTCACGGGCATGGTAGAATGCCCCGAGTGCACCCCCACGCCCCTCGATTTGGCGGATATCGTTGCTGTCCCGGACATCGTGGATCTGCCAGAGCCCGAGGCGGTCACGGCCCATGCGGGAGAGCGTGGTTGTCAGATCTGCCGATGCACCTCGTGCATCCCTGTGTGCTGATTTGCTGGTCTGGAACGAGAGCGTTTTCCAGTCCGGGTGCTGGTCCCAGAATTGACCGTAATATCGTTCGCTGTCGGCATACGCAGGTGCGGAATCGAAATAGCGGATCCCACTCCCGTACGCTGCTTCAAGCATTTTTCCGGCTTCCTGATCCCGCCCCTCGGTGCGAAGCACTCCTTCACCCCCGAGCCCAATCCGGCACGCATTGGCAATCAGCCGCCGGAGCCTGCTTTCCCCTGCCATGTGAATACCATATTCTGCGGGGACAATAAAACCTGTGGATGAGGTCAGGGAAAAACAGCCCCCGGATGATAGAAATTGGCGGCAGAAAAATCCATAAACCCTGCAGGACGAGAAGATACCTGTGATCACCCGCATCGATCCGGGACGGGTCCGTCCTCTCAATGATGCAGCCCCGCGGACTGCTGATTACGTTCTCTACTGGATGCAATCCTCTCACCGGACCATGGACAACCCGGCACTCGTATATGCAGGTGAACGGGCTGACAGGATGCATCTCCCGCTCATCGTGTATTTCGGGCTCTGGCAATCCTATCCTGAAACCAATTACCGTCATGTCCGCTTCATGCTGGAAGGGATTACTGAAGTGGCACGCTCGCTCGAATCTCTCGGAATCCGGTTCGTGCTCAGGATCGAGGAGCCGGTCACAGGAGTCCGGTCCCTCGCACACAACGCAGCAGTCGTGATTGTCGACCGGGGGTATCTCCGGCTGCAGCAGGCATGGTACCGTACAGCTGCGGAACAGTGCCGCTGCCCGCTCATCCAGGTCGAAGGAAATGTTGTCGTCCCGGTAGAAGTGGCATCGCAGAAAGAGGAATATTCGGCAGCCACGTTCCGCCCGGGAGTCACCCGCCAGCTTGACAGGTTCCTGCATCCCGTTGAGTCAGTCTCCCCGCGGAAATCCTCTCTTTCCCTTGACGTGCCGACGCTGGCCGGTGAGACGACCGATAACCTCCTTTCCCGGATAACAATTGATCGCACGGTCCCTCCCTCCGACAGGTTCAGGGGAGGGACAACGGAGGCGGACCGGCGATTTGAGCAGTTCCTGACGCACCGGCTCGAAGGATTTGCAGAAAACCGCAATGATCCCGGGGGCGATGGCAGTTCGGACATGAGCCCCTATCTCCATTTTGGCCAGGTATCGCCGGTGACGCTGGCAGTTCTTGCACAGGAGCATGGCGGGAGTGGTACCCCGGCCTTTCTCGAGGAGCTGATCGTGCGCCGTGAGCTTGCGGTGAATTTTGTCCGCTATAACGAGGGGTATGATTCATATCTCTCGCTTCCTGCATGGGCACAGAGAACCCTGGCACTTCACCAGGATGATCAGCGGGAATACGGGTATACACCCGATGAACTGGAGCGTGCTGCAACCCATGATCCGTACTGGAATGCAGCCCAGCAGGAAATGATGAAGACGGGTAAGATGAAGGGTTATATGCGAATGTACTGGGGTAAGAAGATCCTCGAATGGAGCACAACCCCCAGGGACGCCTACTCAGTCGCGCTGTATCTTAACAATAAATACGAGATTGACGGGCGGGACCCTAACGGGTATGCAGGGATAGCCTGGTGCTTCGGAAAACACGATCGCCCCTGGAGGGAGCGCCCTGTTTTCGGCATGGTCCGTTCCATGACTGACAAGGGACTCTTGAGGAAATTTGATATGGACCGTTACCTGAAAACAGTCCGGGGATACATTGACAGCCCTCAGGGCGTATAGTCCCGTGTATCCCACGGTGGTATGAGGCATTTGGTGGTTACCGATCAGGATACATAAGGTGTTCTTCATGAAAAAAGGAAAAAAACTGACGTATGTCAATCTTCCCGCTGATGACACGTTCCATGCCGGGTATGAAAAGGCACTGGAGCAGGTACAGACGGAGCTTGGCCGCTCTCACCCGATCATCATCGGTGGCAGGGAACTCTTCCCCGGGCCGGAATCAGAGGTGCTCTCCCCCATTGATCGACGTACTGTAATCGGAAAATTCCAGGAAGCGACACCGGTCCTGATCCGGTCTGCGATAGCTGCTGCCAGCGAAGGATTTCCTGCATGGCGGGACCGTGACTGGAAAGAACGCACCAGGATTATCCAGAAAACTGCTGATATCCTCGACTCACAAAAATTCCTCCTTGCTGCACTGATTACCTGTGAGTCCGGAAAGAACCGGTACGAGGCTGTTGCGGAAGCATGGGAAGCGGTCGATATGCTCCGCTACCATGCGGAAATCTACAAAAAACAGAAGGGATTTGTCATTTCCACCCGCCCTGAAAGCGAGGAAGCGGAAAGCCGGAGCATCATGCGGCCGTACGGGGCATGGGCAGTCATCTCCCCGTTTAATTTCCCCCTTTCCCTTGCCGCCGGCATGGCGGGAGCAGCGTTGATCACAGGAAATACCATCGTCCTCAAACCGACCGGCATTGCACCCTTTTGTGCCCTGAAACTGTATTACGCATTTACCGCTGCCGGAGTCCCGCCGGATGCCATCCAGTATATCACCGCACCTGGTGGCCTGTTTGGCGAGATTGTCACCGCCCATACGGATATTGCCGGCATCGCATTCACCGGTTCCCGTGCCGCCGGCATGTGGCTCAACCGCAGGTTTACCGCAAAGCAGCGTTATATCAAGCCGCTCATTTTCGAAATGGGGAGCAAGAACCCGGTGATTGTGACACGGCATGCCGATCTCGGTAAGGCGGTCGAAGGGATCTATACATCAGCATTCGGATTCAGTGGACAGAAGTGCAGCGCCGCATCCCGCATCTATGTCGAAGAGCCGGTTGCAGAGCGGTTCATCGCCCGACTCCGCAGCCAGGTGGAGGGCCTTGGTGCGGGCGATCCGAGGGAAAAAGAGACCTTCATCGGCCCGTTGATCGGTGCAGAAGCCCTGCAGACCTTCAGGGATTCTGTTGAGATGGTAAAAAAGGACGGGGGGCGGATTATCACGGGTGGGAATGTGCTTAGCGGAGGAGTATTTTCGCAGGGGTATTATGCGGAGCCAACGATTGTCACCGGGCTGACGAAGAGACACCCGCTGGTGCGGCAGGAACTGTTTGTACCGCTCCTCATCATCACTACCTTCACGACCCTTGCCGAGGCGCTTCAGGAAGCGAATGCGACCGATTTCGGGCTGACAGCCGGAATATTCTCTGAAAACGACGAAGAGATCGCGTATTTTTTCAGCAACATCCAGTCGGGTGTCACCTATGCCAACCGCCGCGGAGGGGCAACGACCGGAGCA
>DATEXZ010000100.1:0-12062 GCA_035256445.1 Methanoregula sp.
AAGAACCCGGCGCCGAGTACGACATATGAGAACACCGCTGCTACGACAACGAATGCAATCAGAACAATCGCTGCCTCAAGGCCGGTGAACCCTTCATCATTGCGTTTCATGGATTTCATATGGTTAACCTTCGTACACTGAGAGGACACTGGTATATCCAACGTCCCTATTTCTTTAAATGATTTTGTAGTATAAAAACATTCTTCTTACAGTGCTCCTTTTGATCTGAATTTTGAGGTTTTTTCAGCGAAAAATTCCAAAATTATGGAAAAAAAACCGACCAAAATTTCCCCACAACCGTGTACTTTTCAGGTACCCGACGAAAAATGTCAAATAATTTTCTGCTCTCCACTCACATGCGTTTTTATGTCAGGAAACCTAACATATTTTTACCGCTTGTGCCATGGATAAAAAATCTGTCATGTACGCAGCAGGGGCACTGGTCATCATCCTCGTCCTCGCCCTTGTGGTAAAACCGATGGTAACCGGCCAACCCCTCAACACAGGTCTTCCCGTAGCCACGACTCCGCAACCTACCCAATCCCTGACCCGGTCACCGGTACTCACACAGACTCCAGTCCCACAGGCTTCCCCGTTAACACCCCTCCCGTCTGTCATCCCAACATGGGACAGAAATGTCAGGACGATAGGATTTGTCGATCCGATAACTTATGGGATAACCCTTGGCGATCCCATGCCGAACGGCACCCGGTTCGACCCAAATCCTGTTAATACAAGCACGACGTCCTATGCAAAAATTTCCGGGAAATACAGCGGGACAACACAGATCATAAAGATTCCCTTTCCCTATTGGGAGCTTGTCTATACGGTTGATCCCGTAGCAGCGATAGAGCCGGGTTCAGCCAGCGGGGGATCCCATAGTGGTGTGCAGGGATCCTATTCCGGGGTAATCCCCGAATTTACTGTCCAGGTGACAGATGCTGCAGATCCCAACCGCATTGTACGTACGTTCAGTCCCCCGGGTGGTATTAACCGGGACCTGTGGAAGACAAATGACCCACGGCCATGGACTGAAAAATTCTACGAAGGACAGAAGAGTTATTATTTTATCATCACGTCGAAGTTGCTAAACTCGTACAGTCTTGATATCCGGATCCCGACAAAGTATATCGGGACATACTGATTGTGGCTGTGGTACTGAGGGTCTTTGCATTTTTCTGAATTCCGATTCCCTATTTTTATGAACACCTGACAACTTTTGGCAAGTCATATCATGAATTGCCCTGGGTTTGTATCGTTAAATGTATCTTCCCTCTTTAATGATGCGAACCTGACACCGCCACCCCAGAAGGGATGACCCGCTACGGTCAAAGGCAGAAAAAAATACAAAAACATCCTGCCCCGCCATGCCCCGGAGGGTCCTGATGGGGTGATTCCCCCGAATCCAGGCTTTGCTGGCGTGAAAATTTTATCTGATGGAGACTATGTATTCATATCCATATTCGAAATCTGAAATGTGGAGACCCGAAAAAAGAAATGCTTCATAGCTTCCTGAGTTTTTTATCCACCTTTTCAAAGAAATTACGCTGGACATCAACAAAGAGGGCCGGGTAGTTGGACCTTCTCACCTCTATTGTCATCGAGGATCCTACACCGATCGTCTTCTGTCCATCGATAACGAGATGGGCAGGTTTTGCACTATCCAGTTTGATCTGGAGGTGCCGGTCACTGCTTATGAAGTGGGGACGGGATGACAGCATATATGGAGCAAGCGGGACAAGTAAAAATCCCTGTATCCGCGGGTCGACAATAGGTCCTCCGGCACTCATAGCGTAGGCAGTAGAACCGGTTGGCGTACTGATCAACAGGCCATCCGCACGGAACTCCTCTGTGGTTATGCCATCAACAAGAATGGAAAATTTCAGCATCTTTGCCGGGCGGGTGGTCACTATCAGTGCCTCATTCAGTGCGGTTCCAAGACATTTGCCGTCGTTGGACAGCGTGATTCTCATCCGTTCTTCCACAGAAAAACCACGAGGCAGGTTGCGGATAAATTCCAGTGCATTGGAAGGTTCGAGATCCGCAAGAAAACCAACTTCGCCCCAATTGACGCCGAGCACCGGAATAGGGCGGTCCATCTGCTGGATCGTGCGGAGTATGGTCCCGTCTCCCCCGACTGCTATCACAACCTCCGGGTTCGCTTCAGCCAGGGAACAGCCGGTAACCCCCATGGAGTTTGCGGTATCGCGGTCGTATTCTACTTCGGATCCTTCTTTTTCAAGAACAGTTCTGATCCTGCCGGTAAAGGCAAGCGCATCCTGGTTGTCAATCCGTGAAACAAGCAGTATCCTCATTCCGGTCACCGCAGGTACTCAATTACCTTCTGGTGAAGGACGCTGTTTGTGGCAACCAGGCACCGCCCGATTGTCACCTCGTTGGGAAACCGGATCTCCCTGCCATCGAGATCGGTAACTGTCCCGCCGGCTTCAGTACACACGAGCATCCCTGCAGCAGCATCGGTGACCCTCAACGTTCCCCGCAGGTCAACAAATCCGTCAATCCTCCCGCACCCGATATAGCAGAGTTCCAGTGCAGAAGCCCCCAGGAGGCGCCATCTCCGGATCTTCTGCCCGAGCTGCATCATGCGGGTGGGATCGAATTTTCTCCCGTAGACACTCATCGCACTTTCATCCAGATGGGAAATTGACGATACGCAGACTTGTTTGCCGTCACAGCGCGCGTATTTCCCCTTTACAGCTGTGAATGTCTCCCCGCTTGCCAGGTTGCAGACGAATGCCTGCTGTACCACCCCATGCTCTGCGTATGCGATGGACAGGGCATAGAAGGGGATCCCGGCAAGGGCATTGAATGTTCCATCTATAGGATCGAGAAAGATAGTGCCGCCGTTTCCTTCGAACTTTACCTTTCCGGCCTCCTCGCTCACCAAAAGAGAGCAGAGGGGGTGCTCCTGCAGGTAGGAAATGACACAATCCTCCGCCACCTGGTCTATCATTTTTGTAGGGGTTAGATCGGCGCCCAACTTTACCGTCACATTCCCTTCAGGAGTTCCAGCAAGATCGCTGATGCTCTCTTTGACCATTTCTGCCATCTGGTTACACGCAGAAAGAAATTCCATGCCCGGACTTCCCTTTTTCTACGCTGTATTTATGTAATGCAATAGAGATAAATTACTACCGCGTTTACGATATGTGGTTATTTTTAGGTGAATGAAATGAAAGAGCAGACCGAAATAGGGAAGATAAAAGAGGGACGCTATATTGTAATCGAAGATGAGCCATGCAGGGTGCTTGGGATTGCGACATCAAAACCAGGGAAGCATGGTGCTGCAAAGGCAAGAATCGATGCTGTTGGTATCTTTGACGGCGTGAAACGATCTATAGTCCAGCCTGTATCGGCAAAAGCTTACGTTCCGGTTGTCGAGCGAAAGAGCGGACAGGTAATCTCGATTGCCGGCAACACGGCCCAGCTGATGGATATGAAAGACTTTTCAAACTTTGAAATCCCCATCCCGGAAGACAAGAAAGGCCATGTTGAAGTGGGTAAGGAAATCGTATATATTGAATCCATGGGAAAGAGAAAGATCGATTAAATACAAATAAATATGGAAAAAATCCCTTTTTCCTTTATTTTTTACAAATCTTCTGAAAGAGTTGTCGTATCACGGTGAATTGGTCTGACCGTGGAACTGTGATTAACCGGGCTCATATGAGTCAGAATTATTCCCTGAAGAATTATTTGCGGGTATTGCCGGCTTTCGTGTGCTGCCTGAGAAACTCCTCGTTCTATTTCGTAACCGTTGAAAATCATAATAATTATGAGGGTCATCCGCCTCACCGCATCTTTGTGGCACGACGGCTCAGCGAGGTTTATCGATAACTATTTTGTCCGAGACCACAACCGGCCAGGCGTTTCCAATCAGAGTGGGCGAAGTTCTTCCTGATTGCAGGACAGGCGTTTCTTCGGATCTTCAAAATAAAAGGCTTATCTTGAAAGCCGATCTACTACTGGACAGGTGGTCTCGTGCAGGTTTCCATGAAACTTGAGATGAAGGATTCTCCGGGTCAGCTGGTTGCTGCCCTCAAACCCATATCGGATGTGGGGGGAAATATCATTGCGGTCATTCACCAGCGTGAACCTGACCTGGATGATGATACCTTAAACGTGCAGATTGTACTCGAGTTGCCGGAGGGGCGCCTTGAAAGACTTGTTGCGCTCCTCAAAGAACAGGGAGTGCACATCCAGCGGATTGGAGAGGAACGGCTTCTTTATAAACGGACAGTCATCCTCATCGGGCATCTCATGCATACCGATCTTTCCGATACCGTTGACCAGATTGACTCTACCGGCTTTGCCGAGGTCAGTGAACTTGCGATGAGCATGCCGGCAGTGCACGAGCGGTCCACCTCACGGATTACCATAAAGGCGGTCAGCAAGAATGACATGGAGGCAGCGCTTGCCATCCTCCGCCGCGTCTCGCACCAGAAATCCCTGCTCCTGATCGAACCTCTTGAGGAGATTGCATAATGAAAGTCGCATTGATAGGTATGGGTTCGGTCGGCAAGGGAGTGGCTGGCGTGATCGCACGTAAGGATCTCGGGCTTACGATCACCGGAATAGCCGATTCAACAAGCGGTTGCGTAGATCCTGACGGCCTCGACATAGCAAATCTCCTGTTAAACAAGAGCAAAAACGGTTGCTGCGGAGATCGCCAGATTTCTGCTATCGACGTTATAAAAAAAGCGGATTACGATGCCCTCATCGAGGTGACCCCTACGAATGCTCTTACCGGGGAACCTGCCATCGGGTACATCAAGACAGCCCTGTTACGGAAAAAGCATGTCGTGACATCAAATAAGGGACCGATCGCCCTCGCCTATAAGGAGCTCCATGCACTTGCCCACAAAAACGGTGTCGTCCTGCGCTATGAAGCAACTGTCGCTGGTGCGGTCCCCGTCATGCACACCCTTGAGCACGGGCTTGCTGGTAACGAGATCCTTGCTCTTTACGGGGTACTGAACGGGACATGCAACTATATCCTCACCCGGATGGCAGACGAGGGACTCACGTACGAGCAGGCATTACTGGAAGCCCGCGAGATGGGATATGCAGAGGCAGACCCGACATATGACGTGCAGGGGATCGATGCAGCGATTAAGCTCGTCATCCTTGCAAATACCATCTGGGGCAACGGCGTACGGCTGAGTGACGTGGACCGAACCGGTATCGATCTTCTGACTGCGGACGCACTGAGGCTTGCAGAGGAAGAAGGTTGCACCATCCGCCTGATTGCCGAGGCGATCCCCCGTAAACATATACTCCGTGTCTCGCCCCGGATCCTCGGGAAGAACCACCCGCTGGTTGTAGATGGGACCCTGAACGCACTTACCCTTGAAACCGATCTGGCAAAGGAGATCACCCTGATCGGCAGGGGAGCCGGGTCCACCGAAACGGCAAGCGCCATCATTGGCGACCTTCTGTTTATCAAGGATCGTTATGCCCGGAGTACTTGAGCGGAGGCGCGGGTACCTGCGACTGATGCGGCAGTTTACCCTCGATAATGGCTTTTTTACCGTCACGGACATCCAGCACGCGACGGGCCTCCCCCGCAGCACCGCACAGGACTGGGTGAACCGGCTCCTTGGTGAGGGGTGCGTGATCCTCCGCGACGAGAAACGCGGACGTAGTGCGGCACACTACGTGGCGATCAGCGCAATGCCATCGAGCGCCTGCCGGCGGATCTTTACGACCATCGACGGGGATAATGTTGAGATATACCATGACTGCATGAGTGGGGCCTGTGCCGCTTTCTGCGGGTACCATCATGCACTGGCGGGCGGAGTACTGGTAAGCGTGGAGCGTGACGGGACCCTGCTGCGGGAGTGTGCCCGTATCGGCAGCAGTGAGGTGCCGGTCGGGCTCTCGCCCCTGCCGGCTGTCGGTGTCACGGGTATTGAGCAGGACGGGGATACGGTTGTCCAGCACATCCGTTGCATCGGGGGTCCGGCCTACTCGCTCTCCGACATGATGGCCCGTGCGGAAGGAGTGATGCAGGTAAGGACACGGCATACCGGTTCCATTGTGGAGGGGGATGTGCGGACCAAGGCCCTGAAGCATGTGACTATCGGCCTGGATGATACCGATTCAAAGGAAGGGGGAGCGACATTTGCCCTTGCACTCGCGCTCCTGTCGCATGTCACCCGGATCAAGGGCGTCCTTCCTATCAGCCACCATGTGGCGATGCTCTACCCGGATGTATTTATGAAAACTGCCGGGAATTCTTCCAGCTTCATCGAGGTCGCTGTCGAGCCCGGCAGTTATCCGGACCTTGAAGCAAAGACGCTGCAGTTCGTGGCCGGGGAGTCGCTCTCCCGCGAGTGGGGAGTGGCGATCCGGTCCGGTCTTACGATCCCGGATGGGCTGAGGGAGTACGGGAGACAGGTCCGGAACCAGGTGATCACCCGGGCAGTTGCTGAAGCTACTGCGGAACGGTTCGGTATCACTTTACATGGGGGAAATGGCGTCATTGGTGCACTGGGGGCTGTTGCCCTTGCCGGGCTCCCCCATGAGATATTGCTTGACCCGGCCCGGGAGATCCTGTGACGCACTGCGTCATGGATTAATATTCACCCCCAGTCTTTTCATGAGCGTAAATAAATGTATTTGGACCTTCAGAGCACTGAACATAGTTCGGACGTGATGTTTTCCAGTTTCCTGATATAATTCATACCGTATTCCCGGTTCTCATAACGCTGGATGATTCATATCGAACCAATGCAGGATTTCCTGCATGAAACAAAATCATGATTAACCCTATCGCCAATACGTAATTGTGGAGGCTTTGTCTACATCTGCCCTGCCGGGCGTACTTATTCTGGCCATTCTGCTCATGTACTCTCCGGTAGCAGCAGCCGACCTTGGAGAGCAATACTACGGAGACGGGGTCAACTTCAGCCATGCCGGAAAATATGCTGATGCACTCACCGCGTATGACAAGGCAGTTTTCATCCGTCCGAACAACGCCGATGCATGGCTCGAACGTGGTGTGGCACTGGAAAACCTCGGCCGGTATTCTGATGCGGTCGACTCGTATGACAAGGCGATTGTCCTCCAGCCAGCATATGCCGAGGCGTGGTACAACCGCGGCATCGCACTGCGGAAGCTCGGCAGGTATGCGGATGCAATTTCCTCGTATGACAAGGCGATTGCCATCAGACCATCGTATGTAGAAGCGCTGCTCAACCGTGGTGTCGCGCTCGATTATCTCGGGCGGTACGACGAGGCCGTTGCCTCATATGACCGGGTACTGGCAATCCAGCCGAATCACACCACGGCACAGGAAAACCGGGACATTGCCCTGACCAAGCAGAGCCGGTTCAACCCGACAACTATTGGTGTAATTTTTGTCATTCTGGTCATCCTGGCAGGCATTGTAATCTGGTACACAAAACCCCAGACCATTTTTGACCAGAGACTTATACGGAAGAAGGCCGAGATCAGCGAAGAAGAAAAGAAACCAGAGAAAAAAACGGAAGAGAAAAAGCTCTACTATGGAACCATTCCCGAAGAGAGCAAATTACATACCCTCGCGAGCCTTTGCGGCGTACTGAATGTAGCCGGAATTTCCATTCTTGACGACCCGGAAAAAGTATCAGCACTCCTGAACGAATATTCTCATGGCGAATATGAACTAGAACGCGATGTTCTGATTCTTGCGCTGAAAGATAACATCCCTCAGGAGTTGCTGAAATCCCACAAGGGATTTACCCTGGTCAACACTTCCGTCAAGCTCAGGAAACGACTGATGGAAAACCATAAGATGTCCGAAGACCTTGCCCGCTGGGCTATCGAGACATGGGCAAAGGCGCTGGACACAGAGAAGTAGGCAACAGTGAGCCGGATCATATTATCTTATCCATTCCGCCATTTTCACCGTAATTCAAGAAACGGTCTCTATTTCTGACCATCGGAGGAGTGGCTCAGCTCTTATGTTCTCAGAATATTTTAATTCGCAGCCATCAAGGGAATGGAGCTCTGTATCAAAGCAGAAAAGGTCAACAGATCCCTTGGTGACCGTCGGTTGGCGGATCAATCTCGTATAAACGAAAAAAATGTGTAGATATTCATTATTTCGAATGGGTAATTTTCAACCCTTCGTTGTCCACCTTCGTTTCTATGGCAATTGTCAGCCTGAGGGGATTGATGATCTTTTCCAGGGTTTTTCTGTCAAGTGCAGTAACAACCGCGATTGAGGGGCCGACAGAACTCATGCCGACAAACTCAAGATGCGCCTCGCGGAGCTGGCTCATGAAGTTATAGATTGCGTAACTATGGTGTTCAACCTCAGCCCGTTTTGAGCCGCGGAATTCTATTTCCCAGATGACATCGCCGGCTTTTTTCACGTCATCGCGTTCAAGGGCCGGGATCAGGTCCATTAAGAAGAGATATGCCTTGAGTTCACGGTCCATGTAATCGAGTGTCCGTGCTTTGTTCATAAGCAGGTCGAATTCCTGCGTGCCGGCCGAGGAAATATCGGTTGGCGGGATGATAATAAAGACATTTTTCCCGGCAGCGAACGGGTGATGGTAGACAAGCGTGAGCTCATCTCCCAGGACAGCCATGCCGCCGTGCGTGCTGACAGCAGGACCTACACCGGTCTCAAATCCGAATGCAACATTACCATCTGCAGTCTCCTCCACATAATTATTCCCAATCAGCTTTCGTAACTGGGCGTTGGTCAGCGGTTTCCCGACGGCTTCATTCATTGCCGTGGCAACAGCGATCATGATCGTACTGGTAGAGCCAAGCCCCACATGCTGGTGCTGGTGGTCGGTCGCCTTGATTATAAAACCGCCTGTGTATCCGGTCACTTTTTTGAATACGGCGACAAAGTTCCGGATGATAGAAGCACGGTTGTAATCGATCTCAGTCTCTTTTTTTGTGCATTCGACTTCTGCCGTGCAGTAAATCTGGATAGCAAACCCAATCCCCCCGCCACCGGGATGATCAGGCGCGAACCGGTTCATGTCAAGCACGGTAAGATGTATCCGTGCCGGGGCTTTCACGGTAATTTTCCCTTTCGCGGGTTTCAGCTGGTAGGCCGTCTTTTCAAACCCGAGGGTTTTCAGGTTCTGTCCGGGCGGAAATGGATTGAATTCGTATTCTACGAGATCGAGGTCTCCGCCCCGGATTTTCATGGTAGGCATTGGTATCAGTTCCTGTTAGGGGTGACCAGAGAATATACTTTTTCATCAGAATTATTCGGAAATATCTTTTTTTAATTACTAAGTTCCGCATTTCAAAAATACAACTACAGGATGCCGAAAAACCAGAAATGGAGAGGTTTTCTTTGTATTTCAAACGTGCAGACTTGAGAAGAGTCCGCCTTTGTTGGTTAAATACAACCAGACATGACTAACAACTTCAGTCTTCTGAGTGCAGTATTTAAGATTTTTGCTAATGCCTTGCGCCGGTGTCATGCAACAAATTATAATTTGGCTCTGTTACTACTACACCCCCCCGGTTTCCAAGGCGGGACCCTGGATGTATCAAACCTTGTTGGCACAAAATCTGGCAATTTTACAGACTATATCCCCCTGGAATGGAATTTAAAATATGAAGGATCTAAAACAACAACCGAAACGTTGTGTTACTGCACTGGCGAATCCTGTATTAATATCAGGGGATGTCCCAATGGACCGTGGGTAGTAAATGATTCTATATCCTGTCTGGGCTGAGTTATACATAAATGCAATGCAGGAATGCCTTGCCAGACTATATATTTTAATAAAACCGGCTCTACTAACGTATTGAATGATACACTTTCGATAAAGAATTTTTCCATACTGGTATAAATGAACCTGATGGTCATTCCTATGAGAGCACGTGCAAATCCCCTGATAATTATCCTGCTTCTCTTCCTTGTCATTGCCGGATACCTGGCAGCGGGATGTGTGGGCCAGATGAAATCGGCATCAGATAATGCTCCGAATGTCACACCATCAAATACGTTCATTTCGTTTTCAAACGCTACCCCGATATCCAATCTGACAAACACATCCAATAGTACCGCACCACCGGCATTGAAGGGGCTGCTGAAAATATCCACAGGTGGCTGGACCGGTGAATTTCCCGTATCGATAGACAACATGAGCAGGGGAGTTGTGGCAACCCAAAGACCGATAACACTGATGCTGGAGGAAGGGAACCATACTGTTGAAGTGTGTTGCGGTGTAGTATGCGAACGGGAAAATGTTACCATCAGATTCGGTGAACAACGGATCATTGACTTTTCGGAACGGTTGAAAAAGGATTGCGAATTTTTAGAACCTGTCGCGAGAATAGTCGGATATTTTATGAACGGCGATCAGATTGCGGTTAATGTAGAATTCATTAATCCCACCACAGAGACTCTCACCATGTCAGCAGAAATCAGCTGTGGATATTCATACATTGAAAGCAGAAGCAACAACAGGGTGGGAAATAGTGCACAAGGTTTGGTGTTAGCGACGTTAAAACCTGGTGATCGCACGATAAAAATGCTGAACCTTAACCTTGCCAGTGGTTACAGCTATAATTTTGGTGCACCGATAATTACCCGGTTTGACCAAAATAAATTTTGAAATATTCTGGCAAAGTAGTCACCCGCAATCGATTCTTCCCTCTCTTCTCGGATTTTCGTCCAGTTCAATATTGTACTATATTCCGATAAAGGCATCAGAATCCGGCTCTTTTAAAGAGCCCAAAAAAAAATGTTTTTTTAACAGGCATTACAATTACATGGGGATACATTGAAAGAAGAAAATAGAACATCTTCAAAAAACGAATTTGATTAAAGAATTATGGGAAATTAAACAAACGTGTCGAGAAGCACCCTCTCCGAGCCGTCATTGAATACTACTGATACAATCAGGTGATCCTTTCCTGGCATGTCACCATAGAGCGTGACCCGTTCCCCGACTTTTGGAGAATTCCAGTTATGGTCCGTTACTCCGATACCATATTTCAGTCTTGAAACAAGGCTGTGACCCGTTCCCCCCTGGTAAGCAATAATGATATTATCTCCCTGGCGGATTGCTGATGCGGTGACAATTTTTGCAGGCTGAAAATATGCCCCCATGCCAAAAACGAATACCGAAATGACGGCTGCGATACCAAGGATAAATAGTATAACGGGTATCCAGAAGAAACGACTTTTTTTGAGAAAAATCTCTTTACCCCGGTTAATTCCGTCTGCGGTTTTATATGCATCGTACATCCCGTATATCCAGATTCCGGTTGCTAACACACCACCTATAATCAATATGAATCTCGCAGTAACAGGCTCACTTGCTTCCATTATCGAATAACCTGCCAGTAACACGCAGGAACCCAGAAACGCGACAAAAAATTTCAGTCCACCCCAAGTCTTTCCATTGTACCACTGGCCCCAGCCAACAAAGAAAAAACTCAATATGGCCGCAATAAGCGGATTCCGGATCACTACCAGTGTCTGTGCTGGCCGGAGGTTCTCACCGCAATTCGGACAAGTCGCGAGGTTCTCAAATTGTAAGGGGATCTCGCACGTGGGGCAGAATTTTGGCATATAAAAACATGTATTTTATGAATATTAAATCTCTATTATATCCGGTTCATGATTTTCAACTGTTTTCTATCTCCCAAATAATTTTTCTCCAGCAGATTTCGTATCATTTCTTTATCTCCTCCCTATCCGATTCAAAAGAGATCTATACACTTCTGAAGGAATACCTGTCGAAATTAAAGTAAAAAGGGCAGACCCTATTTCAGATATCTTCTATTTTTGGCGATGTAATTCGTTTCCCTTTTTGAAAGAAATTTCTGAATCAGTAAATCGTCCGAGTTCAGCGAGTGCTATACCGCGGTTATACCATGCCTCAGAGAAATCCGGATTGATTTCAATTGCCCTGTCATAAGATCTGACAGCATCAGTATACCGTCTGAGTTCAGCGAGTGCAATACCGCGGTTATACCACGCTTCAGGGAAATCCGGATTGATTTCAACTGCCTTGTCATAGGAAGTGACAGCATCAGTATACCGACCGAGTCCAGCGAGTGTAATACCG
>DATEXZ010000101.1:0-15952 GCA_035256445.1 Methanoregula sp.
AACCAGCACCGGATCATCCCGGGAAGATGCAGCAGGTTCGGATCCCTATCTGGGCAAAATATGTTATCCCGTGGAACGGTACCTCCTCGGGTATCCCGTCAGGAATAAGGAACGTCTAATCAGTGCAATCATAAGCAACGCTCTCCTCAACGAACCGGTCGGGTTTGAACAGCTCAGCACCATTCATGTTGACAAGAGCCTGGAAACCATCGGGGATTTCATCCTGGACTTTGTGATCATCGATAATTTTGCCACAAAAGACCGGTACACTGCGCAGCAGATTGACGATTTCCGGCAATGGTATGGAAATAATGAAAACCTCCAGTATTTTGCCAAAAACTGCCTTCACCTGCAGAACTATATCCTCTGGGGTCCCGATGAACGGAAACAACAAAAATGGGACCAGCCGACAACGGTCATATTGGCTGACCGGTTCGAGATGCTGGTTGCGGTAATCTACCTTGAAAAAGGCATCGACGCGGTAAAAGAATTTTTGTTAAAGCATCATTTTTTTGAAGGGATCGACCGGAGAAAAGCCTCCTGAGATCATCGCCGTTCCCGCTCACCCGGACCGGGATGTTCCCGTAGTCCGAAAAATCCCCATACCTTTATTACTCCCGCAGAACAAACGGGCGACCGTATGACAACAGAAGAGGGAAAAGAGTATCACAGCCGTCACCATAGCGGTCTCCTGATCCCTGCAGGGTTATTCATCGGGCTTGGTATCGGCCTGCTCGCCGGTTATGCTGCGCCGGGCCTGATGATTGGTCTTGGACTCGGGTTTGTCGGGTCTGCGGCCCTGAAACATGAAGAGTATCCTGCAGGTGATGCTGCCCAACGAATGCGCCACGGGTCCCGCTGGATGCCGGCACTCCTCGGGATCTTTTTCATTATCCTTGGAATCAGTATGGTCTGGGCCCCCCAGAACTTCTGGCCTTATATCGGTGCCGGGTTCCTGATCCTTGTCGGGATATGGTTTATCGCACGGAGCTTCGGAAAAGCATAGTGCCAGGGGGAAATACACCTCACCGGCCTGAAAAAATATATCATGCCCTCCAGAAAAGCAAAAGATAAGGAAAATACCATGAAAAAGGACCCGGGCAAAACACCTGCAAAAACTGTGGATGAGTACTTTGCGGCCATCGCGCCGGAAGTTCGGGCCGTTCTTGAACAGCTTCGCCTGACAATCAAGGCTGCTGCACCGGAGGCTGAAGAGACGATCAGTTACCAGATCCCGACTTACAAATATCAGGGGCCATTGGTGCACTTTGTCGCACGGGGCAGCTATTGCAGTTTCATTGTTGTGAGCAGGCTGGTCCTGGAAACATTCAAAAACGAACTGAAAGACTACGATATTTCCGGGACAACCATTCATTTTACACCCGGACACCCGCTCCCTGCGGTTCTTGTTGAAAAAATTGTCAAAGCAAGAATCAGGGAAAATAAGGAACGTACCGGGAAAAAGGCTCTGTTGAAACCCTGAGATTTCAACAATTTGCGAATCACCTGTTATCGGAGGGGACAGTGCCTGTCCCCCCAAACCGCCCCTGCGCTTTGCGATGGTGTTGTATTACCTTCTCTGGAATTATCGCCCCGGAGGGGATGCCACAGCGGCGGGGGTGGAGGCATTACGATGCCCGAGCTCAAAAAGAGCGTTGAGAAAAATAATGTGAGGATTTCCCATGAAATTAAATTAAACGGATGTGAGTAATGGATTGTTTATTCCTCATAATTATTTGTGATGAACCCCGCCGCCCCCGACGGGGCGCCCCCGTGGCGGATTCAGTGTCTATAAGCATATTTGTAAACATCGCACTGCCCCGTCGTGCCTCGGAGAGGCCCTGAGGCGGGGAGCCCTCATAAAATTACAGGGTTTAATGATTTTCATGGTTCGGGTGTGAACTCCTGTTCATGTATGTTTCAACAAAGCCGTATTCAGATAAAATCTGGAATTACGGGAAATGACCAGAAACGTATCAGAGATTATTCAATGACCCGTCAGCCCGGCGGATCACCACCCGTCCGCTGTCGGCCGGCAGAAACGTGACCGACCGTCCGACTTTTCCACCGATATCCTCAGCACCCAGCTGGATATGACAATCCTTTAAGAGAACTTTGACTTTTTCAGCATTCCGCTCACCAATATTGAGACCGGTGCCGAAATACTCAAACATGCAGGCACCGCCCGCGATCTTTGCCACGATGGACCTGTTTTTGCATCCGAGGGTAACAAGTTCCCTGACCAGGAGAGGGACAGCAGTATCTGCGTATTTCCCCGGTCGATCTGCCCTCCCTCCGCTTTCCGGCAACATGATATGCACCATCCCACCCAGTTTGAGGTTCGGATCGTACAGGGTGAGCCCGATGCAGGAACCAAGGCCAATAGTTATCATCGGGAATGAACCTATGCGGTATTCTCCAATGCCAATCATCGATGCCTGTTCGTTCCGGAACGTGGCAGGTTCGGGCATAACAGCTCCGGAAATTACACCTTTACCATATTTTCAAGAAGTTCAACAATTCTTACGAGCGTGCTGGTCTCCGGCATCATGATGATATCGCTGTCGATCCTGTGCTCTTCGCAGACAAGTTCTGTGGAGAAGAGCAACACCTCGTTGGTCTCTTCATGCAACTGGGCGATGAGGGACTGCATGGCCGCGTGTGCCATATCGATCGTGAGTGACGGGGGCGAAGGGAGCATCACCAGACCGAGCAGTTCAGCAGTGGCATCAAGAAAGGCAGAAACCATGATATTACCCACTTCGATAAGGGCGCTCTGGTCCATCTCATCGAGCGGTCGATTGGTTTCCGTCAGGCCCAGCATGGTATTGGTCAGGCGGACAGCCGATTCCCGGGTGATGTAAAACAGGATATATCCCCCATGAGGAATCTCTCCCTGGAGCTCAAATGCTACCATTGCTGCCGATTCTTCACCCATGTACTCTCCCAGCTGGGAAAGGTCCACAACTTTGATGGCGGGAACGCTCATCTCAATCGTGCTTCCCAGCATTATGGAGAGTGTGGTCGCTGCATGCGCAGCCCCGATATTCCCCAGTTCCTGAATTGCATCTGCCTGAACTTCCGATAATTTCATGATCGCTCCTACACCATGGAGTTTACATCAAGCACCGGTATAATTGCGCCGTCGCCGAGAATGGTGACACCGCTTACGCCCCGTGTAACCCCGATAAAACTACTCAATGGTTTTACCACTACTTCCTGCTTACCTTCAACCATATCCACCGGGATACAGCATTTCCGTTTCTGATACTGCACAACGACGAGGATCTCGCATTCCTGAGAGGCTCCCGCCATCTCATCCAGCCGGAGAATCTGCAGCACCTCGTCACGGAGCAGGATCGCTTCACCTTTCCCGATGTGGTGAGTGGCATCCCGCCGGAAATTTGCAACCTCAACAATGCTGCTTATCGGGATGCCGAAGCGTTTCTTGTTGATCCTGACAATCATCACATCAACAATTGCCATGGTTGGCGGGAGTAAGAGTTCAAAGCGGCTGCCTTTACCTGGTGTTGTATCCACCCGGATGGTCCCGTTCAGCGCTTCAATGGATCTCTTTACCACATCGAGGCCGACGCCTCTCCCGCTGATATCAGATATTTTGTCGGCAGTGGAGAACCCCGGCTGGAATAACATCTCAATTGCCTGGTCCGTGGTGAATGTTTCGGCTGCTTCCGGGGTGATCAATCCTTTTTCAATGGCCTTTGCCCTGACCTTCCCGACATTGATCCCGGCCCCGTCATCCGTAAGTTCAATAATCACATTATCCTGTTCACGACGCGCAGAGAGCCTAATATGCCCTTGCTGCGACTTTCCGGCCCTAATGCGGACATCGGGGGATTCAATTCCGTGATTTACGGCATTCCTTATCAGGTGGAGAAGCGGGTCATTGAGCCCGTCCATAACGCTCCGGTCAAGCTCGGTTTCGCCGCCGTCAATGACAAACTCCACTTCTTTGCCATCGTGCTGTCCAACATCCCGTACAACTCTTGGCAGGCGATTGAAGATGTGGTTTAAGGGGATCATCCGGATATTCATCATGAGGCTGTGGAGTTCTGAGACCGAGCGGTCGACCATGCCGATCGCTTCGTCCATCTCTTTTATTTTGTGTTGAGCCGCAATCTGCCGGAGCCTTCCACGGTTAATAACCAGATCTTCGATCAGGTTCATGATGTGGTCCAGCTGATGGATATCGACACGGAGATTTTTGATCTCCCGTGTTTTATCAGCAGATGAGGATTGTTTTTTATCATCACCTGCCGGTTTTACCGGACCTGCACCATCAGGAGCCTGTATCTCCTGTTTTTCTGCAGCCCGGATCTGATTGTCCGGAACAATCACATCAGGGATTGCCTGTTCCCTGGTATCACCTGTATGGAGCAGGGAGGTGACATCCTGCATTGTGTCGGGAACCCTATCCGCCGGCCCTTCCACAACCCGGATTTCCACGTTAAGAATTTCGGTTCCTGTGGCAGCGGTTTTTAATGCATCCACTCCTGCGTCGCTCGCAATAACGATCCGGAGCGTACCATCAAACGTTCCTTCATCCAGCACCTCTCTGGGCGGATGAACCGAGAGGACCGTGCCAAGGGCTTCCAGGTTTCCCAGAGCGAGCATTGCACGCACGTCTTTCATCATGCATTCGCCTGCGACGGTAATGCACATCTCGTATTCCGGACATCTTTCTGCAGCGGTTTCAGGGGGGGATTCGTCCGGATGCTCCGACAGTGAGGGTGATACGGGGCTCTCTTTTCCTTTTTTCCGGGTGCCGCCGTACTGTTCTATCCATTGTCTGAGGGCATGGACCTGATCGTCAGGGTTTCTGGACGAGGAATCTCCCCCGGATTCAATATCATCCAGCATCTGCTCGATGAGATCGGAGCATGCAAGGAGCAGGTTGCCAAGTTCCGGCGACACAACTGCAGCTCCGCTCCTGACCAGGGAAAATACATCTTCCATCGCGTGACACAGCCGTTCCATCTGGGAAAAACCCATGGATGCGGATGCACCCTTGAGTGTATGGACGGAACGGAAGATTTCATCTATTGCCCTCTGGTCAGAACCCTTTTCAAGAAGTAAAAGGTTCATTACCAGGTTTTCATGGTTTTCCCGGGATTCTGCGACAAACAGTCCCCGATACGCCTCAAATTCAGACATGAGTTCCCTCCATCCTGAGCACGTGCTGCGCAACGGATTCTGCGAGTTTTTTTAAAGGAATGACAAGGTCAACAGCATTGTGCCTGATTGCAGAACGTGCCATACCGTATACAAGGCAATCCCTCTCATCACAGATGAGGCTGATCCCGCCCCCCTCTTTTATTGCGCTTGCACCCGCACCTGCATCATTTCCCATACCACTCAGGATGACCGAGACCGCGTTTTTTCCATACACGCGGGCTGCCGATTCAAAAGTCTTATCCACTGCAGGCCTGACGCCATGAACCGGGGGAGAGGTGGAATGAACGATGCGCCCCGTGGTTCTGCCGTTTTCCCCCATCACTCCCGAGATTATGGTATGGACCCCCGCCTTTGAGAGCAGAATTTCGCCGGTATATAATCTGTCCCCGTTCCGGGTTTCTTTGACGGGCATGGCAGCAATCCTGTTGAACCGTTCAGCAAGGGGTGCGGTGAAACCGACCGGCATGTGCTGGGTAATGACAACCGCCGCCGGAAGATCGGGTGGCAGCATGGAAAGCAGCACATCTACCTGGGGAGGACCACCAGCCGATGATCCGATGAGTACAACCCGGTCAGCAGGTCGGGCGGGTGATATCCGGGTTTTATCGGATCCTGACACCAGAGGAAGTGCGGCAAGATGCTTTATCTTGGAAATCAGCTCCATGCTGATTTCTCGTATCGTCGGGAGATTTTGGGGTTTCACCATGAAGTCATCAGCGCCGAGTATCATCGCTTCACGGGTCAACGCTGCATCTTTTGAGGTAAGGGAACTCAACATAAGGATTCTGGGGCGCTTCTTTACTTTTTGCAGTTCCCTGAGGAGATCAAGGCCGTTCATGCCGGGCATCTCACTATCAAGGCTGACAATATCCGGTTTGAGCGCCCGAATCTTTTCGAGTGCTTCAACGCCATCTGACGCTGTTCCCACGATTTCGATGGAACTATCCCTGGACAGCATATCCTTTATGATTGTACGCATGAAGACGGAATCATCAACAATGAGGACTTTTACCATAACAGTCAGGATGTCAGGACGCTCTTGACTTCGTCTAATACTTTTGGAGCCTGGAAGGGTTTGATAATATACCCTTTAGCCCCAGTCTTAATGGCGAGCTTCACCATCTGTTCCTGACCGACAGCGGTGCACATTATGACCTTTGCCGCAGGATCGAACTCTTTTATTGCTTTTAATGCCTCGATCCCATTCATCTTTGGCATTACTATATCCATGGTGACAAGATCCGGTTTCAGCTCTTTATATTTTGAAACACCATCCTCACCATCCCCTGCCTCACCTGCAATGGTATGTCCGCCGGAAAACAGAATATTTTTCAGCAGGGTTCTCATGAAGAGTGTGTCATCTACGATCAGAATTTTTCCCATTGACGATCAATCAAAATATTGGTAGATTATCCTTTAAAGAAGTATTGGAATTAAAATTCTGGAGAATTTTAGTTTGTCTGGGATTTTGTGGCATCAGTAATATAACGGACTCCCTTGGTGGTGAGCTGGATCTCCCTCCGGATTGTCACCACTTCGCCAAGACCAAGTTTCAGGATCTTGTCATACACTGCATCAAGCTGTTTGTGAGTGATATTGAGCATATTTTCGATTGCATGCGAGTCCATGCCGGAATAGACAAGCATGGCAACCTGCTGGTCCACGCCATCAAGCTCGGTACCTTTCATATCCATGCTTTTGGTCGTGTCCCTGAGGTAATTATACAGAACCTGGAGCGTGGACAGAGGGCAGAGCACAAAGCTTGATGTAACCTCGCCTGATTCAAGGTGATCGATCTTTATGACATCTGCGGGTTTGCCCTGGACATCGCGCTTGGTGAGTTCTATGGCTGCCACATCATTGAGCGGGACACAGATCTGTTTTGTAGCAGAGATGAACCAGATTCCCGAACGGACGACGACCACACTTCCTTTATCCCACTGTGCATTCTTGATCATCACGCCGCCCCGGATTGCCGGTGACATGAAGTAGGCCATGAGCCGGTATGCATTGCAGGACGCGAGGATGAATTTTTTTAAGATCTGCAGGACTTTCTCAACTGACAGGATCTTATAGACCGACTCGGTATCGGTTTTTACCGTGATTATGAGGATATTTTTCTTTTCGGCGATATCAGCAACGGTCCTGAAGAGAATTTCCCTGCTGACAGGGGCGGGAAGTACGACCCGGTCTTCCGCAATACCCATTTTAACGACTATCCATTCATTATTATGCTGAATTTTAACCGGAACTTCCTTCATAGACACTCACGGATAATCTTCTCTTTTCTTGTACTCTTTTTCCGGAATAACTACCTGCATGCCGATTTACCTTTTTCCCTTTGCTGGCGGGATTCCTGCCACATCCCTTTCGGTTTTCGGGAGTTTAAGCATTTCATATGTCTCTTTTAATTCATCTTCAATGCTCGTTGCCGGCACTTTGAAATCTTTCAACTCCCGTAAGAGGCTGAGATTTCTCTCTTTTTTCACCTGTTTGACATCCGACGCCAACGAGCTCAGGAGGTCGTCATCACTCCCCGATGCTCCTTTGGCAAATGACGATATGTCAGATCGGCTGGAATTCTGCTCTCCTGCACTGCCTGCATTACGGGGAGCATCGGAAGGTATCCAGTCTGTTTTCACCGGAAGAGCTGCATCCTTAGGTGATGCACCACCGCTGACAGGCGGTGCCTTTGCCTCTGATGCCACTTCATCCAATCCGGTATCAAGGTCAATATTTTCGAGATCCAGGTTGTCCAGATCCTTAAAGTCCTGATCGATGGTTTCACCACCCTCAAGACCGCTGAATTCTTCAAGCCCCCCTTCGTTATCCTTAAGAATATTATCCATCTCTGAGCTGATATCCAGCGAGGGCAGGGGGATATCCGGGTCAGGAATTGCCCTGCCCGGACCATCCGTTTCCGAAGGTAATGGCACCGGACCGGAAGACGGGGACCGCGACAGGGGCTCTGAATCTTCAAGACCGTCAAGGAGACTCACATCAAATTCATCCCCGGACAGGGACATGAAAGGATCCTGATCCCTGACCTGCTCTGGCGGTTCGCCCCTAATACTGCCGGGACCGGTACCTGAAATCCTTTCTTTACCGGCTCCGGCAAGTGCGGAACCCTTGACCTTTTCACTGACCGTTTTATCGAGCAGCTCGTTAATGTGCTCAACTTTTTTTGTATGTCTGCTGCGCTCTCTGATGACCGAACCAAGCGAACCGATTGACGAGAGAAACGATCGAACCTGGGAAACCGTGGCGGTTTTTCCTGCAGCAGCGGTAGTGCCCGCATTTTTTTTCTGGGGAGATGCCGGTTTTTTTTCCGGTTGTGCTGTTTTTTTTTCAAAGAATTTCATGTCGTCCAGACGCTTCAGAAAAGCGATCTTTTTAAGGTTTTCAAATTTTGGCCGTCGGAACACAGATTTGATATCAGAAAAGGTGATCGCACCAAGGAGCAGGAGCACGACAAACCCTGTTGCAAGGATCAGGGGGACCAGAAGGATCAGGGGCACGTCTAACAGGATCATGACCGAGCCGACGGTCACTATCACGGCAAAGAGGATTACCCTGCGCAGACTTTCCTTCATATCAGATACATCCCCAATGCTCCGGCACCGCTCTTTCCCATGTTCGACAGCCCTTCAGGGCTGAAGAACAGGTTTACCCCGATGGGTGCTATGAGTAATATAAGTCCTGTCAGTGTACAGAATAGCGCTGTATAGAAATAAAACATGTAGCGATCCCCACCCCCTACTATCCGTGCAGCGATGATATTGGATATGGTGATGATGGCAAGGGTAATTACCACAAAGGTGCCCATCTCCTTTTCAGGGAAGTTGGTGAACATCGACATCCCTCCAAGAGCGCTTCCTGCGGATACTCCCCCTCCTGAGGCTGCCGCCCCGGAAGCAGCTGCGGTGGCCTCGAATTTTGCCATCATGGCGGATACAGAACCCGTCAGTGTCAGCATTATGTGGAACAAGACCACAAAGATGCCGACCATTGCCATGTGCATGGGGGCAAGGAGTACGATAAAACTTCGGGCATGCATATCCTTCTTTTCCCGCAGGAGCGTCTGTTCGAGTACCGAAGATCCCACGACCGTGCCGATCGGTTCAGGGGGTCCCCCCATGATTACGGTATCAAGATAGATGTTGAGGTACTTGTAAATGAGGTTGCTTCCCGAATCGCCGATGAACTTATCCCAGATCTGTTTGTTGTCAAGCCCGAGGTTCATCTGGGAATAGACCGAGTTCACGAGAGGTTCAAGGGCAGTGAGGGATTTTTTATCGATAGTGCCCAGAGCATGCACCGCTGTGGTGCCCTGGCCACCCATAATTGCTCCGAGGCTTCGTATGAAGGTTGAAAAATCGTTGTCGCGAAGGGTAATGTTGCTGTCGTCAATAAACCCGATGATGCCGAGAGGTGCCATGAGGATTCCCACGAGCAGGAAGATAAACCCGGCACTGACCCCGAGAAGCGCCAGCACGATGATTGCTGCCAGGGTGAGGGGCACAATGATCCGTTCCATGGCGTGAATGGTCTGCTGCTCTTTTGAGGATCTTACCGTCAGCCCGTGGGATTTGGGGTCATCCGGAACAGACGTATACATGAGCAGGTTACCAAAGACACAGATCGCGAGGATAATCGCGTAAGCCATGTTCAGGGTCGACTCAAGACCCTGCGGGGAATAGATGGCAATAGAGATCATAATGGTGACTGCTATCACCGTCCCTGACAGGAGCATGGCTATATAGGCGTCCCCCCATTTCTTGAGCATCTCGAGCCCCTGCTCGATCTGGCTGCGGTATACGCTCCTGACCGTCGAGAGTTCATTTTTTAAAAAATCATCATCGGGAACACCGGAGTCTATGGCATTGGCATAGCGGTTGAGCATGCTTCTCAGGATGGTATTGTTCGTCCTCTCCGCGACTATTCCCAGGGCTTCGGAATAACTGTAATTCCATTTTTTTACAAACATGTCCACCTTGGTGATATATTTTGCCGAGATGTACTCTTTCCGGTTCGCTGCATAGGCAAAGATCTCCGGCCGGGAAGCATTGGCAATGGCCAGCGATGCCATATAGGTATTCAAAAAGAGCAGATCGGCACCCATTTTCCGGTCTTCAGTGAGCTGGAGGATCTTATCTTTTAATCCCTGGATATGGGAGGCAAAGGGGATGGTACGCCCTTCTGGTTTTTTCTCCTGATCCGGCGTGATATCAGCCATGTCAGGATCCTATCTTCAGGAGCCCCTGCTTCTTGATCTTCGTCATCATGGTAAACAGGTCCCAGAACTTGGTATATCCTGCTTTGTGGAGCCGCTCGAGAATTTTCGCACGCTTTTCCACTTCAAGATAGATCTCCGACTTTTTACTGTCCGGCATCCCGAGCATGGTTGCGATTTTATTCTCGAGCAGGTAGGAGCTGCCCTTCCCCGACCAGATGAAGGTGTCCGTGATCGGTTCCCAGGTGAACATCTCGACAAAGGTGAACCCCTGGGTCTCCGGGTTGAAACCTACCAGTTCGTTGCAGCTGATCATACGCCGAACCAGCTGGCCGTCAGGTCGTTTGACAGCACTCTGGATAATCACCAGGTTGAGGTTATCCACGTACGTCTTGGGGATATTGATAGGGTCCCCGCAGAGACGCTGGATAAGTTTTTCCACCGATGCTGCATGGAACGTACTCATGACCGGGTGACCGGTCTGCATGGCACCGAACGCGACGCTTCCTTCGACCCCCCGGATTTCACCGACCAGGATCTGGTTGGGCCGCTGGCGCAGGGCTGCCTTGAGCAGGTCGAACATGGTCACTTCTCCGCCTGCCGCCGAACCACCCGTCCCCTCTCCTTTGCCCTTTGCAAGCGCCACTTCCCGTATCCAGTTCCGGTGCGGGACATTCAGTTCCGGCGTGTCCTCGATGGTAACGATCTTGTTTTCAGGCGGGATAAATCCCGTAATTGCATTCAGGAGCGTGGTCTTCCCGCTCGCGGTTTCGCCCGAAACAAAGAGCGACATACCGTACTCCACGCAAATCCAGATATACGCGGCTGCAAGGTAGTCGAGGCCATTGCTGTCGATAATATTGAGGATGCTGAGCGGCACCTCGTTCACCTTACGGATACTGAAGTTGCTGCCGTGCCGGCTGATCGCGGTTCCGTAGACGATGTTGATACGGGATCCATCGGGCAGGGTGGCATCGACAATGGGGCTCCGGTAGGTGATGGGACGTTTGATCCGTTCTGCCACCTTGACGACAAATTCATCGAGCTCACTGGAGACCTTGAACTCTATGACCGACTTGAGCCCTTTGAAGATCTTGTGTTCGATAAAGATGGGGCCGACACCGTCACAGGAGATATCTTCGATATAGGGGTCGGAAAGGAAGGGCTTGAGTACTCCCATGTCAATCTTGTCACGTATCAGGAGGTATTCGATTGCCCGGTATTCTTCATTGGTGAGGATTACCTTGCCTTCCGGAGTAAGAGGAACCTGGTTCTTCTTTTTGGTGTCCTTCATTTTTTTCTGGGCAGTGAAGTCGGTATTGAGGAAGGTAGTGATCTTTGATTTAAGATCCTGCTGGCTGGCAGCATTCCCGATAAGCTGTGCAATATCCGTCCCTTTCGGCAGGATAACGGATACGGAAGCCAGCATCTTTTTTATCACTTCAGCCCGTTCCTTATCAGTGACCGGGTCATCTTCAAGCCCGTCTATCAGGTTGATAAGCTTGGTCTCTATTTCCGGGAGGAGCTGGTTTACACTGTGGAGGAACGAAGGTTCAATGGGGATATAGTAATTCCTGACATCGTCCGGGTCCGGGAGGATGTGGACAAAGGTCGTTTCATTGACCGGATAAATGATATTGGGGCTCTCCATGGAACGGAGGTCTTTTTTCAGTTCCGAGAGAAAAAGGGGAATCCCATAGGTGTTCACCGGGAATGTATGGAGGTATTCAAGGAGGTGGGGACTGGATTTCACATACTCCTTGGCATTGGCCGGCAGCATCTTGTAGAGGGGGCTGGATTCGATATCATTATAAAAATCAACCGTCGAATCAACGATTTCCTGCTTGAACGGGAGATTGACGGCAACGGACAGGGTGCTCATGTCAGACCTTCGCAAAACTCATGGGGATGACTTTCATCCCGTACCCGGGATGGACTTCGAAACTGACGACATTTCCCGTTGTTTTGTGTGCACCGCGGACCTTGATAACTTCCATCACCATCACATACTTGCTCCCGACGAGGGCTTTTTTCATGTTCAGGTGGGCGTCACAGATTGAGCGTATCCGGACGAGAGTGTCTTCTTCAAATGCATACGTGTGGAGGGTTACCAGGATCGTCTTTCCGCTGTCAACAAGGGATTTGCAGTTCGTGAAGAAGGTGAGGATGTGGTCGGTCTCTGCATATTCGGTGAAGAGCGTCAGGGAATCGACGATGATTACCTGGGATTTGCTCTGCTGGATATGCCGGACAAGGCGTGCAAGGATCCCCGCCATCTCCTCCTTTTTCCACTCAAATCCCAGGACATGGAGGGGGAATATTTTCAGGTATCCCCAGGCAAAATAGTCCGAGATATCAAGGCTCATCGACTCCATCTGTTTGATGAAACTTTTGCTCGTGTTTTCTGTAGTAAAAAGATCGACAGACATCCCCTGCTTCATGGCTCCCCAGATAATCTGCTGGGTCAATACACTCTTCCCGGTGTCATTTTCACCTTCGATGAGGGTGAGGGATTCAAGCGGCAGGCCGTCAGCGATTTTCTTGTCCAGCTCGGAGTTGCCGGTCGAGATAATCCGCCGGTCCTCGCCTCCCATCAGATCAGAAATGTTTGCCATCAGAACCCTCCTTTATTTATAGATACGCAGAGGCATAAACCCCGTTGCCGGTGGTAACCTGGCACCAGTCAGGAGCAGTACCTGCGGGTGATACAGCCATGATCCACATCTTCTCCCCGGGATCCAGCACCCCAGGATGAATGGTGTCGGGAGATATTCCCAAACTGGCAGGAGTGCACCATGTCCCTTCAATACCGCAACTGCTTTCATACGTCAGGTGCCGGTATCCTGCGGTGTCGCCATTCGTATGAGTGAATATAACCATGTGGGAAAAATCACGGATGGCTTCTGTTCCGGTATTGGTAATGCTGATATTGATGACAGGCCCGTTTTTATCCTTATCCGCAATTTCAAGACGTGTCTGCAGGCGGGCTTCCTGCTGCAGGGTGAGATCTTTCTGGGCGTTGGAGATGGTTTCTCCTGCAGTGAGGGTGCCTCCGACGACAACATATGCCACAATGATCAGGAGCAGAACTCCCACCGCCGCCCCGATAATTTCAGCAACGGCCATCGTGTATCAGCTCGCCGTGAATTCGTTTGATCGCCAGATACCATTGGAAAGAGCGAACTGGAAATAGACCCCATTGCCCTGAGGAGGAATTGTCGTTTTTGCCGTTATCTTCAGGGTTTCACCCGGATCCCAGTAACCGTTCGCATTCAGATCGTATCCTGACCCGAAATCGTCAGTCCATTCACCGTCAGCCAGGTCTTCCGGTGCACCGGCATCAAAGGCAAGATGATCAAAATTGCCGACTGCACCGCAGAAGACATCGGCCTTACTGATATCTGATGACGATATCCTTTCAGTTCCTGTATTTTTCATCCAGACGCGGGAAGTCCCCGATGCCTGGGAAGCAAAGGTGGCGATAATCTTAAAATCCGTGCGGATCCTTACATCTGATTCGTGCGTCGAGGAAGAAAAGGTCCCGGCCATTGTCTGGACGACGGGATAGACTGCATTTATAAGCACTGCTGCTGCGACTACTGCGGTAATCAGGAACAATGCTGTGGTAATCGTCTCAGAAGACATCTATCTAAATCCTGTCGGGCAGGTGCATCCATTCTTCATCTTTTTCTTTCTGCACTGAGGATTTTTTCCCGCCCAGGGAGATCCTGGGGAGATCAAGAGGGCTTTCACCACGTGTCTCTCTGACCGTGGGTACGTCCTGGCGCTGTTCCATCAGCACTTCGATCATGTCTCTGTCCATCGAAGTATCTTCCGGCTCAAGGATCCTGTTCAGTGCGTAGAGTTCGGCTACAAACTCGTCCGGGCCTACTTCATGCTCTTCTCCAAGGCTTGCAGGCATCAGGCGGGAAATCTCCCGGATCTCGTCACATGACTCTTTGGTAATAAATCCCATCGCACGGTAGGAATCAAGAATAATCTCAAGCCGGTCGTGACCGACCTTTTTTACCGCCTCGCGTGTCCATTTGAACAGCTTGTAGACTTTCTGCAGCCGCTTTTTTCCATCGGGTGATTCCGGAAGGGGGCGGGGTACATGTGCAGGTTTATGAGAAAAATCCGGCGGGGATCTCAGGGAGGCGGGCATGGGTTCGTCCGGCATTTTTATGCTTTCATGCACCGGTGAGACCAGAGATACTGCCGGCTGGATTTCTTTGTTCCCGGTCTCCATTTTTACCTGGGTAGCATTCAGCCGGGCTTCACGGGTGTCAAGAGCTGCTTCCCGTGCCTCAAGGGCTGACTTTTTTGCTGTTTCTGCCTCGTTTGCAGCCGCTGATGGTGCCAATGGGACTCCGGCGGTTCCAGTAGTCACAAGGGTAAACGGGTTTTCCAGTTCATTCATCCGTTCCCGGATGTCTATCAGGAGACGTTTGATGGAAGTCTTGATGAGGTCAACTTCCCGCTCCAGGTTCTGGAGCTTCACCTCCGGATCGTCTTCCGATGCGGCAGTTATAATGTGGTCGACCTGAGACTGGTTTACCGCCATGGTGTATCTGCTTTTTATATTACATTTATGACTATTAAAGATTTTGTTGTGTAAATAGCAATAATTGATGGTTATAGTGGAAAAGCAAAAAAATTTCACCTTGAATACGGTTCCTGCGAGTACACGGCTCTTTTTATATCCCGCCACTATGCTGGCAGACCGTGCCGGCCATGCATGGGATTGCAGCCAAAACGAATGTCCAAAACGGATGTATTGAAGAATTTTACGTCCGTAGTCCTTTATTCTCCTGCCGTAAATGGAGGGTAACATATCAAAAGAATACCCGATGGACAAAAACCGGATGATAGAACGGGAATGGCGTGTAGTGTCAGCCAATAGCCACCAGTTTTTGTGTCCCGGGTGGAGGATGATACAATACCTTGTTTTTCCAGCCCGGAAAAAATACCATTTTATAAGGATCCTTTAAGGATGGTGTAACCATAGTATTATAGTACCTGATAAAAGAAATCTGTTTATACGAAGTAAAGAATTCAAAAAGTGGAGAAACACCGAAAATGGTTATGGATGATTATCAGAATTCCAACCTGAGGATGGCAAAAGATTTGTCTAATGTCATTCTCGGAGACCTGGAGATCAACCAGTTGCCTATCTCTCAGATTTTAATGAAAGCGAAACGACTGGCCCGCATGCTGCATGATTCTGATGCACAGAAATGGCTGGACTATGAGATCATGGGGTATCCGGTAGTATTTGATCCGGATGAACTGGGTTCCTGCAGGAAATATTATACCGGTGACAGGCCGGTAATACGGGATGAAAAAACACACCGCCCTCATTCCATCGGGCTTCCCCACCTTGAATCATATATCAATTCCACAAAAATCGAATCGGTTTCAAAAATCGGGGCAAATGAGAGCCAGAAGATGCATATCCTGAATAAGCATCATGAACTGGTCAATGATTTCGAACGCCTCAAGACTACCATCCATAACTACATA
>DATEXZ010000102.1:0-4796 GCA_035256445.1 Methanoregula sp.
AAACAGGACTCCAAAGACTCCCTGATAAGACCAGTCACCGGGACCCCGCTAAAACTTCTATATGCCAGAATTAAGCCTCGGTTACCAATCCGGGCGATATTTAAAAAATGAGAGATTTCATGTACCTTACGTTATGGTCACTTCAGCGAGGGTCGGTTCAAATGCGATAGGGAAAGAACCTCTGGTCAGGTACAGGTTGACCTGTTTCACCTGGCGACTGCCGGCTTTTACAACCTGATTGACGGTTGCCTTCGCAAAATCAGTTTTCCTCGGCTCGCTCTGTTGTTGTATCGTCATGCCATCTCCCTGACGGGGCGCCCCCTCGGAAAGGGTATACATCCGCACATGACAGGTCTTTGCCTGTGGCAATACAAGAGTAAGCCCTTGCAAGGCATCGGTGCATTGCGGCATATATATATTTTCTTGTAAGATACCTTTCAGTGCTCTGGAAACGAGGTTGAAATGGTGGTTAATGGGGGGGATACCGGGAAAATTCCATTCGTCGGTGTGTCTCTATTATTACAGAGCGTATGCACCAGGATTGATGCTTCAGTGATTCAGCAGGAGAGGTGAAGAAATGAAAAAAATTATGATAGGATTGGGAATACTGCTCATGATTGCTCTGGTCCTGCCGGCAATGGCAGTGCCTCTTGAACCAAAGATAGTAATGAAGGTCACCGGGGGTGGCTGGTATGAATCGTATGAAGGTATTAAATGGACCAAGGCATTCACCGCCCGGATGGATTCATTTGGTACCATGAAAGGAGAGTGGGAGGCCCAGTCACCTGCCCCCGGGCCGGGAACATGGCATGCAGAAGTGACGTCAGTGGAGACCGGGATTCTTACCAGCGGTCCGAAGGCGGGAAAGTTAGGAGCACTTGTTGTTGGAACAGTCACTTCCGCAGATGATCCATCCATGATCGGGGATACAGAATGTATGATGCTTATCGATAACGGTCAGGGGAAGAATGCAGCACCTGACCAGATAATGGGAGGTTATAATGGTGACAGGGATTACTGTTTCACTCTGTATACATTCAACGCCGCCCCATGGCGTGACTTCCAGGGGAACATCCAGATTACTCCCTGATTCTCCTGAAATCTAATTTTTAATTCCCTTTTGACCGCTTCCGAATCGTTTTTTTTTGACCGGGATCGTTCGATCTGAATATCGGTAAACAGCATCCTGCCAACCATCAACCGGAAATAAAACAGCGGGGTGATCTGGAGCGAGCTGGAGTGCAGTGAGCGCAAGCGAACGTTAATGAGGACAAGTGAACATCACCGGGCGTCTGAAATTCACCGGCCAACCAGCAGGAAATCACCGGATTTTACCGTTTCCGTGAGGTTTTTTTACCCTTAAACACTACTTCGGAATCATGGGGTGCATTGTAAAAAATGCTTGAGGCCGGTCCTTCGTTGAGGACTTTCTGGTTATACGCCCGGATATACGTTTGAACCGCTTTTGAATCCATGACATCGATACCATCAGAGCGAGCTGCCATCATAAACCTTTTTGCCATTCCCCAGCAGTCAGGATTAGATGACTGTTCCATTATGCGTTCATGTAAATTTTTAATCTCGCGAGTCATAGCGGACGCATTTTTCTGAAGATGGTGTTCGTCAAGGTACGCGAAAAACGCTGACAGCACCGGAACAATGCACCGGAAAAAATCAGGACCTTCGGACATCTTCTCCGGGAAGAAATGGACACAACATTCTTTCATCGCATCTGCATCCCATTCCTGCGGGACAAGCCCCGGATAACTGAACATCATATCAGTAAAGAACCCGGCAATGCTCTCCGACTGCAATCGCTCATTTTCGCTTAAATTTTTGAAATGCGGACTGGCACAAAAGCCTTCACCCCAGTCGAAAATAACCAGATCGAGACACTCATTGAGTACGGTTTCCGGTGACTGTTTTGGGGGAATTGTCCGCTTTTTTCGTGGTTTCATCATCGAATCTCCCAATGGCTCATCCTGTAATAATCTGATGCACCGCCACACACAATATTCTTATTTTTCCTTCACCAGCCGGGTCTGAATGTCCGATGCAGGAGATACCGGAGCGATCTTTGTCAGCAGCGCTTCATTGGCCTGCTTCCAGGCTGTTCGTGCCTGCCGGTTTTTTGGCTCCTGTTTGATTATCGCATCAAACACACGGATTGCCTGATTATACTTTCCGAGCTTCATGGGAGTTATCCCTTTGTTGTAGAGCGCGTCGATAAAGCCAGGATCTCTATCTGCGGCCTGAGCAAAGCAGTTGACAGCATCTGTGTATTTTTCCTGCTTGTGAAGGATGAGACCCTTGTTATACCAGATGCTGGGATTATTGGAATCTGTCCTGATGACTGAATTCATCACCAGAATCGCCTCATCGAATCTGCCCTGCCCGGCAAGTTCGATTGCCCGGTCGCAGAGTATACGGATATCGGGCATACGTTTTCCTCTAGTGATGGGTGAAAAGAACGTAGTGGAAAAAGATCGCCACGAGCCGGAGTATCAACGAGGACGAGCGGACATGACCGGGCTATCTAACGCTTCCCGGCATTGTATCACCGCATGAATTAACAACCATTCATCGCAGCAAGATCGAAATGGACCTTCATATCGATAGATAGAGCAACGGTCAACCATGTCCTGGCAATTCCAGCATAACCAGGGGGTACCGTACCAGTGCAACAACCGCAATGACCAATAGGGCGGGGAAGCAACAGTGAATAGAGAGGTCTGAGTATGAAGGAGAACCGGGACTTTTCGCCATCTTTTACCTACACCCACCGGATGGTGAGAAGGCTTTCCGATATCGCTGCTGCACGGGAAGTGATACTTCATGCACACCTGATCCCGAAATGGGAGGTGTCGATCCGCCGGGAACAACTGGTCCGGGCTGCGCATGCATCAACGGCGATAGAAGGGAACCCGCTCTCCCTTGAGGAGGTGAGCCGGCTTGCCGAGGGCAGGGAAGTCATGGCAGCCCGTCGGGCAAAAACCGAGGTCCTCAACTACCTCCGGGTGCTGGAACATATTGACCGGTACCAGAAGGGCGGCATGATTTCGGAAGAGAACATCCTTACGCTGCACCGCGACATCACCCATGATACGCTGGATGATCCGGAAACAGAGGGAGCATTCCGGAAGGTGCGGGTGGTAGTCGGGAACCGGCACACAAAAGAGGTGGTGTATTCCCCGCCTCCACCAAAAGAGGTTGTCCCGCAGATGAATGCGCTTGTCAGCTGGCTGAATTCCGATGCAGCCCACCAGATGCATCCGGTTCTGGTTGCCGGGATAGCGCATTATGAACTTGTGCGGGTCCACCCGTTTGTGGACGGGAACGGGCGGACTGCCCGGGCGCTTGCTACGCTCGTCCTCGCAATGCGGGAATTTGATATCAAGCGGTTCTTTACGCTGGATGATTTCTACGACAGCGACCGCCCTGCCTATTACCATGTGCTCAAAGCGGTGAACCTGACGTATCCGGACTGTACGGTGTGGCTGGAATATTTTATGGAGGGGGTGGAGGTCTCTTTGCACCGGGTGAAGGAGCGGGTGCTGCTGCTCTCGTCCGATGAGCACCGGAAGGTGGCTCGCGGGCAGGTAGCTCTTTCCGAGCGGCAGATGAAGATCATAGAATTCATTCATGCCCACGGTTCAGTGAAGAGCGGGGATCTGATGCGACTATACGGTATTTCCCGGCAGGCAGCAGGCAAGGAGCTCGCGCAGATGGCTGGGCAGAACCTGATCAGGACCGAAGGAAAAGGGCGTGCTACGCGGTACGTAATGATGTGAGAGGGTTGTCGATTCGGTTGTCGTTCTGGTTGTCGATTCCGGACATGCCTGCCACTCACCAGGACATTCCGGCTGTCAAAAAAATCTTATCCTGACCTGAAAGAATGCAAAAATCAGGAATGATGCTCCAGCCGCTTCCCGGTGCTCCAGACCATCCGGGGACCGGTTTGCCAGCCAGTTGGGAATAGTAAGGCCGGTTTTTAACCCGGAACAATCCCCGGTTCCTGATTTGGGACAGGATACCCGGTAATCCGGAACCAGGGTTTTAAAAAATGCCTCAATAAGGCAATCCACCGGAATTTCGCCAAAACTCTGATATTCCTGAATTGAGCCCCGATTGCCAGTCCGGGCGATATCTGAAAACGAAGAAGATGCAGTCCCGGGAAATGATCGTTTCCCCATGAATATTCCAGCTCCCTTCGGACTATCTCATATGACAGGAAAAAACTTATCAGGGAGAACTTGTCTTCAGGTGGATCAACAGTGGATTGGCGTTTTTGCGTTGAGGGGATCAAAAAGGAATTGGCGAAAACACATCCGACAGGTAAAACCTGTTTTTCACAGAAAAAGACGCAGAGACTCAACAGGGGGTCCTGGTTGCATCAACATGCCCAGGTCCATCCGCGGAGGCGATCTGCCATCCAATAGGGAATATGAAGGCCGGTTTTTATCCCCGCATAATCCTCCGTTCCGCATTCCGGACAGGATAATCAGTAATCCGGAAACAGGACTCCAAAAACCCCCTGTTAAGACCGGTCACCGGGACCCTGCCAAAAATCTGATATGCCCGGTTTGAGCCCCGATTGCCATTCCGGGCGATATCTGAAAAACGAAGGGGATGCGGTCCCAGGAAGGGATCTTTTCCCCATGAAAATTCCAGTTCCCCTCGGACCATCTCATCCGACAGGAAAAACCGGGTTCCCGCAAAAAAAGATGCAGAGACAAAACAGGGGTCCTGGCATATAACATGCTCAAGCCCGTCCGGGAACCGATCTGCCATCCAAT
>DATEXZ010000103.1:0-2195 GCA_035256445.1 Methanoregula sp.
TGCTTTTCTGCATTCTGAATGATGATCACGGTACTTGCGGCCCCCAGGATTGTCAGGTTGCCGGCGATTGTACTCCCTGCCGCAAGGGCCATAAGCTGGGAGGAAGTGCCTCCTGCCTGGAGAATCATCGGCTGGAACAGCGCGACAAACGGCACATTGGAGATGAACTGGCTGATGACAGCACTGGTCATGAGAACCATTGGCAGGGAAGTAACCGTACTCCGGTCAACAAACGCCTGGAAAAATCCTGTTTGCCAGACGCTCTCCATCAGGACAAACATGGAAGCAAAAAAAACCAGAGTGGGCCAGTCAATATTTTTAATGAGCCTCCCCGGATTCTTACCGACCAGCAGGACGGGTATTGCTGCGCACAGGGCAATAAACGGGAGAGGTACAAGAATTTTTCCTCCAAAAAAGGATGCCATAATATTGGCAGCAGCGAGTATCAGAATGATCGCAAGCGAGCATTGTACCGGAAGAATAATGGTAGGTTCAACGCACTGAACGGTGTCCTGCACAATGGGACGGGCGGAAAATTCCATCCGGAAAAATAACCGGAGGAGAACATATGCGAGACCAAGGCTGATGAGCGTGGGTACGAGAAGGTATAACCCAAAGGTGACAAACGGGGTTCCCATCCCGCTATTCACTGCAATGAGGAGGTTCTGCGGGTTACCGATAGGACTCATCACACTGCCGGTTGTGACTGCTATTGCAAGGGAAAGAAGCATCAGTTTTGGTGAGATCCGGAACCTGGTAGCAAGGGAGAGGACGAGGGGTGTGCCAATGATGGCCAGGGTATCGTTCATGAGGACTGCTGAAAACAATCCCATGCCGAAAAGAATGAAAAAAATCAACTGGTCCGGCGTCCGGGCGTGAGAGAAGAAGCGGCATGAAAGCAGGGACAGGTAGCCGCTTTCCACCATGGCCTCACCCACAATAAACATGCCAAATAAAAAAAGCATAACATCGGTATTGATCGCTCCCAGTGCATCAGGGATGGAGATCTGCCCGCTGATAAGGACGACGACGGCTCCTCCAAGCATGATCTGCCAGATCCTGAGATTGAACCTGCCTACCTGGCGCACAGCAGTCAGCAGGAAAACTGCAGCAAGAACGATGACCGGAATATACGTAGGAGAATGTTTTTAGTTATGGGAGATGAGGCTTGGCATTCTCACGCTCAGGTAAAAATCTTTTCAAGGGGTATATTCTCAACCCGGTTACCGTATTTCTTCATGCTGATCAGGAGCCTTTACTTTCCAGCGCAGGAGAATGCCATCTTCGATCCGGCGTACTTCCAGGAGAGACAGCCGGGGAAACGACGACTCGTCGATAAACCCTTCCCCGTCACTGAAGGTGGGAGCGTCTTTTCCCCCGATGAGGATGTTGCCGATATAGGTATTGATCTCGTGAACAAGACCAGCCCTGATCAACCCGGCAATCAATGTCCCGCCCCCTTCCACCATGATACGCTGAATACCCATTGACCCCAGCTCGTCCATAAGTTCAGGAAGATCTACTTCAACTTCACCGCACACAAGCACCGTGGCTTTCTTTTTCAGGACCGCAATCTTCGCACGTTCTGCCTTCCCGGATACTGCGATCACCCGTCTACCTTCACCCTTGTGCAGGACTGATGCTTCCGGGGGGATGCGGGCTGAACTGTCTACGACAATGCGGACCGGATGATCATCCCAGCCTTGTTTCCTGCGGTATGTGAGGCATTCTTCCGATTTTACCGTGAGTGAAGGATCATCGGCAAGGACGGTACCAATACCTACCATGACAGCGTCACACCCGGCTTTGAGCCGGTCAACACGGATAAAATCCTGCTTGCCCGATATTCTGACCTGCCGGCGTTCGCGGGTGGAAATCTTGCCATCAGCGCTCATTGCGACGTTGACAATAACATATGGGCGCATATCATACGTTTTTACCTGCCTGTTATTTCAACCCCACTGTTCTTTTATCAATTTCAGCCCGATGACAACCATCGGAAATTGAAGATTAACCGGGTCTGTTGAAACACACATGAACGGGAGTTCACACCCGAACAATGAAAATCATTAAACCATGTAATTCTATGAGGGCTCCCGCCTCAGGGCCTCTCCGAGGCACGGCGGGGAAGTGCGGGGTTTACAAATATGCTTATAGACACTGATCCGCTGCGGGGGCGCTCCGTCGGGAGGGTT
>DATEXZ010000104.1:0-3828 GCA_035256445.1 Methanoregula sp.
CGTTCCGAGTTCCTGCGCCATCATTTCCGCCAGTTCCGCACTTGTATCCTGAGCACAGATTATCCTGATCAGGAACCCCGGTCTCCCCTTTTTCATAAGTATCGGTATCGCACATGCATCCCGTGCCCCCTTTTCCATTAACCTGGTGATTGTGTGGGCAATTACCTCACCACTGACATCATCGACATTTGTCTCGAGAATATCGACCGTATCCGGCTGCAGCGGCATATTCTCACCGGTTGTTTCAATGACCATTGCCCGGATCACGTTTGGAACATCGATCGGATCACGGGTGCCTGCCCCGTATCCTATTGCCTTGATGGTATAGCTTCCGAGATCTGTTGCGGCGATCGTTGAAAATTCAGCGAGGAGTGCGGCACCGGTTGGTGTACAGAGTTCCCCCTCCTCTTTCCCGGGCCGGACTGGCAATCCTGCATGGGAGAGAATTACAGCGGTTGCCGGTGCAGGTATCGGAAATGTGCCGTGGGATCCCACCGCAGACCCCCAGCCAAGGGTAACCGGCATTACAGCTGAAGCTTCAATGCCGAGTGAATGATATGCTGTGCAAGCACCGATAACGTCAGCAATCGCATCATCAGCCCCTACTTCATGGAAGTGGGCATGGGAGCCGTGGACCAGCTCTTCAGCGTCGTTAATCCTCGTGAAGACCCGTTTTGCCATCGCGAGCGCCTCTGGAGGGATACCAGCCGCTGCATCATCAAGCCGCTTCATAACATCCACAAGCGTGCGATGGGTGGGATCAGCCTGAGTATTTACTTTTAACGCACGGATACCAGCCCGGGTCACTTCAGTAATGACCGGCTCTGCAATTACCGATTGCATCGCCTGCACCACAGATTTCCTGTTGGCCCCGCAGTCCAGCAGTGCACCGACAATCATATCCCCGGCCGCCCCGTGGAACGGATCAAAAACAAGGACCAGCATTTACAGTACTTATAAATCCCTGCGTATATGACCTTTAAGGTAATGCCTGAAGTGCAATTGAGGGTGGATTCTGCGTATCCCGGAGATCAGGGTGGCGGAAAAGCCCGGCTCGATCCCGAGACAATGTTACTCCTCAAGATATCGCCCGGCGATCTTGTGGCAATAGAGGGAAGACGCCGGACTGTTGCCAAGGTCTGGCGGGCACTTGTCGAGGACTGGAACCAGCGAAAAATCCGGATTGATAATTTTACCCGGATGAATGCCGGAGTCAGCATCGGCGATACTGTCAAAGTAGTTAAGATAGTCGACGAAGTGGAAGCAAAAAGGGTTGTCCTTGCGCCTCCTGAAGATCTCCCTAAAAAAATTCCCATCGCGAATAACCCGCATGTATTGAACGGGCTCATCGATTTCCCGGTTGCGAAGAACGATTCTGTGCCGATCATGCTGGGGCTGCCATTCATCCAGCCGCAGATTGTGGCCTTCAAAGTCGTGGAGATCGAACCGGAAGAAGCAGTTATCATTACCAAAAATACATCTATCGAGTTTTCCGATAAACCCGCCGCAGGGTTTGAAGGTATCAAACGATTCTCATACGAAGATATTGGAGGGCTCAAGGATGAACTCCAGCGCCTCCGGGAGACTATAGAGCTGCCGCTTCGTCACCCTGAACTTTTTCAGAAACTGGGGATAGAGCCACCCAAAGGGGTGCTTCTTTATGGTCCTCCCGGGACAGGAAAAACTCTGATTGCCAAAGCGGTTGCAAGTGAGAGTGGTGCGCACTTCATCTCAATTGCCGGTCCCGAAGTCATTTCCAAGTATTATGGAGAGAGTGAGCAACGTCTCCGTGAAGTCTTTGAAGAAGCACGGGAGAATTCCCCCTCTATCATCTTTATCGATGAACTCGACTCTATTGCACCCCGTCGCGAGGAAGTAACCGGAGAGGTGGAACGCCGTGTTGTCGCCCAGCTCCTGACGATGATGGATGGTCTTGAGGAAAGGGGGCAGGTTGTTGTCATAGGAGCGACAAACCGTGTTGACGCGATCGATGCTGCACTGCGCAGGCCGGGGAGGTTCGACCGGGAGATTGAAATTGGTGTCCCGAGCGAGCTGGACCGGATCGAGATCCTCAAGATCCATACCCGGGGTATGCCGCTTGCTGAAGATGTGAGTCTTGACACGCTTGCCCAGCAGACGCATGGGTTTGTGGGTGCCGATCTCGCAGCGCTCGCCCGCGAAGCAGCGATAAGGGCATTGCGCCGTTATTTGCCGGACCTGGATCTCGATGCAGAGGAAGTTCCGGCAGAGGTCCTTGATTCGCTGAGGGTTCTTGCCAGTGACTTCCGCAGCGCCCAGCGCGATGTCGGCCCGAGTGCGATGCGCGAAGTGATGCTTGAAGTTTCACATGTCAAATGGGACAATGTCGGGGGACTTGAAGACGCAAAGACGGAAGTCCGGGAGGCAGTCGAGTACCCGCTGACCCACCGCCAGAAATTCGAGGATCTGGGTATTGAACCCCCGAGAGGCGTACTTCTTTACGGCCCTCCCGGAACAGGAAAGACACTTATCGCAAAGGCGGTGGCAAGCGAGAGCGGAGCAAACTTTATTCCTGTTCGGGGACCCCAGCTGCTGTCCAAATGGGTCGGGGAAAGTGAACGTGCAGTGCGCGAGGTGTTCAAGAAGGCACGCCAGGTTTCGCCATCCATTATTTTCTTTGACGAGATCGATGCACTGGCACCCGCACGGGGGACGACCAGTGACTCGCATGTTATTGACAATGTTCTCAATCAGATCCTGACCGAGATGGACGGCCTTGAAGAGCTCAAGGATGTTGTAGTAATGGGAGCCACAAACCGCCCGGACATCGTCGATCCGGCACTTCTGCGGGCGGGAAGGTTCGACCGGCTCGTATATATCGGGGAACCCACGTTCGAGGACAGGAAAAAGATCATCCGGATACACACCCGGTTTATGCCCGTCGAAGGTTCGGCTCTCGAAGAAATCGTGCACCTGACCGATGGCTACAGCGAGGAGGCTATCGGCGAACTTGTCGAGAAGCTTGGAAGAGACCGCATTCTTGAACCCGATGAAGTGAAGGCAAGTATCACCACGGCAGGAGAATGCAAATCGGATCTTTCTGTTGGCAGCAGGAGGAAACGTCTTGTTGAACTCCTGCATGAGAAAAACCTCATCTTATCAGATCCTGCCCGGGACCGTCTTGCATCTGCACTATCAGCTATGACCGAAGGATTTGTTGGATCTGATCTGGAATCGATTTGCAGGGAAGCAGGTATGCTGGCGCTGCGTGAAGATGCAGCAGTGGTTACCCAGCGTCACTTTGAGGATGCCCAGAAAAAAGTGCACCCGATGATGAACGAGAGACTCAGGGAGTATTACCAGAAGATCCAGCAACATTTCAAAGGTGGACTTCCCAAACAGGTACAGCCGCCTGAATACCAGTAAATTTTTTTCAAACCGGATTTTTGTTAATTTCTCTAAAGAAATTTAATAAAAAAAATTGTTCAACACATCCACCAAACAGGTTATTCAGAAGTTATTCACAATAGGGATCACTTGCCCATTCTTCGTATACCTTCTTTTCCGGTCTGCCCCCATGACGCGACCGGGGGTGAGATGACGTCCGGTCCTCTTCAGTCTCATCATCATCGAGACCTGTATCTTTTAATTCCGCCGGCTTGTCAACCGGCCGGGTTTGTTTCCGGTCCTGTGGATGCCTGCGGAAATCATGCTGACGCGGTCTTTCTTTTTGCGTATCCTGGGTATTCTGCGTTTCGTCCACCATAGATATCAGGACAGATAATACTGAAGAGGTAACAGAAATAGCTTGCTCAGGATCTGTTCGAATGGATGAAAATTCACAGGAAT
>DATEXZ010000105.1:0-11524 GCA_035256445.1 Methanoregula sp.
TTCTTTCAAATTCTCCTTACCCGACAGAATCAGCCTTTTTTGAGGTTGCCGGCCATGTCGATAAACAGCGTCCGGCCATTTAGATCCTTAAGCTGCCATGAATCATCGGCTCCCTTTTCCGACGTTCCTGTCTCCGCTATAGTAATGTCGGTAGTCGCCAGTATTTCGTGGACAAGGACCAGCCAAATATATCACTATAAATCGCAATTTTTGCGAGCTTATATTTTGATATTCACAATCAGGAGTGTGTTATTTAAAAAAAAAATATTCCCGGTCCTATCCCGGCAGCACCCGGCAAACCCAGCGATCATAGATGGGATCAGCCGGATTCTCCTTCACCTCAACGGATCTCTCCATTGCCGACCCCCATTCCCGGACAAGCATCGCCTCATTCTCCGTCCCCACGGTAACGAGCGTTTCCCGGGTAACCGAACACAATTCCCCGATGATCCGTTCCCACATGTCCTGGTTGAAGGTATTGAACTCACCGGCCATGATTACGACGCCTTTTGGTACTGGCTCAAGGTACCTGGATGCGATGGTTGCATCGATCCACATCGTCTCGTGCGGGAGCAGGCGCTTTTCAGTGAGACCCCGTGAGAGGAGGGACTCATCATTGTCAAAGGACAGCGGGGAGAATCCAAGCCCACGCAGGACTGCCGAACCGACACCCGAACCGCAGCAGCAGTCGATGCAGGTCTCGCCATGTCCTTCTCCCCATATGCTCCTTATGAGGTTTGTCAGGATACCGTTCCGCGTTGGGTTCAGGTCGTCGATCGATGGGGGGATGGTTGCTGCCAGCTCGGTGCTGAAGTATTCACGCACTGCCCCTGCCCAGACTGCCCGGTCCTCCTGGAAGATCTCGCCGTTCACGTTTTCGAAGAGTTCGATAAGGGGAACCGAGGGGTTCCTGCACAGGAATGACCCTGCAACCCAGCCATCGGATCCATGAAATGCCGCCGCCACCGGCTCTTCGTGCTCATCCAGCAGGAGGCGTCCCTCGTCAGCCCGTATCCCGGCAAGAGCGGCAGTAAACCGGCTGTCAGTGAGGGCGGCAAAGCCCGGTTCGATGAACCTGACCGTATCCACCCCGAGGATCTCTGCAGCTCTCATCTGCCCCGCTCGATCCGCATCCCGTGCGGAGCCTCAATCGTCCCGTCAATCTTTGCGTCTTCATGGAGCACAATGGACTTTGCGATAACGTCCCCGAGGATATGCGCCCCTTTCTTCACATAGACGGTACTGCCGCTTTCGACATTCCCGTGAATGGTAACCCCGTCTACTACGGTTATGCGGTGTTTTGCCCGGAGACTGCCGAAGACCACCGAGTTCTGCTGGACATCAATCGAACCTGCACGTATGTTTCCATGGAGCCGGCACCCTTTTCCGATCTTCATGGTGGAGGGAACGGAAAAGAATTTCAGGTTCAGCTTCGAACGTGCCGGAATCATCAGGGGGATCTCCCTCCGCTCTTCATCTTCCGAGAACAGGTCGTCAAGGATACGGTCCAGTTCTTTCTCGTTTTCAATCCTCAGCAGGGTCATTAAGTAGATGATGATGAACATGAACACCGGCATCGGGTTCCTGATTTCGACATCCCCTTTTGCCTCGAACCCCTCCTTGATCTCGACTTTCTCACCGATGTCCAGGGCTCCGGAAACGACCAGCTTGCCGGCGATCTTCACTCCTTCGCCGATGTACGCATCCTGTTTTGCGATTACATCGTTCCCGACCTCGCACCAGTTCCCGATCCGCACGTCCCCGCTTGCCCAGACATATTCGCGGATCTTCGAGGATTCGCCGACATAGACATCCGCACCTCTGAGCCCGAAATCTATCTGGCAGAACTCACCGACAACGATATTCCTGTTTGTCTTGATACTGTGTTCCTGCAGTTCTGTCCCGTCAGGAAGCAGGCAGTGTTTATGCCAGTTTTTTACGGATCTCTCTTTCATCGTTCCCCCGAAGTTCTCATTATGCCCCGAATTTGTGTGCCTTGTTGATCAGGTCGAGTGCAATGGGCAGGAGTGCTGCCCCGGTAATCCGGTTGAGCCCGCCCCTGGCACAGCGGTACTCGTCAAATCCTGTCACATCATCGACCCGGACCCCGTCACCGTGAATCAGTACCGGTACAGGATCAGCACTGTGGTCCCGGATTGTACAGGGTGTTGAATGATCGGCACAGATGACAATGATACAGTCAGGAAGATCCAGCAAGGGGGCAAGGGCAGCGTCGGTTTTTTCGATAAAACTTCGTTTCTGCTCCGCAAGCCCGTCATGCCCGGACTCATCAGCTCCCTTGATGTTGACCAGGACAAAATCCCTGGTTTTCAGTTCGCGTATCGCTGCTTCGATCTTCCCGGGGATATTGCTGTCCTGCGATCCGGTGATTCCCTGCACGGGTACCCGGGAAAGCCCTACGGCATTGCCGATGCCCGTTATCAGGCTTGCTGCCGAGATCACGCTTCCTGAAATACCGTAGCGTTGCGAGAACGGTTCGAAATGTCCCATCTCGCCAGCCCCTCTCATGAGCACGATATTTGCCGGGTTCAGCCCTTTTTTCACCCGGTCTTTATTGACGGGGTGATCGAAGAGTATCCGCGTGGACTGCCGCACGAACTCGTTGCAGACTGCCGCAGTCTTTTCATCCATGGCTGTCTGTATCAACGGTTGTACAGAGAGCGGGGGTACTCCGTCCTTCTTCGGGTCATTGGAAGAGACGCAGTGGCCAAGCCCCTCACCTTTCAGGGCAAGCGATGCCCGGTGTCCTGCACCGGATCGGAAGGCAAATTCCACACCGTATTTTGCCAGGTCCACACCTTCCGCCAGCGCCGTACTCAGGGCTGTTGTATCATGGATCCTTCCGGCACGGCGATCGGTGATGATTCCCTCACGGGAGATGGTCGCATAGTTGCAGCGGAACCCGATCATGCCCGGCTCCATGTGTATGCCGGTACCCTCGCATTCAAGGGGGCCTCTTCCGGTATAATATTTATACGGGTCGTAGCCGAGCAATGCAAGATGTGCCGTATCGGACCCCGGGCGGACTCCGGCAGCGATCGTATCCATAATACCGCAGATCCCTTCCTTTGCAAGACGATCAAGAACGGGTTTTTTTGCTGCTGCAAGGGGAGTGCGTCCTCCGAGCGCGGGAGAGGGGCGATCGGAAATGCCGTCGAGTACGACAAAGAGGATCCTGGTGGCGGTCATTCGTATGGAATGGTTGGATGTGGTGACTAATTATGTTTCCCGGTAGTATGGTAAAAACCAGGGAAACCGGCCGATGCAGGAGGGTTATTTTACCGGTGGGGTTAGCACGGTTAGGGAACGCGGATCCCTGCCGAATAATAACTATATCCTGTCGTCCCGGACCTTCGCATCCTTCTTTGCTGTCAGGTCTGTTTGAAGATCTGTTTTGCCATGGCAACTCTCTGCTCCAGGTCGGGCCCTTCGAGTTCTTCCACAACGGATTCGAGAACCGTTGGTATGTCGATATGCTGGGGGCATTTTTCTACGCATTGCCCGCACTGAACGCACAGGGACGCAAATTCGGGGTCGCCGAGGGCGACTGCGCCGCCCAGCCGTGCGGCGTACATGAATTTTTCCCCGTTGGGATCGTCGGCCAGGTACAGGTTGTTGTACTCCTCGAAACACAACGGTATGTTTACCCCTGAAGGGCAGGGCATGCAGTACCGGCAGCCGGTACAGGCGACTTTCATCAGTTCGCGGTACTTGCTCTCCACTCTTTTTACCAGCTGCAGTTCCGCTTCCGTCAGCGAATTTTGGTATGCCACGCCCGCAACTTTGAGGTTCTCCCGGATGTGCGCCTCGTCATTCATCCCGGAGAGGACGACCGTGACTTCGGGATGGTTCCATATCCAGCGGAGAGCCCATTCTGCAGGAGTCCTCTTCACCGTGGCCTCATCCCAGATCGCTCTCACAGCAGGTGGCACGGTTTTTGTAAGATTCCCTCCCCGGAGGGGCTCCATGATGATGACGCCGAGTCCCCTGGAGGCAGCATATTCAAGCCCTGCGGTACCTGCCTGGTTCTTTTCATCCAGGAAGTTGTACTGGATCTGGCAGAAGTCCCAGTCATAGGCATCCACGATCCGGCTGAAATCCTCTCCGGCACCGTGGAAGGAAAAACCTGCGTTCCTGATGCGGCCGTCTGCTTTGGCTTTGGTTAGGAAATCAGCCACACCCAGCTTTTCGACATTGTCCCATAGGGCGCCAACGAGTGCATGGACAAGATAATAGTCGATGTGGTCGGTTTTTAGTTTCTCCAGCTGGGCATTCAGGAACGTATCCATATCCTCCCGCTTTTCGATCAGCCAGGAAGGGAGTTTTGTTGCGAGCTTAACTTTCCCGCGGTACCCGTCAGCAAGGGCACGCCCCACGAAAGGCTCGCTCAGTCCCATGTGATAGGGCCAGGCGGTATCGACATAGTTTACCCCATGATCGATTGCATACCGTACCTGCTTCACAGCCCGTTCTTCATCGATCGAGCCATCCGCTTTTGAGGCAAGACGCATACATCCGAATCCAAGGATAGAGAGTTCGTCCCCGTTTTTAGGAATTTTCCTGTATAACATGTTTATTCACCCGGTTTTTTGATTTTTAATGATCCATGCTCATTCCAGACAGAAGGTGAGGTTACTTTTTCGCGGTCATCCCGATCTCCCGCAGCCACCCGGAAACCGCATCCTGCGCATTTTTTACCTCGCCGCCCCTGATAGCAAGACCGTCCAGGATGGTTGACTGCGGGCACATTTTTCTGATATCCGCGACACTGTGACCCAGGCCACTTCCCTCGTGCGTGCAGAACGGTGCAAGGGTCTTTCCGGAGAAATTGTATTCCTCAAGGAAGGTATACACCGGCATCGGCATCGTTCCCCACCAGTTGGGGTAGCCGAGGAAAATTGTAGTAGAGGAAGCGAAAGTTTCCAGATGGCTGGTTAGCTTCGGTCTGGCTTTGGCGCGAAGCTCCTTCTGTGCCACCTCGGTGGTTTCCGTATAATCCCCGGGATACGCATTCACCGGTTCAATATGAAACAGATCGCCCCTGGTCATTTCCTGGATCATATTTGCCACGATTTCGGTGTTGCCGACCGGCAGGTTCATGATACTTCCGTTGACATAGTTGTTGCCCGGGCGTGAAAAATAAGCGATCAGGTATTTTGAATTATTTCCTTTCATTCTCCTCTCTGTCATCTATGCTCTCCTCCAATGGTCCAATCCCCTGACCGATTATAGTATATATAAAATATGTATGACATAAATAGAGTATACAAACAAATATGTAACATACTTACATGTTTGATACTAATGGAAAACGATCTTAAAAAACACTGAGCTCGCTCCTGTCAGTATCACCGATGTTACTTTAGTATATATCATGAATGTATGACATATATAGTGAGTACAAACAAACATGTTACATACATACAGGTTTGATACTAATGGATACTACGCCGAAAAAATACAAGTACAGCTGGCCGATCGAAGCAACCCTGGACGTTCTCGGGGGCAAATGGAAACCGCTGGTCATCTACACGCTCAAGGACGGTACATTACGTTTCAACCAGATCGTAAGCAGAGTTCAGCCCCGGATCACCCAAAGGATGCTGACAAAAGAACTTCGTGAACTTGAGAGAGATGGTCTCGTTATCAGAAAGGTTTACGCGCAGGTCCCGCCAAAAGTGGAGTATTCGCTCACGGAAACGGGACAATCCCTCATCCCGATTCTCGACCAGCTCTGTGACTGGGGATCCGAGCACATGAAGGATGACATTGAGTTCAGGTGCGAAGAATAACCGGTACTTTTTCATCAGGCATTTTAAAGAATTTTTTCTGACATTGTATCGGTCGGGAGCAAGGGAATTCAAGGGGACATGTCCTGAAATTGCCCATACCCCGTACGACCGATTTTAGCTTAAATCCCGGTTATCGGGATTATTCCACCCGGAACTATTGAAACTATTTTGCAACAGATGTCAAGCTGACGGAATAATTCTGTCAGAAAATGGCAGATTACCTTAAAAAAATTACGCGGTTGAGATCCGGGCGGCGACCGGCTCAACCTTGGACTTGATAATTTCAACCCTGCGGGTCGGGTATATGGTCTTGACCGCTTTGAAGAGATCCCGGGAGATCTCCCCTGACACGATCCCGTTGAGAAGCGTGGTCAGGTCCCATGCCGCTGCCTGGGCAGCAACCGTTTCAACGATTACCTTCCGGATCGCATGCTCCTGCATGATGTTTGCACGGGCAAAGGTGTAACAGCTGATGGTCAGCCGCACTTTCTTGCCGTCCTTTGTCAGGAGCGGGACCTGGCAGTCCACACGGGAGCTCCGCCTCTTGACAAGCGAGCGGAGATAGTCCCTCGTTACTTCGTGGCCGACAAATTCCGTATATGCTGCATCACCGGTCACGGATGCGATCTTAAAGCTCATCTTGACGTGCTGTTTTGCGTAATCATTCGTGATCTCGCCGAGCGTTGCCTGCATGATCCTGCCGACAACACTCTCAGCATCGTTTGCTATGGTGTCACCGATGTACGCCTTCCCGAGGTTGTCGGGGACGTGCACCTTGAACCAGCTCTTGGCTTTCCAGCCTTCTACTCTTCTTCCAACCTGTTTTTTCTTTGCCATGGTATCACCTGGAGAATGTTCTCTCCGGTTTTTTCTTCAGACAACGAATTATTGTCTGTTTAGTATCCTTTCATGAGAGGTGTGTGCGGTCATGGTAACGTAACCGAACATGCGTCCTCTGCTACTGCCAGATTCATAAGATAGTCGTCCACCGATGCAATGACCGTTCTCATCTGTGTTCCGGTGATCGTTGTCGTTACCCGGTCACCGGCAGCGGTTGTAGCAAGGCTGCTGAGGTTATCCGGTTTTAATGCCGCCGCAACGCACGCTGCATTCCTGTGCACGGTCGTGATCCTGCCGCTGATCTGCATCATAACGCAAACGCCTCCTGCCAGCTCCGGGAAAATGCCCCGATCTTCCCGGAGGGAATGGTTGCCCCGGCCCTGCGGGTGTGGCCTCCCCCGTTGCCCCCGCATGTGGCCGCAATCTCACGTACCACCGGTCCGATCTCAGCAGTTATACCTGCAGGACACCGGATCGATATCCGGCATGAACTGCCTGCATGTGCATAGACCAGCACCGGGCGTGAGTTCATACGGTCGCGTGCAAGGATATCTGCGACATCGCTGGGAAGGGTGACATCATGCACCTCGTAAACGCCGATCAAACCCTCATCGGGACGGGCATTTTTAACCGCGTCGATCACCTTCACGCGGTGCTGACGGGCAATTTCCCATGCCTGTTCAAGGTAGTGGGATGATCGCAGGCAGACGGTCGCCCCGATGTCGCCGTAGCCGGCTTTTCCGCAGGCATCAATAACTGCGGTGAGTGCATGGGCGTCCTCAATAACCTCGCGCTGGAGATGGTAGGTATCACCATAGATCGCCAGAAGGCTTTCATGGGTTGTCTCCGGCGCTGCTTCAAGCACTATCCGGGAAAGCAGGACATCAAGCCGGCTGGTGTTCTCACCCTTTGCCTGGTCCTGTGCCTCTTCGATGAGATCTGCGATCAGCTGTTCCCCGCCACTGATCCCGTCAAGGTACGGGCTGGTTGCCATGTACCACCGTTCAGCCATATCCCTCCCCGGGAGGGTTATGCCGCGGTCCGGGACAATGATACCGTTTGCAATACCATCGTTAAAGATCTCGAGATTCTGGCCCTTGAGTTCCTGGCCATCGCCAAGGATCCCGGGTATCACGAGCCCTGCAAGGTCACGGTTGTCACCCAGCTTCTGGGCAACGATGTATGCCATCCCTGCCGCTGACAGTTCGCTGTCACCATCGATACCTGCAAGCCTCGGGTTTGCATGGAACTCTCCCTCAAACTTCGGGAAATGGTGATCGACGACCATCGTGTCGCCGGGAAGGCTATCCATCCCGGCCCCGAGATCGCAGAGCACATGCCCGGCATCACCGGTCAGGTCAGCAGGGGTCACTTCCTGGCGGACCCTCATGCGGAAACGGATACCTGCACGCAGTATCGCGTGGGAGAGGATCGAGCCGGCTGCTATGCCGTCTGCATCATGGTGTGCAAAGAGCTCGATATACTCCTTTCGCCGTATCTGTTCGGCGACGGTCTCAGCGATGGTTTCGAGGGTCATGGGTTATCCGGACGACTTTTTTACTGTTACCTGGACAGCAGAATCTCTACGTTCTCTGGTTTGTAGATGAACTCTTTGGGCAGTTTCCTGCTCCCTACGTAGTACTTCACAAGCCGGCGAATCTTGGACTCGACGAGCTGGAGCTGCCGCTTGTTGTGCAGGTCCTTCTTGTTCTCGCCCAGGTGCCTCCGCAGCCCGAGTGACTTTACCATAAGATCGCGGAGATCTTCAGGGATCTCGGACGCAACCTTGTTCTCTCTTAAAATATCCCCGATACGCTTACCGAGGGCAAGTTTCACGTCAGGGACGCCATAGCGATCCCGCAGGACCAGTCCGATCCTGCTGCTCGATGCGCCTTCCTTGCGGAGATCCAGGATCACTTTGGTGATGGCCTTTGCGTCCGTATTGGACCACGCAGGTGCCTGTTTCCGGTAGGGGCGGACAGAGCATGACTTGCCTCTTCTTCGAGCATACATTCGTGCCATACAATAGCCTCCTAAACTGTGTAAGTCCAGAAAAGTCGAGTATTATTTACTGACTCCCTGTAATCCCAAAGCCTTGGTTGAGGCCGTGCGGTGAAGCACGTCGGACTTACATCTGTCAGCACATTTCTAAAAGTGCTTGACTCTATTTGGGTGGAGAAATTATAAGGGTTGTGATGGTTTTCCTTGCCGATTTCTGCAAGACCTTCATCCTGGAATTTACCTGAACGAAATGGCAGACCAGAATCCTGAAGTTTTTCAGGCAGGTATCCGGAAACTACCTGGAAAAAGCAAACTCCCGGATTAATGCAACCCGGTAAATATCGGGCACCGGTACCGTATGAGGATTGTGTGCAGATGACCAAACGGAGTTCGATCATTCCTGTGGGTGCACCAGCACCCTGCCCGAGATGGTGTAGAGGATCTGAACAATGACCGCATTAAATACTGCAGTAATAACCACGATGGGGATATATACCGCAACAAATTCCAGAAAATTGCCATAATACATGGTTAGAATTGTCGCATGCCGGAAAACCGTTACGATCCCGGCGAACGTAAAGCCACTCACCAGTGTGGCAATGAACGTAGTAACAAACGGCGCCAGGTCTTTCCTGTGCCTCAGAAGTTCATAAAAAATAAAACAGACATAGGCGCCTGCCGGCTCGCTGATCAGGTTTGCCTGGGGAAACACCGAACTGGAGATCAGCATGGACAGGACCCCGGCCACGATACCGATCCCAAGCGCCTCGTATATTTTTGGCCTGATAAGGATAATCGCAAGACAGTAAAATGCAATGATACTATTCGGGGTGAGCGGGGTGTTGAGCATCGCAAGGAAGTATCGGAGAATTGCACCGATGGCAAGCAGAATTCCGACAATTGCGATATCCTTCGACTTCATAGACATCTCACCATTCTTTTACCCGGTGGAAATCAGATATTTTTTTAAGATTACTAAAGATGGACACCCACATGATTGATTACCAGAACCGTCACGTATTTCGTCGTGTTTCCAGCCATGAGCTTTCCCAATCGATGAATTGCTGCCATTTTATACTATGAGGCAGATGCAATGATGCTGGAATTTTGAGACGATTAACTTTTCCATAATGGGTTATTGGCTACAGTTTCCGGAAAGAGCGAATAATCAAAAGAGTGACATTTTTTCGAGTTACCCATTTAGACCCTCTGATGTGGAGCACCCGGATTCCCGGTCCTGCATCGCATCTGATCAAATCCCCGTGCCCCAGAACCCCACAGTCCAATACTTGATATACCATATCTTACGTGATCATTCTATGGATATCGGAGCACTGTTATCAGATTCGTTTACCTATGCACAGGAAGCGCTTGTTGGAAAATGGACGAGGTGGGCGATCTTCATCCTCTTTGCCCTTCCATTCTCGCTCATCCAGTTCACCTTCGATCCGAAGAACATCATCACCGGCACCACGATAAACTGGGGTGCAGTCCCCTGGGCGCAGATCGCGGCCCTTGCCGCCCTCGGTTTCATCCTCTCGTTCTTCATATCGGGTTATTCAGTCCGGATCTACCGGGGAATAAAACCAGCCCCCGACTTCACCGGGTGGGCAGACCTTTTTGTTGACGGCGTCAAGCTCGCCATCGTATGGTTCCTCTGGATCCTGCCCCTTATTATCGTCCTTGCTGCGGGAATCGCTGTCGCGGTCGCAGGTTTCCTCTCCACTGAGGCAACCGCAATGCCGAATATCACCCTCCTGCTCCTGTTCCTTCTGGTCCTTGTCGTGGAGTTCGTTCTGATGGTGATCGTCATACTCTTTGGGATCATCGGTGCCGTCAGGTTTGCCCGCACGGGAAGTATCCGCGAAGGGGTCAGGATCTCTGCGATCCTTACAACGATCAGGACCATGGGATGGATGTCGTATATTATTCTCCTTATCGGGTTCATCATTGCTGCGCTCGTCTATGCTGTCATTGCCGGTATCCTGTCGGCTGTCCCGTTCATCGGCTGGGTCCTCGCACTCATCGTAAACCCGTTCTTCATGATCTTCACCGCCCGGTATTTCACGCTTGTTTACGACCAGGGTGAGCCGCACCCGGTCCCACCGGCACCGGTAGTATAATCACCTTTTTTTTACTATCCGTATCCGCCTCAGCATTTCACCTCAATTCCCTCCCGTTTACCGTAGTCTGAAGAAAAACGGCAACATGGCGGTAGTTCCAGAAAAATTAGCGTTATTTCGCCCTTCACAGACATGAAATAAAGGGCTTAGTAGAAATGCTCAAAGTATTTTTTCTTTACGCTCTTTGGGGGCTATTGCATGTAATGCCTCCGACCCCGCCGCTGTGGCACCCCCCTTTGGAGCGATAACTCCAGAGAAGGTAATACAACACCATCGCAAAGCGAAGGGGCGGATCGGGGGGACAGGCACTGTCCCCTCCGTAAACAGGTGCTTTACAATTTAGTGAAACTCAGGGTTTTGACGAATCTAAAAAGGAGTATCCATTTTGATGTCCAAAAACAAGCCTTTCCCTGTTTCCCCTGCTCTAGTCCATCTGAAGAGAGATCTGCCATCCAATAGGGAATAAAGAGGCCGGTTTTTCTCCCATAAAAATCGGTGATTTCAGATTCTAAGCCCGTATTTCAATTATCTGGAAATACATGATTAAAAGTGCCCCAATAAGACCGGTGACCGGGACCGTGCTGAAAACCAGATATGCCCGAATTAAGTCCTTATTGCCGTTCTGAGCCTATTTTGGTATATGAGGTATGAGCAGGTCCCAACTGCCCTTATAAAAATCCACGACTCTTCCGGATAACTAAGAGTAAGGATCGAAAGAGGGGTTTTCCCGTTGCCCGAGTATTGGCC
>DATEXZ010000106.1:0-6072 GCA_035256445.1 Methanoregula sp.
ATATTCCAAACGATACGATATCCCGGTGATCATAACCAACCAGGTGTATATGGATACCATAAAAAACACGTATTTTGGTCTCGGGGGTACCGCGCTTGAGCATATCTCCAAGGTTATCATCAGGCTCGAAAAGGCTGCCATTCCCGGGCTTCGCAGGGCGCGGCTCGTCAAGCATCGATCACAACCTGAGGGGGCATGCTTTGATTTTGAAATCACCGGAGACGGGATACGGGCACGGGAGTAATCACACGTGTTTCACTTAATGAAAATTATTTGAATTATTACCAGTTTCATCCGGAAAACGGAAAAATCTGAATGGTTATATCCTGACAACTCAATAGAATGCTGATAATGGTTCTTCGAAAAGAGATTACTTCACTCATCAAAGATCTTCTCAAGAAAAATCCCCAAGGCCTGAGTATAACAGAAATTGTCAGAACAACCGGTATCAACCGGAACACAGCAGGACGATATCTTGAAAACCTCCTCGTATCCGGACAGGTCGAAATGCGCCGGTTTGGGATGGCAAAGATCTATGGGGTCTCGCAGAGAGTACCGCTATCCGCAGTACTTTCAATATCTTCAGAACTGGTCTTACAACTTGATAATAATCTCCGCATAGTTTTTATAAACGAGCCGTTTCTTGACCTTCTCGGAACTGAAGAAAAAATGATCTTAGGAAAAAATATTGAATATACACCAGTTAATTCGGTCTTTGATGAATCATTTCCCCGGTTACTGGAAAAAATTCAGGAAGGGCTGAATGGCAAAGAGGCCTCAGGGGATATTTTTCTTCCTTTGAAAGATCTCATCTTTTATTTCCGGATCGCACCTACGGTCTTTGAGGATGGACGAAAAGGAGTCTCAGTTATCCTTGAGGATATTACCGAACAACGTCGGGCGGATAATGCATTACGGGAGAGCGAGGACCGATACCGCAAACTCGTGGAGATATCGCCCGACGCCGTTTTGCTCCATCAGGAAGGTAAGATTATTTATGCAAATCCTGCCACGTTCAGACTCCTTGGTGCTTCGCATTCAGATGAAATAATCGGAAAAAATGTTCTCGATTTTATTCCTGACAGTTTTAAGGGCATTGTTGGGAAAAATATTCAAAAAGATCTAGGAGGACAGACCTCCCCACGTGTAGAAATATCTATGATCCGTGTCGATGGAACGTCGATAATGGTTGAAGGTAGCGGGATCGGGACAAAGATTGATGGGAAACCTGCTGTTCAGGTTGCTCTCAGAGATATTACTGAACAAAAACGGGCAGAAGAAGCACTGAAAATCAAAGAGCGCCAGCTTTTTTCAATCTATAGCAATGTGCCAGTTGTCCTGTTCTACTTATCAATAGAACCGGATAATCGTTTTCGTTTCCTTACGGTAAATCAATCCTTCCTCGATAAGACTCATATGTCTGAAGATCGGGTTGTTGGTAAGTATGTTCATGAAGTCATCCCTGATCCTTTATTTTCAAGAGCCCGTGAGAAATACAACCAGGCTATTCGGGAAAAGAAGACGATACAATGGGAAGAAGTTGAAGATTATCCGACCGGAAAAAGATATGGCGATTGTTATATTACCGCTGTCTTTGACGAGAGCGGCCACCCAACAAATATAATTGGAAGCGTTCATGACAGCACGAAACACAAGCAGTTGGAAGAGATGCTGCGCGAGAGCCAGGCACGACTCCAGCTCATTCTCGACAGCACGGATGATATAATCATTATGCAGGATCTTGAGGGAAAATTCCTGTACTTTAATTCGGTTTCCCGTTATGGAATATCAGAGAAAGAGACCCTCGGCTCGAGCCCGTACGATTTCCTTGACAGAGAGACTGCAGAACGACTGGTGGAACGGGTAAGAAACGTTGCAGAAACCGGGAAGAGCACGAGCCAAGAGACTTCATTTGTCTGGAAAGGTCAGACACTCTGGTTCAGTGACAGTCTCTCCCCGGTGAGGGATTCAAATGGAGCCATCACTGCCGTAGTAACTGTGTCTCACAACATTACAGAACGCAAATGTATGGAAATGGCATTGCGCGAGAGCGAGGCAACTGCCCGTGCACTCCTGAATGCACCGACAGATTCTGTCATATTGATTGATGATCAGGGAATAATTCTGGCACTTAATGAAATCGCTGCTTCACGATTAGGAAAAAACAGTGATGACCTTATTGGTACTCTGTCATATGATCACCTGCCAAAAGAGGTTGCACAAAGGAGACGACCGCTGATGGCTCCCTTGCTGGAAAAGAAGGAGAGTGTACGCTTTGTTGATGAACGCGAAGGCAGATGGTATGACACCGTTTCTTATCCCATTCTGAACGAAAACGGGGATGTTAAGAAAATCGCGATTATCGCCCGTGACATTACTGAACAAAAAAATATTGAAAAGCAGATTCGTGAAAGTGAACAAATGTACAAGCACCTCCTGGAACAGTCATTTGATGCAATCGCGATTCATAAAGAGGGTAAAATTGCTTTTTTAAATGAGAAAGCGGTAAAAATACTGGGGGCTGCCTCAGCTGAGGAGCTTATCGGGAGATCAATTTTTGACCTCATTCATCCGGACTCGCTCAAGGATTTGGAAAATCGTCTGCAGGATCTGAGTTCTGCCAAAGGCAAGCCAGTTCCCATTTTGACAGAAAAATTTTTCCGGTTAGACGGGACAACAGTGACTGTAGAAGTTATGGCAATTAGCTTTGATGATAATAGCATACCTGCAGTCCGGGTGGCATTCCGGGAAATCGCTCCCATGGCAGAGCGTTAAAGTGTTTCAAACAAAAAAAGATAGTTTAATATAAAATTTTCCCGGAAAACACCGTTGCTGCAGGTCCTTCCATTTTTGTACCATCTTTAAGATAGATGGTAAGAGATCCGCCGCGAGTTTCGACATTGACGGTGTCACCGGTATATCCAAGTTTATGCACGACTGCTGCAGATGCGGTTGCGCCGGTGCCACAGGAGAGCGTTTCTTCTTCAACGCCTCTCTCGAACGTGCGGATCCTGATGCTGTCAGTCCCGGTTCTCTCAACAAAATTCACGTTCGCCCCTTTTTCAAAGGTTGCATGGTGGCGGATTGCCGGAGCCGCTGCTTCAACATCGATAACATCGACGGAATCAACAATAATTACTGCATGGGGGACACCGGTATTTACCGCGTAGACATCGAAATCGCCTATCTTCTCCTTATATTCTCCTTCACCGGTTGCAGGAATGTCCTTCCTGTCAAATTTCGGGGTTGTCATGGTGATTGTCGCGAAAAACTCATCTTCCTTATACCCCATAGCAACGCCTATCTCCCCGGCAGGCGTTTCTACCGTGCAGGATTCCTTTGCGTAACCGGCATCAAAAGCATATTTGGCAAGGCACCGGATGCCGTTGCCGCACATCTCAGCTTCGCTTTCATCGGGCTGGAGGATGCGCATTTTAAGAGTGCTTTTTTCAGATTTTGAGAGATAGATAACTCCATCCGCGCCGATTCCAAAACGACGATCGCAATAGATGGCAGAAAACTGCCCCTTCATATCATCCGGGATAATGATTTTTTCATACTCGTCGATCATTACAAAATCATTCCCGTTCCCGTGTAGTTTCGTAAATGGTATTTCCATTGCTCACCTCAATTGCTGCCCCGGTCATCTGATACATCTATCATACATTCATTCATCATTTCTTGTATTAATCTGAAGGGTTTTATGAAATTCTTCAATGCCCCATCCAAGATAATCCCTGATAATGATATAGGCCATCTGCGGGGGAATAACTCCCGCTTCCGTCACGATGAGATCGATATACTCCGCAGGAGTCACGTCAAATGCGGGGTTGCGCACCGTGACGTTCGGAAGAGTGCGGGCGATCTCATCTGCCAGCACCTCGTTTCCGGCACGCTCCTCGATTTGGATCAGTTCGCCGAAAATTGTCCGTGGGGCAAACTTGTAGGTCTCTGCTGCAACGAGAACATTCACGCGTGCCTCATGTGCAGTATGTGCAACCTGCGATGTGCCGATCTTGTTCACCACTGCGCCATTTACCGTAACCGCGTCTGCTCCTACAATTACAAGATCAACGTCGTTGATGAATGAACGCACAGCTGAATCAACAATGAACTGGGTCTTAATCCCGGCATCATTGAGTGTCCTGATAGTAATATGCCCCTGGTTTCGCGGGCGCACTTCTGTTGCAATGACCTCAATTTCCTTACCACTCCGGTGCGCTTCGATAATACATCCGAGGGCAGCTTCTGAATTGCAGTGCGTGAGAAGAGTATCGCCATCCCGTATGTGGCGTGCGCCGAATTGTGCGATATTTTCCACGGCATTCCGGGATGAGTAAATGAACTGTTCAGCCCGATCGATTACTCCTTTCCGCGCCTCCTCAAGAGTACCTGCCCTTTCAAGTCCGGACATGACGATGTGTACTGCATTCGGGAGAGAAACTGCTGTCGGACGCGTAGCGATCAGGATCTGAGCAGCACCTTCCATTTCCCTCCTGAAGGACTCCAGATCTCCATCCCGTATTCCCTTTGCCTGTTGCCGGAGGGCGTCTGCAGCCTCCCGCGCAATTCTGCCGGCACCCCGTATCTCCATACTCTTTATCTTGTCTGCGGTTTCAGTAACGAACATCTGCTTCAAAGATTCAATGTTCAGAGAAGTACATAGAGTTTATTGCCGGGTGCCACCATGTCGATAGCCGTTGTCTTTGACAGTGCAGGAACGCTCCTGAATACCTATCGGGTAGCAAAGGACATCCGCAACAGAAAATTACTACCAGGTATTGAGACAACCACCCTGACATTCAGCTCACCGGATCGCGTGCTTGTAGTTCTGCCCGTCCATTCAAAGGAAATTATGCAGACACCAGGAGACATGCTTCTTTCATCATATCTGGTGGATCATAATATCGGATTTGGTGTGAGCTGCACCAGAAAGATAGTAACTGCAGATGAGATCGGAGATGTTCTCTATACCGATCGCCTGGTCCGGGTGAATGATCTTCAGGAATGTATCCGCAATGTCTGGACGGTCTGCAAAGCTGAGTCTGTCGTTACCATGAACAGCGGGGCGATTGTCAATATGGCATACAAGTGCATTGAATTTGCAATAACCGCCGGAGGCTGGCCTTTTGACGGGGCTAAAGAAGCGATCACCGATCTCCATCGCATGGGTGTACCGACATTCATCGCCTCCGGAGATCGGGTAACGAAACTGGAAAAGATGGCGGATCATTTCGGTATCCCACGTGACAGGGTTTATGGGGTGGCAACCCCGACAGTGAAAGCGCAGATAGTCAACGATCTTCGGCAGGAATACGACAGGGTGTTGATGGTTGGCGATGGGATAAATGACCTGTGTGCCATGCAGAACGCAGATATTGCGATACTTACTGTCCAGCAACCCGGTGAGCGGCCGGAAGATCTTTTCAAGGAAGCTGATTATGTGGTAAAAAACGTCAGTGAAGTTGTTGCCATTGTCAGAGAGTTGCTCTCACCTGCCCGACATTTCGATCGTGACGCCTGTGATGCATCATATAAAAGGTAATATGCAACAAGTATCACAATAGGTACAAGAGTATCATGAAGCCCCCACTGATCACGGTAGATAACCTCTGCATGAATTTTAATAGCACGAGGGTACTCAAGAACATTTCTTTTGAGATTGCCGAAGGGGAAATCCTGGGAATAATTGGAAGGAGTGGCGCAGGAAAGACAGTACTCATGCACCTTATGAGAGGTGTAGAGCAGCAGCCGACAAGCGGGAAGATTATTTACCATGTTGCAGCGTGTAATGCCTGCGATTACATGGATGTCGGGAGCTCGGCTGGAAAACCGTGCCCGCATTGCGGGGGCATGCTCTCTGCACTCGATGTAGATCTCTGGAGTGAAAAAGATGAGCTGCTGAAACGCCGCCTGATGCGGAGAACCGCAATCATGTTCCAGCGTACTTTCGCCCTCTATGGTGATGACCGGGTCATCGAAAATGTTCTTCATGCCCTCGATGATATCGATTATCCCCAGGAGAAGGCGATCAACCGTGCAGCTGACCTGATCGATCAGGTCAGATTATCC
>DATEXZ010000107.1:0-3909 GCA_035256445.1 Methanoregula sp.
CTAAGTATACTCGTAACACCGCACTGCCCCTCCATGCCTCGGAGAGGCCAAGGGGCGGAAGACCCCTCATAGAATTACATGGTTTAATGATTTTCATGGTTCGGGTGTGAACTCCCGTTCATGTGTGTTTTAACAGAGCAAAAAAAGATGCTTTATTCATGGAATATTTTCCGGCTCTCTTCAACTGCCGCGTAGGCGGTGCAGTCAAGGGTGATCGGGGTGATTGAGATATTCCCCCGGCGGATTGCATGAACATCGGTCCCGTCTTCAGCATCCTCGAGGAGAGGTCCGTTGATCCAGAAATACGGGCGACCACGGGGATCAAACCGTTTCTCAACGCCGGTGCTGAAAAGTTTTCTTGCGAGCCGGGTAACTTCGTATCCACCCTTTACGACTGAGGGGATATTGACGTTGATCACATCTGCGTGCATGCAGAAGCCGTTAGCAAGGACCCGTGATACAACGTCACGAACGACACTCTTTGCCTCAGCAAAGTTTTGTCCATGGTACCGGGGGTCGTCGAATTTATCTCCCTGATCCTCAACCTGGAGGGAAAACGCGATGCTCTTTGTCCCCTGGTTGGAGGCTTCGAGAGCGGCACCGACAGTTCCTGAGGTCATAATTGACTCATAGGAAAGGTTCTCCCCGATATTGATCCCGCTCACCACGATGGAAGGATTGAGCTTCAGGGCGTAGAGACCGATAATGACTGCGTCGGTTGGCTTACCTGCTACCGACCAGGCCGGAATATCGTTCATTATGATCCTGGTTGCCCGCAGGGGTTCAAAGATCGATATCGATCTGCCGACGGCACTCTGCTGGGTGGCCGGTGCAACTACGGTAATGTCCGCTATCGGGGCAAGCGCTTCATACGCTGCCCAGAGGCCTACAGAACTCACGCCGTCATCATTGGTCAGCAGGATCGAGGGTTTCATTGCATTTTACGTATTAACCGCACCACTCAAATAACTCACCGATCGGATAGGGTAATTTCCTGACAGCACCAAAAATAAGGTGATGAAAGTCCTGCTTGCCGAATATACCACCGCTCACGATCCTCACCTTGCGCCTGAAGGTGCCGCAATGCTTGCCGTACTAAAACAGAGTTTCGGGCGTTGCGGCTACGAGGTCGTGTTACCCGGGAACGGCGATTTTGGAGCGGAGATCGAACGCATAGCCCCGGCATGTGACATGGGGCTCGTGATAGCGCCCGATTCCCTGCTTTCACGCTATACAAAGATCCTTGAGGAGAATACCCACAACCTCGGGTGTGGTTTCATGACGGCCGCCCTGTGCGCCAACAAGGTGCAGGCGGAAAAGATACTGCGTCTGCATGCCATCCCTGTGCCAGCTGAGGCACCGGCAGGAAGGAGGGTGGTAAAACCGGTGAGAGGGTGCGGAGCCCAGGGCGTGAGGCTGTCGGAGGGTCCGGCCGGGACAGAAGAATTCTCCCAGGAGTACATTGAAGGGGAACATCTTTCGGTGAGCCTCGTGGCAAGCCGGGTTGTCGGCGATGCCTGCCTGTATTTCTCGGGTAAACCCCCGCTGGTGCTGGCAGTGAACCGGCAGTATATCGATATTGATACAGAGGGGAGATTCAGCTATCAGGGAGGCGAGACCCCGGTCCACCCGGCACGGGAGGCAGAAATTATCGGGATTGCCAAAAAAACCGTGGAAGTGCTCGGGTGCCAGGGATACTGCGGAATTGATATGGTAGTCGCCGGTCAGGTATACGTCGTCGACGTGAACCCGCGGATCACCACCAGCCTGGTTGGCATTGCAGCCTGTATGGAAGAGGAGATCGCGGATATTCTGGTCGCGGCATCGAAAGGGGGAGGTCCCGACGAGGTCCACCTTACGGGAAGTGCCCGGTTCGATACGCAGGGAAGGGTAACCCGCGTATGATCGGGATAGATGTGGGGGGGGCAAACCTCAAGATTGTCGACGGCGACGGTGTCCATATTCATTACTGCCCGCTCTGGGAACGGTCGCCTATAACCCGCATCCTGGACCGGTATGCACCCTCACCCGAAGAGCCGGCAGCTGTCGTGATGAGCGGTGAGCTTGCAGACTGTTTTGAAAACAAGATGGAGGGCATCTCCTTCATCGTGCACGCGGTCAGGAAAGCATTTCCTTCCGCCCGGTTTTACGGGACGGATGGTAAGTTCCATGATCATGCTGTCCCCCAGCTGGCAGCGGCAAACTGGCTTGCCTCTACAGATTACCTCCGGAATGAATATCCTGACGCCGTCCTTCTCGATATCGGGAGCACCACGGCAGATATTATTCCCCTGAACAATTTTGAGGCCCTGAAAGGACTTACCGATCTCCGCCGGCTCCAGAGAGGGTATCTCCTCTATACCGGGATGCTCAGGGGAAATATTGCTGCGCTGGTGCGGTCAGTGACCCTGGATTCGGTGGAAACTCCGGTGAGTTCAGAGTATTTTGCAGCCAGTGCAGATGCGCATCTTGTGCTGGGGCACATCACCTCAGCAGAGTACAGCACAGATACTCCTGACAAAAAAGAAAAGACCCGGATCTCCGCCCTCCGCCGGCTTGCCCGGGTTGTCTGCGCGGATCTTGATGAGATCGGTGAAAACGGGGCATACCAGATTGCCGGACAGTTCTGGGACGCCCAGAGGAACCTCATCCGGGAGAAGGTCAGCACGGTCATGGAAGCTTCCTGTTCGACCTCACTGCTGACAGCCGGGATAGGGGCATCACTGTTTGCAGGTGAACTTGGCGGGATTGATCTTTCCCGCCGGATGGGAGAAGCAGCAGATGCCCTCCCTGCATATGCAGTCCGGGAGATGGCATTGCGTGATTCGATCTTCTCACGCGGTTAGCCCGGGGGAAAAGGTGCAGGTATGAAGAAAAGCTGGTTTATTGCTGCCGGTTTACTGGCAGGTTCACTGCTCCTGTCAGCGATCTTCTGGATGCTCGGGTTGCCGTTCTTTATCGCTTTCCTCGTTATCCCCTTCATCCCGTTGTTCGGGAAACAGCGGGAGGTCAGGCGCTGCCCGGTATGCGGATGGGAAACCACAGGCAGCGAGCGCTTCTGCCCCTTTGATGCGACCCCCCTCCCCGGCAGTGAGAGAAGAGAGTGAAATCACCGACAGGGGAATACGGACCCCGAAGAGATCGGAGGTCGGGATTTCCGGATAGGATCCACGGGCATAATTCCGTACTGTCCCGCGATCGATGACTATTCCCATTTGAGTCATATAAGCAGCCGCACGGTGATACGGAATAGTCGTCGAGAGTGTCCTGCACAGGTCGACAACGGGACTTCCATGGCGGGTTCCCTTATAAAACGGTTCATCAGCAAAAGAAATCAACCTGCATTGACGGCAGCAGAACCGCTTTACCCGTACGTGAAGAGGATGCGGAATGCCATCCCGGAGCATAACCGCAAACTGCTTTTTCCGGGTATCATAACCGGAGACCGGACCACCGCAGACCGGACAGGCATCCATGCTGTCAAACACTACCTCCTCGCATGCAAGAATGCCACTCTGGATGATGTCAACAAGGAGCGGGGGAATGCGTAATTGTTTCATAGGTGCGCGTACCAGTAACTCCGTTTCGCATGAATTAAGTACGTTTAATTGATTTCAGATCCAGGTTAAAGTCAGGATTATTATTGTTTATCGTGTATAAGCGTTGTTACCCACAACTATTAATCATTTTTTATCGTAATTTCACTACGTTTATATGGAGCAAAATCAAAATTTTTTTGTTCGAGGTTAGAACATGGAACTGAAATACGTACCAACCACGTGTCCGTATTGTGGAACCGGGTGTGGCATGAACCTTGTTGTCAAGGACAAGAAGGTCGTAGGAGTCGCACCATGGCACCGCAATCCGGTCAATGATGGCAAGCTCTGCCCGAAGGGCAACTATGCCTGG
>DATEXZ010000108.1:0-28439 GCA_035256445.1 Methanoregula sp.
TTCACCCGAGAGCCACCAGAAATTTGCAGAGAAACATAACCTTTCCGTCCTCCTCCTGTCGGATACAGAACATGCTGTGCTCAAGGCGTATGATTCATGGAGGCCAAAGACAATGTTTGGCAGGGAATTTTTCGGCACCCAACGAGATACATTCCTTATCAACCCCGAGGGGACGATTGTTGCAGTCTGGCGAAAGGTCAACCCGAAGGGCCATGCAGAAGAGGTAAAAGAGGTACTGCTCCGGAAAAAAGAAGAGATGTGAAAATGATCGCTGCATATTTTTGAGGATCCCTTATTCATCCAAATGCTTTTTGTAGAGCTCGATATCCTGTCTTGTGAGGGCAATAACTGTTTCTGCTTTCGCGTCCGTCGTGAACCGGCGTTCCACCTCATTGAGCCAGGTAATGCGCGGCATATACTCTTGAACCCGAACTCTTGTTTATATGCCATAACCAGCTGGTATAAAAAAGCACACCCAGAGTGCTCAGAGCCGATTGCTGCTTTAAATAGCGTCGCTCCACTGGAAGTAAAGGGGTATTAAAAGATTATGAATTTGCCGGATCAGCCATAAAAACAAAATATCATCACAAAATCCGAAAAGAATGTCTTATGATGCCCTGATCCTTTCAATTTTTTCTCAGTTTCGCATGACAGTGGACCGGTTATACAAATTTTTAATTATTCAGCTCTGTTCAGTTCATCGATGGAGAGATTACATCGAAATAAACTGCCGGTGGGTTTACAGAACTATAGAATTCTTTTTCATCTTGGATTGAACGGTATGGGAAAACAGGAATGTGACCAGGACGCAATTTTCCCTTTCAAACATAGAGATAAAACAAGAGATATTTATATCCGGGAAAGTATTCCTTCATCTGAAAATGAAAAAGAACCGTGCCATTGATTTAAAGGGTATCGCAGTAAGTGCGATGAGGAAATATGGATTTGAACCCGGGTTCCCTGATCCCGTGATTGAAGAAGTCAAGGCAATGAATGCCGGGACCCCCACCAGCGGAAAAAATAGTAAAGACCTGAGAATGCTCCTCTGGTCGTCCATTGATAATTACGATTCCATGGACCTCGACCAGATGGAATTTTGCGAACGAGGACAGAACGACGAAATTCAGGTCAAAGTAGCTATTGCTGATGTAGACCTCTATGTCCGTAAACAATCCCGGACCGATAAGCATGCAGGCTATAACGGAACTTCTGTCTATACCGGTATCGAGACCTTTCCCATGCTCCCTGACAAACTCTCAAAAGGGATCTCTTCTCTTCTTCCGGGACAGGACCATCTGGCTATTGTTATTGAATACACCGTTTATAAGAACGGAGATGTCCACCCTGGTGAAATTTACCGGGCAGTAGTATCCAACAAGGCAAAACTGATCTATGAAGAAGTAGGAGACTGGCTGGAAGGGACCGGGGTCATCCCCGAACTTGTCCGGGATGTCCCTGGCCTCATAGACCAGATTCATCTTCAGTGCGAGGCCACCCGGCGGCTGAAAAGAAAGCGGATGGAGCAGGGGGCACTTGACCTCGAGACTATCGAAGCCGATGCAATTGTGGAGGGGGGCACGGTCAAGGACCTTGTCGTCCAGAAAAAAAATATGGCGCGAAGCATCATCGAGGAGTTCATGGTTGCTGCCAATGGCACTATGGTAAATTACCTCGGCAAAGCCGGTATACCTATGATACAGAGGGTTGTGCGTACTCCACGATACTGGGATGAGATCGTGCTTACGGCAGCGATCTATGGTGAAACCCTGCCGCCAGAGCCTGATTCAAAGGCACTGTCCGGGTTCCTCAACCGGAGAAAAGAAGTCGACCCCGAACACTTCCCGGACCTGTCCCTGACGGTAGTGAAACTTATCGGGCCCGGTGAATATATGACTCTTGAACCGGGTGAACCACCATATGGTCACTTCGGGCTTGCTGTAACTGACTACACACACGGCACAGCTCCGAACCGCCGTTATGTCGATCTTATCATCCAGCGGCTGTTAAAATCAGTTATCGACAAGGTTCCCAGCCCTTACTCACTGGATGAACTTGTAAAACATTCCACCTGGCTGTCTGGCCGGGAGAAAGGATCCAAGAAAGTCGAGCGTTTCATGCGAAAAGCCGCGGCAGCAGTCCTGCTCCAGGACAGGATCGGTGAGCTATTTGACGCACTGGTTACAGGGGCTTCAGATAAAGGTACGTATGCACGACTTATCACGCCGCCGGCAGAAGGCCGGATCATTCAAGGCGAACATGGCCTCAGAGTAGGCCAGAAGGTCCGTGTCCGCTTATTGAAGACAGATCCCTATAACGGGTTCATCGATTTTGGATACGCAGGCACAAAGTAGTATAATTCCCCATAGTCCGAATATACGGGTAAATGTGTATCCGGTGATCGCTGGTCTGGATACTATCCCTTTAGTAAAACTTGTATCCTAAATCATAATTTTTAATAAGCATTTTTGGTACAAATACCAGATTCAAATCGACAGATACGCTCATCATTATAATAACCATCCTTTTATCCATAAACGTAAAATGTCAACTCAATAATCAATTGTTCACAATACGAGAGGTCGAGATATGGTACAGAAGTATTTTCAATGTATTGCAATTTTTTTAATTACCTGCTGTGTTGCCATTGTCATTCCTGCCTGCGCAACTGACACTTCATCAGGTGATACATTAACCCGTGGATCACAGTTTACCATAACCATAACCGGAGCACCGAATACCGCTTACTACGTATGGCTGACCCGGACATACACCTTAACCGGAAACCCGGGAGACCAGCCACCGGTGATTGTCGGGGGACAGAGCGGGGTTCAAAAAGATCCTCCTGAGGGGCCTTATACCATCGGGATGTATACCTTTAACAACGGGAACGGTCGCACAATTCGCGATGATGTCGCACCCTCAACACCGGATATGCCGAATACAAATTATTATGCACTTGTCACCACGGATCGTGACGGGCGTGCAGTTGTCGCTTTCCGGACATCATCCAGCACCGCAACTCGTACGTTCTCCATCAAAGCAGAGAATCCCCAGTCCGCAGCAAGCGTTTTCATCGAACGAGGACTCCCTCTGCGATTACCAACAACTCCTGCAACGGTGTCTTCTCCAACACCAACAGTGCCGCCAACAACCAATCCGGGAACAATCGCGACCACGAGCCCTGTTACAACCGTACCTGCAACACCAGTGCTGACAACGGAACCGCCCACGACCAGTACTCCCCCGCAACCGTCCCCATCAGGAGTTGAGGTTGGCATTCTTGCGATTATAGCAGGGATTGTGTTAGTACGGGAAAGGAAATCTCTCCGGTAATGGTAATTGGATTCTCAATCCAAACCTTAACCGTCATTTCGCATATTTCATGATTTGTTCAACATCACGCCGTAAAAATAACTGCCCCTGATATGTTTCCGAAAAACCATATAAAAAAGGATTAGGTAAAAATTGAGAAATCATTTTTGATCGCAATGGCTTCAATGATCGGAGTAAGTTTTGATTCGGAGATGCCGAACTTTTCCATGTACATCTGAAGTATCTTCTTTTCTTCACCGGCAAGCACACCATCGGACATTGCAATATCACACAGGATAGCGAGGGTTGCTATCTTCTGCTTTTCATCAAGGGTACTGGCCACCAGATCGATGACGCCAGGAAACGGGTTTGCTTTCATGACCTGCATCGCAGTGTCAATGGATTTCCGGTCACCGCGTACGATCTTAGCAAGGTCGTTGATTTCTGCTTCGTCAATCACTCCATCTGCCGCGATCACCGTTATGGCAGAAAGCACAAGCGCCGATTTTGGAGTCAGCGTCGCTGATTTTCCTGTTAGTTTGTCAAAAATTCCCATTATATGTTCACCTTCTTTAGTAAGATTTTTGTATTATTTTGTGCGTTGGGGTAATTGGCTTTTTCGTAAAAATGTATCAGGTCATTGAGAAGATCTCCCATTTCTAATACCAGATACGCCATAATTACATCACATAGTTGAAATCCCGCTGATATCATGTCATTAAAAACCAGTGAGAACGATACCGTTCCCGACAAAAAAGATGGCGATGTGATAAGGAAATTTTTCCAGCGGCCATTTTTTTTAAGCTTTACTATTGGCATCCCCTTTTGTGTGTTCAAACTGCTGTTCGGTTCAACAGCAGTGGGGGTTGCAACACCGGAAGACCTTTTTCTTATGATCTCCGGAGGGATGATTATCATCTGGGCATTAACGGATCTTATGATGAATGTCGGACGATCGGTTCTTGACCTTTTACACCGCCCGGCATCGTTCGAATTCTGCATTATTGCCCAGTTCGGACATATTTTCCATAAACCACGGGTCTTTCTCGCAATCGATACCCTTCTGACGTTCGGGATCATCTGTACCATGCTCTGGTCGGGGTGGATCACAAAACTCACCCTCTTTGAATCATACCTGTGGTATGCAGCAACAACCCTGAACCTGATCAGTCTCTCCCTGGTATCTGTTTACCATGAGATTCGAATGGCCCGGATGTGAGTACAGAATTGAATGCCATTCAAACGTGTCTATGCGGGATGCGATTGTTACCGGTATTACCTTGCTTCTTTTAACGGAACAGTCGATGGTATGCGCTATTTTCAGCCGGGGCGGGATGCTCCTGCGCTTTTTATTCCCGTGGTGATGCGATTCATTCACCCCGAGGCAGTGCTAATTACTGAAAATTCCAAAATAGCATCTCACATGCCATGGGATCAATATTAAATTACAGGATATTATGACCGCAGTAAAACGGATGAACACGGCCAGAGAATATGCATGCAGTACAGGCTGACTCAGGTTCTCAATCCTCACCGCACTGATCTGCTCCTATAGAGAAGTTCTTATGCTTGAGAGGCGTATATGGTTGCACAGTTTTATACTGTATGAGTAATACTATGTTTGGATCAAACAATTTTGGCGGCTCCAGAAACTTTGGCGGCCCAAGGGACTCCGGTCCAAGAGAAATGACGAAAGTAACCTGTTCAGACTGCGGCAAAGAATGCGAAGTGCCATTCAAGCCGACAGAGGGCAGGCCGGTATATTGCAGGGACTGCCTGCCGAAACACCGGAAACCCCGGTTCTAATTTTATAAATTTTAAATTTTTTTATTTCTTTTACTGTTTCAACATCATCATTCAGATATTTGCGTTATTTTCCATCATCCCCGAGAGACTCCCGGCTCCGCATCTGGTAGAGAACCATCGGGTCCATCTCCTTGTATGCATCCTTCGCGGTCCTCATAATGACGTTGGCAATGCCGCTGTTCACGATCATTTTCGAACAGAGAAAACAAGGCCAGATCTGTGTCAGCTCATCTGTCCCGACATCATATCCCGCAAGGTAGAGTGTGCATCCCCGTGCATTCTTGCCTGCCTGAAGGAGCGCATTCATCTCGGCATGAACGCTCCGACACCTCTCGTAGTTGGAACCTGACGGAATATTGTGATCCCTCCTCCAGCAGGTATTGAGTTCTGTGCAATCCATCTGTTTTCGCGGTGCACCCGTATATCCGGTAGAGACGATCGTATTGTATTCATCGACAATGATTGCGCCAAAATTGCGCCGCAGGCAGGTGCCCTGGTGGGCACACCGTATTGCCAGATCCAGAAAATAATGATGCCTGTTGGTTCGCATTCAAAAGTGTATAGAGAAAGCTGATATTAAAGAAGCATGGTTTGTGGCAGAGTTGCAATACTTTCACTGTGCACAAGGTACGGTCTTTTAAATGACACCATTGATGTTAAACTGGTGAGTAAATATGGAGGATATCTCAATAGTTGCAGTCGCAGCACTGCAGGTAATCGGGATAAAAAAGACGGGGACCTACAAACTGATCCCCGAACTCCTTTTGAGAGTTTACGAATATACTGTTAAAAAGAAGATGGTAATTACCGGACCGCCGGTATTTGTTTGCCATGAGATTTCGCCTGAAGCAGTCATGGAGGCAAATGAAAAAGGGACTGCTACAGTTGAAGTCGTTTGGCCGGTTTCCGGCATAGTAAAAGGTACGAAAGAAATGAAAGTCTTTGAGCTTCCCGGAGGGAAAATGGCGCATACCATCCACTATGGCCCATATGAATCCTGTGAATCAACATACCTGAAACTCTTTGCCTGGATAAAAGAAAAAGGACTCCGGATTTCCGGGCCGATTCGTGAGGTTTATCCTAATGATCCGAGAGAAGTGCCACCCGAAAAGATCATCACAGAGATCTTTGTTCCGGTAAGCTGAATTTCTTATTCTCTTCCCTTTTTTCCCCTTAGCATGCAAACTACCGGTTGTCCCATCAACGTAAATACAAAACAAGAGACCATGTCAGAAGTATCATATGAAGAATGGCAAACACCGGGACGAGGTAAAATTTTATTTTTTGAGTTTTATGCCGGAACATCTTCATCGCCCCGTATGCACCAAAAGGCCCGATCAATGCCAGAAATATCAGGGTGCGCTCAGAAATTCGTTTTACATTTTTTCGTGCAGCGTTCTTGTCATAGGCAAACAGGATAAAGACACATGCGTTTAATGAAGTTACGGTGACCAGGATAACTCTAATATCAGGTAAAGGTATCATTATCCATTCGTGGTAATTTAATTGGTGCCACGTAATCAATAATCATCGGCGGAATAAAAAAATCCACGTGCCGGATTATCACGTCCGTAAGAAAAATCATTTCAGGAAACGGAAAGGGAGATTCAGGGATCCAAAGGGTCGCTACTAAGTGATCGCCAGACATTCCTCAATCGTAATCCCTGCAGGTTTATGCTGTGCTCCCTGAAAGCAGCTGGACATTTCAATGTCTCCTTGCATTCCTGGTACAATCGTTCCTTTATCTGTCATGCCGTGCAGCGGGTAATCTGGCAAGACACAGACCTCCGGCATATTTTGTTGTCGGAAGGAAAGCAGACAAAACCCAAAAATACCCAAAAAATGTTAAATTAATCAGGGAAAATTCAGGTATTCCATGGAAACTGCAGAAGCATCATTGGATCGGCCTGGAGGGGGGAATTTATGCAGGTTGAAGGTAAAACCGCCATGTGCAGTAGATGTCCTTGGGATGAGGGTCCGGAGGTGCAAAAGCGCATTCGACACGAATCAGGGGATCGATTTCCTGAGCGAAACCGGTAAATTCCGCACGGTGCATTTCACGGCAGACATATTCTCCCAGACCCCGTTTCAGTCGGGCTTCCTGTGTCGGGCACGACGGCACGGTAAGAATGACTTCGTCATCCCTTTCATCGATATCATACTCCACGATCATTGCCCAGGGAAAGTGACGGAGTGCCCTTACAAACCCATGCAGCCCCTTTTCAGTGATGTTGAACCGGTCTACGATATCCCGGGCTGCCATTCCGGCAACACGCCCCCATACCATTTCGTTGACTTTTTCTGCCGAGGGCTGCCCGTATAGCTCAGCGATATTGATAAACCAGAATGCATCCACTACCCGGTAATGCCAGAGAAGAAATTCAAGATACTTATGTTTGTCTTCATCGGCCATCCTGTCGAATATTTCAAGATCCATGGGAATGGATACGATATATTCAGGAATAGAATAAAAATACAATCATTCATCAAGAGAACTCGGAAAAATTTAGCATTAAAAAACATTTATAAATAGTTTTGTTTCATTAACAATACACACAGATTATTAATGACGTCCAGATAAATCAGTCCTGATATTCACATGATGCTGAACTACGAACACGAACTCTCTCTGATCAAAGATCTTCTGAAGAAGAATTCGGAGGGGATGAGTGTTTCCGATATCTCAAAAGCACTCAATAAAAACAAGAACACTATCGGAAGATATCTTGATATCCTTCTCATTTCCGGGCAGGTGGATATGCGGACCTATGGAATGGCAAAGGTTTTCACGCTGTCCCATCGTGTCCCCCTTTCCGCCATGCTCAGTTACTCAAAGGAACTTATCATGGTCCTCGATAACGAGTCCCGTATCATCGATGTGAATGATAATTTCCTGGCACTCCTGAACCTTTCCCGGCAGGATACCATCGGCAAAAATATCATATATCTCAGCCCGCCCGATGTCGATGTTCACGAATTACTGGAGACCATCACGACCAGATTCGAAGAAAAAGAGGATACGGTCACATTCCAGGTAAAAGGTCGGGGGGAGCGGATCTTCAAGCAGAAATCCGTCCCGACTGTTTTCGAAGATGGTCAGAAAGGTTTTACCATTATCCTTGAGGATATTACCGAACATATTCTTGCAGAGAGGGAAATCCGGGAAAGTGAAGAACGGTTCCGGATAATGGCTGAGAACATTCATGACGGCCTGATTATCTTTGAAAATGAAAAAATCGTCTTTGTAAACAGGCGTATTGCAGAAATTGCCGGTTATTCATTTGAAGAATTGTGGAAGATGCAGCCGCTTTCAATTATTGCACCGGAGGATAAGGAAGCTGCAGCCCGCCAGATCCAGAAACTGCAAAAAGGTGAACACGGGCTTAATGAGCTCAAGGTGTGGATACTGCGAAAAGATGGCCAGCGCCGGTTCGTTTCAGCCCGGATCTCTGATGTTCAGCATAAAGATACCCGTTATGCTTTCATCGTTCTGACCGATCTCACAGAACTTAAAGCTCAAGAAGCAGCTCTGAAGCGGAGTGAACAGCGCTTCCGGGCAATGGCTGAAAATATCCAGGATGGAATCATCATTGTTGAAAACGGAAATGTCGTTTTTGCCAACCACCGGATTGCAATTATCACCGGATATTCTCATGAAGAACTCATAAAGATGAAATCATCAGACCTTGTATCGCACGAAGATCGGGACATGATTGAGGAGACGGTGATGAATATCCGGCCGGATTCTGAAGAACCAGAAGGGTTTACTATCCGGATTAAGCGGAAAGATGGCAGTCTCCGGTATATTCTCAGCAGGGTCAGCGCTGCCATGCATGACGAAACAGTTACTACCTATATAACGATGACCGATATAACGGAATCGACAGATCGGGAACAGGCACTTCGGGACAGGATTGCAGCACTCCAGAAATTAATTGATTAATAAGCATTGCTGTCGGATTTACCTGATTATTTTTATCAAGGTGGCATAATCTTATTTTGTCGGTTTTATTATAAGTGTGTATAAGCGATATACGATAATTTTATATATTATTATTTTGAAACAGGTTTAGGCAATTCCTTAAAAGAGGACATCCATGATTGTGATTGAGAACACGCGAAATAAAGTACAGCGTTCATCGAACTGGCACACCAGCCTGATCATAGGACTCATTGTCCTGAGCTGCGCAGTGCTTATCATCCCTCCGGCGGAGGCAGCAGCCAAATATATGGCGGGCAGCCCGGAATTATCTGCATATATTTCAGGTACAAATGAGATCAACCCGGGAGATACTGTCCAGTTGAAAGTGGTTGTTGAAAATAAAGGAGTGAATGAATTCAAATTTATCCAGTCCAGTATTATCGAACGGGATGACCTCCCCAACACGGCAAAATTCCTGACAGTATCGCTTGCTTCCGGTGATGCACCCGTGACCATCAAGTCAGATCCGCAGATGCTGGGTGACCTGAAGGGGAGCAGCATAGCAAGCGCTATATTTACTCTGAAGGTGGATCCGGATGCTGAACAAGGGTCTTACAACCTCCCACTGATCCTGAACTATTCATACCTGTATGAGGCTGAACAATACGGTTTTGACACAATCCAGTACTACTACAAAGACGTCAATGAGTCATTCAGTCTCCCTATAAAAATCAGGCCTGAACTGAAGATCCAGGTTATTTCATCGGAAACTGAGCACCTGAATGCGGGTACTGAAGGGTATATCACGCTGACAGTGAAAAATGTCGGCCATGAGAACGGCAAAAATGCCATAATCAAGATAATCCGTAATGATATGAGCCCGGTTCTTCCTGTTTCCGGGAGTATGTATATCGGTGACTTTGCTGTCGATCAGATCGTCAACAGCAGGTTTAAGGTATCCGTTTCCAGTGATGCAGAAGAGCAGACATATCCGGTTGATGTTCTGGTGAATTACGACAATAGCGAGGGGGATCAGGTCACATCAGACGTGGAAACAATCGGTCTGCCGGTCGGTAAAAAAATTGATTTCAATATCACATCCGCCCCGGATACTATCTCCCCGGGCCAGAAAAAAGTGATCACCGTCACGTATTCCAATACAGGTGGTGCCACGGCATATAATGTTCAGGCCCGCATCAGTGCCGTTGATCCCTTCACCAGCAGTGATGACACGGCATTTCTCGGAACACTTGCACCAGGTGAGACAGGAAAAGCAGCATTTGAAATCTCCATGGACAAGTCCGCAATAATCAAGGACTACGCTCTTGACTCCGAGGTCCGGTACCGTGATGCACTGGACAATTCGATGATCTCAGACCCGATGAAAGTCCCGATTACGGTGGAAAAAGACAACTCCCCGCTCAGTAACCCTGTTGTGCTTCTTATAATTGCAGCAGGGATTATCCTGATCGGTTACGGTATCTATCGGCAGCGAGCGAAGCAGCACTAGACAGGTGCATCATGTCTGAAACACCTGACAAAGGTGCACATACTTCACCGGGAGGGTTTTTCCCTCTTTTTCACCCAATTCTGTTCCTTTCAAAGGACGGGTAGGATTTCTTTATGATTGACCGGATATTCGAAAGACTTGCAGGAATCATCAACCACAACCCGAAAAGGGTGGCTGCCGTTATCGGAGTTGTTTTTATTATTGCCCTGTACGGGATGACACTCATCACCATGGAAACAGGGAACGATACCTATCTGGAGAAGGATTCAAAGGCGGGGATCCTCAATAATCACTATGCTGACACCTTCTCATCAAACTCGCTCATCCTCATCGTTGAAACCAGTGATCCGCTTGACCCGCAGGTTCTCAGCTATATTGACGAGCTTGAACGTGATCTCAGACAGCAGGACAATGTTGTGGGTTCTGCAAGTGTTGTGGATCTTCTGAAGAGTGCAAATGGTGGCATACTGCCAAAGTCAAAAGGAGAGATCGACAGGATTGTCGCCCTGATCCCTGCTGAAATAAAAGCGACTGCTATTCCGTCAAATGTCCTGACCCTGGTGCAGATTTCCCTCTCTGAAGGGTTGTCCGAGGATGCAAAAAGTGCTACCTTCAAAAATGTCGAAGCCCTCATAGACAATAACAATCCACCACCTGGTGTAAAAATCTCGGTCTCCGGAAGCACCGCGTTTGCTGAACAGATGAAAACTGAAATGGGTTCATCAATCGGTGTGCTTATAGGCGCCGCAATGGTACTGATGGTCATTGTCATGGGCATCCTGTTTGCCTATGCCAGACACCGTTTCCTCCCGGTACTTTTCGTCGGCATTGGCCTGACAACCGCCATGGGTTTCATGGGGCTTGCCGGAATCAAGCTCAATATGGCAGTGATGGGTGCCTTTCCGGTCATGATCGGACTTGGTATCGATTATGGTATCCAGTTCCATGCAAGGCTGGATGAAGAAGCCCGGAAGGGTTCGCTTGACAAAGCTGTAATGGTGACGGTAACCAGGACCGGTCCCGCCGTCATGTACGCAATGCTTGCCACCTGCATGGGGTTCATTGCCATGTTTATCTCGACAGTCCCTATGATCCGCTCATTCGGGCTTGTAGCAATGATCGGCGTCATGAGCTGCTTTGTCATTTCGCTTATTGGTATCCCGACAATCGCTCATCTCCTCGACTATACACCCAAACCACAAAAAACTGAACTCTGTTATGCAGTTGGAGAGGGTGCCTGTGATAACATCCCTTCACAAACCAATGGTGCTTCAGCGAAAAGGGCACGAAAAAAGAGTTCATGGTCCTATGGCCAGTTCCTGACCGATATTTCGGTAAAGATTGCAAAAAACCCCATACCTATTCTCCTGATTGCCGGTATGGTCACCATCATTGGTTTCCAGATCGATCCCCTTATCCCCATCGAAACCAGCGAGAACTCATTTGTTCCCAGCGATATGCCGGCAAAAGTCCAGATGGACAAAGTGACCGGCATTCTCGGCTCATCCAGTACTGCTGATTTCATTATCCAGGGAAGCAGGGTCACTGACCTCGACACCGTGAAGTGGTTAAAGGAATTCCAGGATTATGAGCTCGCCCATCACACTGACCTTACCGGAGCGACGAGTATAGTCACGTACATCCTTGCATATAACGGGGGTGTGATGCCTGAAGACCAGAATCAGCTCAATGCCTTGATTGAAAAGATCCCGGACTCGGTTAAAAAATCATACCTGAGCGGCTCGATGGAGGGGGTCATCCGGTTTACCACTGTCAAGATGGAGATGAGCGGCATGAACGACCTCAGAGTCCAGATGGAAAAAGATATTGCATTCCTGCAGCCGCCAACCGGAATAACTCTTGAACCCGTGGGTTCGTTCTATCTTTTCACATCACTTATCAGCGGGCTCACATCCTCAAAAGAGGCAATGACCTTACTCGGGTTCGTGCTCGTCTTTGTATTCCTCGCGCTTGTATACCGCCACCTCCATGCAGTAACCCCCCTTGTTCCGATTATCTTTATTGTGGGCTGGAATGCAATGGCAATGTACGTACTGGGAATCGCGTATACCCCGCTTACAGCAACCCTGGGATCGATGACCATCGGTGTTGCTGCTGAATATACGATCCTCGTGATGGAACGATATGCCGAAGAGCAGGAGCGTTTGAATGACCATGTAGCTGCAATCCAGGAAAGTGTGAACAAGATCGGTACAGCAATAACAATCTCCGGACTTGCAACGTTCTTCGGGTTTTCGGCACTCTGCCTCTCGACGTTCCCCATCATCAGCAACTTCGGTATCACGACCCTCATCGCCGTCGGGTTCTCGCTGATGGGTGCGATCTTCATAATGCCGGCAATTCTTTCTGTCATGGGTGATCTGACAGAACGTCTGGAAGCAAGGAAGAAGCACTCCAGGTAGAATCTTCGGATTTTTTTCTCTTTTTAAAAGACAAACCAAGAGGTATTTACCTGAAGAGGATCGCACGTTAAAATAACAGGCAGGAGCAGGGAAATGCCCGTTATACTTGAAGCAAAAAATCTAACCAAACGGTATGGAGAGGTAACCGCTGTCGACACTGTTTCACTCGCTGTGGAGAAGGGATCGCTTTTCGGACTTCTCGGCCCGAATGGATCCGGAAAGACGACAATGATCAAGATGTTGACCGGGCAGACACGTCCGAGCAGCGGGTCGGCAACGGTGCTAGGCCTTGATGTCGTACACGACCCGATTGGCGTCCGCGGGCAGATCGGGATCATCCCCGAGCAGGAGACCCCACCCAGTTTCCTCACCGCAATGGAGTATCTCGAGTTCGTCGCTGCGGTCCGGAAAATTCCGGATATTGAAAGAAAAGCGGACTGGTGGTTCGATTTCCTCGATTTTGCCGATAAGAAGAATGTACTCTGCAAGGACCTCTCGCGGGGCACCCGTCAGAAACTGATGTTCACACAGGCCTTCATCCACGAGCCGGCGCTTGCCTTGATCGATGAACCCCTGATCAACTTCGACCCTATCATGCAGGACGTCGTCAAGGATTACCTCGCGGGATATGTAAAAAAGGGCAGGACTATCTTTATCTCAACCCACATACTCGAGGTCGCCGAGGAGATTTGCTCAGGGTTCGCAATCCTCCACAAGGGTAAATTGCTCCATACCGGACCAGTTGCTGAATTAATTGCAAGGGGCGAACACCTGCCCTCCTTCTTCCTCTCGCTCGTCCGGAAGGATCGCCATGTTTGAGCTGTTCACCTCTATGGTGAAAGAGGAGTGGCGTGTACATTCCACGATGTTCGGCAGCCTCTCCTTTGCCCTCTTCCCGGTGATGATTTTCGGGATCGCCTTTATGGGGTCATTCCTCCTCCCCCTGATGCGGACCACCCTCCCTGCCGGCAACCTGACGCTGATTGTTCACGCGAACTACCTGATGCTCGGGCTCATGGTTGGCGGGTTCGGGCTGCTGGGCAACGAGGTAATGAACCGGCGGTTCGGTCAGGCAAGCCTGCTTGCATACTCTGCCCGGAGCCTCCCGCTCTCCGAGAAGTTCATCTTTCTGAACTTCGTCGTGAAGGACACGGTCTATTACTTCTTCCTCTGGGTCCTGCCCTTTGGTTTCGGGTATGTCCTGGCATCTCCGTTTACCGGAGTTCCCCTTACAGGTGCCCTGCTCCTGCTGCTTACCCTGACGCTCTCGTTCCTCTTTGGACTCTGCGGCGTCTTCTTCCTCTCGGCAGTCTATGCCCGTTCACGACCGGTTCTCTGGTTCGTCCTGCTGGCCGTTTGCGCGGGAATAGGCGGTCTTGTAGCCATGACTGGCATGAACCCGGTGCTCTTTTTCCCGCCGCTTCTCCTTAACAATGCGTTCACATGGGTGAATTTCCTGATCTCCTGCACCATACTCGCACTCCTTTTCGGGGTCGCGATCGTTCTGTTCAATCCTGAATCGGTAGGATCGGAAAAGATGTACAGGGACTCCTTTGCGCCTCTGATGCAGCGGTTTTCGTTCCTGCCGAACCCCCCGCTCGCCGCCAAAGATACCCTCGACCTGTACCGGAGCGGGAGCCTGGTCGGCCAGACGATCTTTTCGTTCCTCCTCCCCCTCGCGGTAATCTGGTTCTTCCTATCCCTGCTGAGCCCGTTCTTCCCGCCCCACGGACTGCTCTTCATAGTTGCCGTTACTACCGGTGTAATCGCATCAACGATGTACACGTGGGTTACGATGTTCGATACCTTCGGGCCGTACGCCTGCCTGCCCGTTGCTGTAAGTACGCTGATAACGAGCAAACTCACCACGTTTGCTGTCCTCCAGGTAATACCGGCCATCTTTATCATGGCTGTTGCGACCCTCTCCGGGGAGGTCGCGTATCTCATCCCTGCTGTTATGCTCGGGATCTCTGTCTCGTTTTATGCAGTGGGTATCATGGCCTGGCTCTGCGGGCTGTCCCCTAACGTGCTGGTGTATGATGTAAAAGTACTCTTTGTGTACCTCATCCTTGTCGGCATTGTCCTGGCAATCTTCACCGCGATAGCTTTTGCGAATCCCTACTTTGCACTCTCATCGGTCATCCTTGTCATCCCCACCTGGCTGCTGGTGCAGAAAGCGAAGGTCCGCTGGGATTCGGTGGACCCGGAAGGATTCTGAATTTTTTTAATGCCATACCGGGCTGAATTGTATAAAAATACTTTGCCGGAACTCTTATCGCTCGACGTGACTCCCGTCACAAAACGGTTTGTTGTATGATTTTCCACAACGGCACAAGGTCACCCGGTTCCGGATTTCATAGACATGACCATCAGACGATACAACCGGAATGCCACCACGGACCCAGAGCGGGCCATGTTCACTTCGGGGAGGGTACTCGATGACAACAATGGATTTTTCAAATTCCGGTTCAAGTGCCTTTCCCGTTTTTTTATCCCATAAAACGAGGCGCCCGGATGGACAGTTGCCTGCTTCTTCAACAGCAATATCCCTGGCCTCACGATTGTCTGATTGCCGTGTGAGGTTCCAGATCCCACCGGCCCGCATACAAAACCGGGCATGCACGCACATATGTTCAGCATCCGTCAATGACAGGGTGGGCCCGTTAATCCTGTCTGCCCGGTCGAGATACGGTTCATCTTCAGCCGTTTCGGTACCGTCAAAGTGGATCTTTGTATGATTGCCGTCGCAGAAGGGTTTATTTTTCGAATGCCCGCACCGGCACAGGGAGTACTGCTCCTGCAGGGGGAAGGTCTTAACATCACTCCATGTACTGCAAAATCCCTCTGCATCGTTGCGGATCTCTTTAATAAAGAGAGGAATGCTTCCTGAAACGATGTAGGGACCGTTTTTGACAACCCTTATCCGCTTCTCATCCTCGTGCAGGCAGGTGGGTGATTCTTTTTTGGGGGACATGATGCTCCTGATTTGTGTTTTCACCGGTGTATCTGATTTTGTGTCTGATAGGTAACAACCTAATCGGTTTGGATCATGACAACCAGATTTTTATTAGATTTACAATGTAAGATAGTTAAAAAATTTCCCTGAATACTCAGCTTTCCTCACTCTGGTGAGCCGGACAGAAATTGCAGATCGAATAGAATACCTCTTTTTCTTTGTCCCGGATCAGGCAATAATAATCCTTCCCACGCTGTTCAACAGTAAAACCACCGGGAAACGGCATACCGACAGGGTGTCCTGGTTCATCAAGGACAAACATCGTGAAAGCAGCTATCAGGTAATAGAAGATACGGTTCTTCGGATTGCGGAAATACGGGTTGCGTTCGCTTGCGTCATCCCACGCAAAACAGCCTTCAGGAAGCATTTCGCAGAATTTCCGGAATGTTTCCGGGTCCCGGACAGGGGCAGTCATCCGGTCAAATGCTCCGCTGTTGTGCATTGCGAGGAGCTGGTGGTGTTTGCCAAAAAGCTGCTCGCGGAAATAAGGGCGGATTGATTCCCGGTAGGGTGAAGGAAGTTTCTCGATCTCGTTGTTCAGCCTCCCCCCGATGATCTGGAGGTCGAACATTGAATATTCCTGAATCTCACCAGCGAGGATTTCCGCGAGCTCTCCTTTGGTCCGGGCTGCACAGAGCCGGGCTGCAACCTGTCGGATCCTGGTGTGTGCCTCTGTATGATTTTCCGGTATCCGGATCAATTCTCCCCCTTTCGTCAACACAGCACCCTGGTTGTTATTAGAGTTTCGTTCCAGTGCACAAGAAACAGATACTAGCACGCTTATCAGTGCAGATCTGTCCTTGCACTTCAACCTGCTTTTTTTAATCTGCCCATGCTATCGGGACGGACCGTTGTTCCGGTATCGAAGGGTTTTTCTCCGCAATGCAGGGCTGACAGGAAATACCGGGTTCTGCTATCAGGGATAGTGGAGATAGTCCCCCTCAATTCTCACCCGTGCATTGCCCCCGAAAAATACAGTACGCTGTAACATCGAAGCGTCGCTCATCAGCCTGATTATACTGGGATGCTCCCTTGATCTGCCCTGCTCAATCCTGAGCATGCGGCCATCCCAGATATTGGCATTCAGCATGTAGTATCCCAGCGCAGCGTTGCCAGAACCAGTTGCAGGATCTTCAAGATACCCGAAGACAGGGGCAAACACACGGGTGCGATAGGAATTGTCTTTCGAGGAGACCTCATCTGAAAAAACCAGAACAAGTTCGATGCCATTTCTCATACAGAATTCCCTCAGGTTCTTCTGGTCCGGGCGGAGTGCCAGGAGCGTATCAAGGGAAATAAGGGGGACGATCAGGGTTGCAAGACCTGTATTGACCAGCATTATCCGGTTTTTCTCGGGTATTTCACCGGGCGGGATTTTCAGGGCTGCCGCAACATCATCCCGATCAAGGGTGGGGGTCAGGAACTGTGGCAGGGGTGTGCTGATAAAAACTGAATCTGTTGATGCAATATCGTTTCTGACGAGAAGTTCACGCCCCGCCACATGAACGCGGATGATCGGGTTACGGGCAAGTTCCGGGTCGTTTTTTATGAGATCATACATCACGGCAATGGTGCAATGACCGCAGAATGCCATTTCGCGTTCCGGGGAAAAATAGCGGAGAGCGGTATAGCCTTCATCTGAATACACGAAGACCACCTCACTGACAAAGCCGCCAAGATCGCGGGCGATCTGCTGCATTGCATCACCAGAAAGGGCATCCGGGCCCGGCAGGTACACGCACCCCGCCGGGTTCCCGTTCGATTGTCCTTCAACGAACGCATCTATTTTTTTGAAACGAAAACGCTCCATATATCACTCCTTTAATCCTTCGGAGGACGCTGTGGCGATCGGATTTTAATGGCAGGTAAGCTTCCTGCCGGCAGCTTGTCAGCCGTCTATAATCCCTCTCTTTTTTCTCCCCTTGCAGTGTTTCGATCAGATCAGATTCACGAAAAACACACACCGTGTAATCCGGTAATAATCTTCTTGTCATGCATTTATGAAAAAGGCTCCTGACTGCCAGAACTGTCCAGGGTCGTCTGGCAGGCATCGTTCTTTTCAAGTGAGGAAACCCGCAACCCGATTAGCCGGATCCTGCTGCCTCCCCACAGTATCCTGAGCAGATCCTGCGCACTACTGCGCAGCGTTCGTTTGCTGTCGGTATTATGCATCAGGGTTTTTGCCCGGGTCTTAGTCACAAAACCCGCGTACCGTATCTTCACCGTAACGGTTCTGAACCGGAGCTCTTCACCAATAAGATCCCTGTGTACATCTTCGACCAGCGAGTCCATTACAACAACAAGGGTTGCAAGATCGTCGGTATCCTGCTCAAATGTAGTCTCCCGTGATACTGATTTCATCCCATCCCGCTCTTTTACTTCACTGTCGTCAATTCCGAGCGCGATCTCGTGCATGGCAACCCCGCCACGTCCAAATCTTGTAATAAGCTTCTGGACATCATATGCCGCGAGGTCCCCGATACACCTGATCCCAATACCGTTCAGCTCCTGTTCAGATTTTTTTCCGATGCCCGGGATTTTTCTTACCGGCAGTGGAGCGAGGAATGAGGCGGCCTGCCCCTCTTCCACGACCGTCAGGCCGTCGGGTTTTTGAAAGTCCGAGGCGATCTTGGCCACGATCTTTGTCGGTGCTACTCCCACCGAACAAGATAGACCTGTAGCTATCCTGATCGAAGTCTTGATTTCCCTGGCAAGACCACCGGCTGCAGAAAAACTGCCAAGGGGACTCAGGTCGAGGAACGCTTCATCAATGCTGACCTGCTGGAACGGGAACCCGTAGCCACGGAGACAGGTCATTATTTCTGATGAAGTCCTGGCATACAGGGAAAAATCGGGGGGGAGGAAAACAGCGTCCGGGCACAGGGAAAATGCCTGTGATATCGGCATTGCCGACCGGATTCCAAACGCCCGGGCCTCATACGAGCATGTGGCGACGACACCCCGTCCTTTCCCGTTCTTCGGGTCGGCACCAACCACCACAGGTTTTCCCCGGATTTCCGGGCGTTTCTGCATCTCAACGGACGCATAAAAACTGTCCATATCGAGATGGAGGATAATCCGTGGTGATGTCCTGTGGGGATCCGGTCCCATTACATAACCTCGTTTCACATTCCGGTATTCGTATCATGGAGTGGCGCGGAGGGTGCAAAATCACGGAGTGTGCACTGCCGTTCGTGGATCGTGTTCCGCAGCAGTGCACCCTCTTCGATAAACCGTTGCATGGGTAGTGTGAATTTTTCTGATATGTGAAGAAGGGCCGAACGGATGTCTTCAAATTCCTGTACTGGTTGGTGCATTGCGTTCCGCACGTTCTCCCGCACATTGAACACTCCCATCGGGACATACCCCTGGAGTGCCTCCCGGAGAATGATCGCCCCCGCCTGCTTTTTCTCCTGAGCAAGTGCTTCAAGTACTGCCATCTTGCAGGTATAGTAGCACCCGCCGAGCGGGGAATATTCTGTCTTTTTCTTGTTTCCTTCATGGTCGGAAAAGACCAGCTCTTCATTGCCCATGACATGAAGAAATGCTTCCGACCATTCATACTGCCACCCGGTCGGCATCAGGATGACTGCATAATTATTATGCAGGCTTGAGAACTCATGCACCCGCCAGGTATCGATCACCGGGAATTTTTTTACCTCTGCCAGAAGATGGTCACCGATAATGGTATCACAGGCGGTGATGGACCAGCGGGTTGGGACAAGGTGCCTTCGGACATCCTTTCCCATGCTGCCAACAGAGAATGCCTTCTGGATACTGGAAAACGGAACACCTTTTTTGTGAAGGTCAGGGACGGCCTCAGCGGATCTGAGGTCGGTATCGTAGTATACTTTTTCCAGGTCCCGGTTCCATTTACCGCTCTCGATCTCAAACCGTTCGATAGGAGCGCTGGGTCCAAACGGGGTGTGTTCTTCAGAAAATGACATCCCGCGGGGCTGAACAGCGAATGAGACCTCGCTCTCAACGGAGCTCGCTGATAAGGAGATCTCCTGGAGTTTTTCCACAAACCGGTTATCAAGATCCGATGCGTTTATCCTGTGCTTCCCGCGAACCAGGCTAAGCCGATATTGGATGATCTCTTCCTGCGTCTTATGTCCGGGGATCCAGGATTCGGGCATATCCATGATCGCCGTGTCGCCATGCAGGGGAACAATCATCGGTCCGGCATACACATCCGGATAATTCCAGCTCCCGATAAACACGGAAGGAGGAGAACTCCCCTCCAGCTCTTTCCCCACCTCAACCGATTTCATGGGAACGGTTGCTGCGGTCAGTTGCCTGAGATAGGCACCCTTGCCGATCATGTCGTTACAGTGGAATGGATACAAAACAAGTTAAGAGGCACGGTATGCAGGGAGAAAGTAAAAAATTTCCCTCGCTGAAAGAAATATAGAGAAAATAACTGCAATATATTTGAACAGTGTGGACAGACTAATTCCTTCGGTGAATAAGAGTGAGGATAGCAAATCTGATTACCTGATAGGAGGTCGTTTCATCGGGCTGACGTCTGCCCCCTCCATCTCCCCCTGAGCCCAGGCATACCGTTCCCGGATTGTGGCAGGAAGTTCACTTTCAACGATCGGGATAAATCCGAAATGACCGTAGAACCCGGTCAGGTTTGTTAATGAGTGCATATAGAGGGGTTCATGTCCGCATGCCTCGACGAGGCCCCACATAACCGCATGTGCATACCTGTGGCCTCGGTGAATGGCCGGTGTGAAAACAGCATCCACTTCAAATCCATCCGGGTGCTTCCGGCACCGTGCAACAGAGACCATTTCTCCCTCGGAAAATCCCGCGAAAATCCGATCAGTGCGGGTATCTCCTTTTGTCTGATGATAATCGGTCCAGAGAGCCTCTGCAAGCGGAAACTCCGCTGTGCGGAGTTCCCGGACAATTATACCGGATGTATGACGTGCACCACGAAGATCGGCAGATGTAGCTGGAAGAGGAAATACCGGGACCTGCTCTGTGGTTCCTTCTATCCTGTAGCCCTCCGGGGGAACATGGATCACAAATCTTGCTCCCCTTCCTTCGGATCCGGTCTCTGTAATAGTCATTCCCGTTACCGCGAGGATCTCACGGCATATGAATAACCCAATGCCCGTATGCCCACCGGCATCATACTCAAATATCCGTTGTTTTTTATCGGCCGGTATCCCGATGCCATCATCTTCCAGGATGAGATCGAGTCCTTCAGGAGTTTCATGATACGTGACAATGAGATTTTTTATGGTCATCCCGTGGGTAATCGCATTACTGGTAATATGGATCAAAACATCATTGAAGAGGGGATCGGCAAAAATTTCGAGTCTTTCTGTCCAGAACCTGACAGAGACAGACCCGGTTTTATCCGGAATGCCCGCAGATTCAAGTATTTTCTGAATACCCAGCCATGCCGGAGGGGAAAGCCCGAGATTTTTATATGATTCAGTAAGAACAAGCTGGCGTGTCAGGTTCGTCGCATGGACTCGCATCTGGCTGAAAAAAACCCGCGCAACGGCATCGTCGCAGTGCGCTTCGGCATTTTTTACCGTTTCGGCCATCAGGTCAACCGTACGCTGGAGGTGATCTTTTGCGATCCGGGAAAGAAGGCTGAGTTTATCATTGGCCGTCTTCAGTGCTTTCTCGGCATAGACGCGACGGGTAATTGCTACAAACGTGATGATCGTCCTTCCCAAAGGAAGCGGTGCTGCTGATACAAGGACAATTTCAGAACTCCCGTCCGGCAGTAAAAATTCCGCCTCAGTTGCATGGATGGCCCCCCCGGTATTCAGCCGGGAAAACAGGTCCTGTTCAAAATCGCTGCTCCAGAAAGAACCGGGCGGGGCTCGTTTAAGATCTTCAGGTATTCTGTGGAGGAGTCTTGCCGCCTTTTCATTCACTTCCTCAACCATCCTGCCGGTTTCTGTGTCCTTGATCAGGATGCTGCCGGCTTCCGAATTGTTAAAAACTCCCTGATACAGGTCCTGGCGTTCACGGACCCTGAAAGAGAGCCATGCAATAAGCCACCCGATCATAACCACAACGATGGTCCGGACAATCGCCTCCATCATAGTAATGGAGGAGATCCCGGCAACCAGGAGAACACTCAGGAGATATGACCCCCCGATACACGCTGAAATAAATAATCCCCACTTCGGGTAATGGTAGGCAGATATTACCACCGGAATATAGAGGAGATGCGGGATTACCACCGTAATTCCCATGAGCAGTCCTGCAATGTTTATGGTGACGGCAATAAAAGCGGATACGCCAATCAGAGCATCCCAGATGAGATCGCGTTTTGACAGAATATATGGCAGGCGCACGGGATGCTTCTCTCCTGTTGTCTGACTGGATCCGTTTGCAGGCCAAAAAGACCGTCTCAATACCCGCATTCCTGATATTGCAATCTTCTGCCTGATTCAGACCGCTGATGAAGAGTTGTTGCCGGCAGATATTATCATTCCGGTCATGTATCCGGGCAGGACATTGTGCTGCTTCACCCGCAATACATATGTTAATCGTCCCACACACCATTGGTATATGACAACGGAGTTGTCTGAATTAGAAATAACAATAACAATGATGCCTTTGACCCTAACGCGGTGAATGAAGATGGGTCCCCTGTTGTCCGGGTACGGTTACCCAAGAAATGGGCCAATGAACAGTTCGCTTTTGCTGATCTTATGATGGGGGCAAATCATATCCGTGTCCGGTGCTATGATGGCGTTACCCGTATGGGCAGGATCAAAGGGAAGATCAAAAAGCGTGTCTGGATACGAGAAGGCGATATACTCATTGTCACACCCTGGTCTTTCCAGGATGAAAAATGTGATATTATCTATCGCTACCTGCCTCCACAGGCAGACTGGCTGAGAAAGAACAGGTATCTATAACAACGCTCTTTTTAACCGTTTCATTGTATTCCAGATTTTTATAATCGCCGCCAGGTCTGTGGTTCTTCGGGCGTGCGCTGATTTACAGAAATTCGGTTAAATTTCATCGAAATTCAAAAAAAGGAGCAATTTCTCATCTTTTTAACCATCTCTTTATCGTGTCGCGGGAGAAACAGTACTCTACCCGTATGCAGCACACAGAAAAGAACATCAGGATAATTCGTGACAAGTTGAGCCGGATCGGTATCGGCGAGAAGAAGATGGATGATGCAACCATACTTGCATCCTACTCGATCAACAAGTTCGGGCGGTTGTGTGCCGTTCCCAAAGAAATCCCTCCTGTTCAATAAAACAGGCGCTTTTTACCTTCGTACCGTATATCCCGCTCTTGTTACTATCCCGATGACAACTGAGTCCCATACAGAGTCATCCGGTTCGGCCAGATCATCGATGCATTCCTTCCACAGGCGGGACAGATCGTCCTCATCAGAAAAAAATGCACGGCGGTACATGACTCTTCCGGCTCTTTTCCCGCGGGAATTCAGGATAAGCATCCGCCAGCAGCCATAATCCCTGCAGATCTCCGGCCGTGTCAGGTGGACGCAACAGTATCCCAGCCGGTCCTTTGGGTGGTACCGCAGGAACGGACAGGCTTCAGGGTGATCCCCAAAAATGCGGGTATCCGAAAATAATTCGTACTTATCCGGGTCGATCCTGACCACATTTTTTTCTCCGGTATACTGGTTATTGACCAGGAACTCGAATTCGCCCCGAATTTCCTGGATGATATGGACCTGGGCCATGTGGTGGCAGCATTCTCCGCACTGCTGGCATTCGAAAACCATGGTTATCGTCCTTCTAGCCGATACTCTGCCAGATTGCGAGCCCGAACTCCAGGGCAATCAGGATGATGACCACCCACTCGAGCGTGTTTGAGTGCTGGATACGGACTTCGTCAGAGAGCATCGAATAATTTTCCCGTATGACATCGATCTTCCGGGTCACACTCTCGCTCCACTGGTTGCTCCTGAGCACCTTCAGGACGGTTGCATAGACCCGTGCATAATAGACATCCTCGGTGACTTTGATCAGGTTGTCAACTTTTTCGATAACTTCCGATATCTCGGCATAGTTCTCCATCTGCTTTGCCATAATTGCATGGTACTGGCGACTCCGGCGAAACTGGGAGAACCTGTCGGCATACTCAATATCATCATACATCTTCTCCATCTCACGGGTCAGTTCCCGGTCGTAGTACCGCAGCTCAAGCACCTGCACATTGGCAAATTCTATGAGGTCAATCAGGTCCGTCGGGTTGTCAGGGTTGCAGAGCAGGGCCGAATCCCATGAGAGTATGGCAAGATCATCGGTGGTGTAGCTCAGCGAATTCTTGACGATCTCATCCCGCATCTGAGGTGAAATATTGATCTTTTCCCCAAGTAAGAGGGGGACGGGGTCGATCGAATCGTCCCGGTGGTCTGTTACGTAGACGGTGTAATCCTCAAAGAAGTCAGGGTTGATAGCAAAATTTTTTATATGCGGTTTGATGATCTCTCCGAGCGTCTTGAGATACTGGACATAAAATTCCGACAATCCCTCCTGACCGGCAAACAAAAAAGCGATCTCTTCAAGGGTGGAATAATGTGCATCCCCGTTTTCGTAGATACAACAGAAACTGATCACACCGATGCCATAGACACGGGCAACCACTGAGAACTCAAAAGGCCTGCCCTCCCGCTCAACCCGTATGGGATTCATCTGGATCGTGAGAGGGGGGTCCTCAATCATGATGGACTTTTGTTTCACACGGACAAAACTTGTTCTTGCCGTAAAATAATTCTGGGCGAGGGCCCGTTCCAGCCAGTCAAGATCGATTTCCCTGCCGATATCATAAATCCGGTAAAACCGGAGCGTGATCATAGTTCTCCTCCAGAAAATTCTTAATGGAGCAGCATTGTCGTTGATGATGGATAATGATTTTCTCCCACCGTCCCCGGGGCTTCAGGAGAGAGCAGGCATTAATTACTATCGCGCCGATACCATCTGATCGAAGTCCTATGAGTCAACCTGCCGCTGAAAGGAAGAAAACAGGAACGGAACCTGCAGAAACCTTAACCAGCTGCACGGTTGTTCCCGATACTTCCAGCATCATCAGGATTGACCATCTCACAAAAATTTTCCGCGAGAGGAACCGCACGGTAACCGCCGTAGATGATGTTACGTTTGAAGTCAGGCGGGGTGAAATATTTGGTCTTCTGGGTCCAAACGGTGCGGGAAAGAGCACGTTAATCCGTATGCTCACGACCCTGCTCCACCCGACAAGCGGAACGGCTTGCGTTGATACCTATGATATCATCCGTGCTCCTGAAAAGATCCGGGGCATTATCGGGGTCTGCCCGCAGAACAGTACGCTTGACATTGAACTCACCGCTTATGACAACCTTGAATTTTACGGAAAACTGGTAAATGTTGACGACAGTATCCTCGATGCACGGATATGGGAGCTCCTGAAAATGGCAGAACTGGACGATCGTGCTCATATGAAAGTCCAGACATTTTCCGGGGGAATGAGACGGAAACTTGAGATTGTCCGTGCTTTTATCCACCACCCTCTCATCCTGTTCCTTGACGAACCCACCATCGGGCTCGACCCTGAAGCCCGGCATGAGGTCTGGCAGCAGATTGCAAAACTGAACGAGGAGAAAACAACCATTATCCTGACCACGCACTACATGGACGAAGCGGAAAAACTCTGTAACCGTATCGCATTCGTGGATAAAGGACGACTTATCGCACTGGATATCCTGGAAAACCTGAAGCAGTTAATTCCTGCAGGTGACCTGATAGAAATCGGTTTTGATCGGATAGATGAGGGGATACTTTCCGTGTTACGGGAGACGACTCTGATTAATTCAGTTGAAGTCAAGGGCACACGACTCATCATCTCGGCAAAGAACGGGAGTAAAGTATTACCGGAAATTGTTGCAGTCTTTGAAAAATTTTCCGTCCCGATGACATCCATTTCGATACGGTCACCCTCCCTTGAAGATGTTTTCATTCATCTCACGGGTAAAAAACTGGATGACAGCCAGAACCAGGATGCAAAACCTGCACGCGGGGGAATACCGCGATGATTCGGGGAGCTGTGGCGATCTTCAAGCGGGATTTTAAGAAGTTTCTCAGCAACCCGTTTGTGGTCATCATGACTCTGATGATGCCTATCATGTACCTGGTTATTTTTGGTAACGCATTTGGCGGGACCATCAGCCATGTACCTGTCGGAATTGTCCAGGAAGTCCCACCCTATAATGATACACCCCTTTTCACCAGTGCTGCAGCAGCACTCAATCACATCCCGCAGAAAGACTATCCCAAACTGCTGGATGTCACGGTTTATACTGACGAAAAAAAGGCAAAACAGGATCTTGCAAGGGGGCTGATATCCGCTGTTATCGTCTTCCCGTCCGAAATATCCAATGATCATGCTGTCCGCCTGTACGTCGACAGTTCAAACTCGATCATTCCTGCCCTTGTCGAATCAGCTGTCCGCAGTGTTCTTGCATCACTCGGGGCACATAACCCGGTGACCGTGAATAAAATTTACGGGGATATCAAATACATTCAGTTCTTCGGCGTTGGTGTCATCATGATGGCCATTTTTACCTCAACAATGTTCGGGGGCGGAATTGCACTCATCAGAGATCGTGAAGCCGGGATCCACGAAGGTTATCTTGTTACGCCGGTGAAACGTACGAGTATCATCGCCGGGATCATTTCCAGTGGTACCGTCCGGGCATTTATCGCGGGATTTACCATCTTTATTATCGACATTCTGATTACCGGGATCACCATCCAGAGCGTGGAGGTTTTCCTGCTGGTCCTCCTCGTGATCCTGATTGCTTGTATCGGGGTCACCAGCCTGGTTGTGTCTTTCGCGTCACGTTTTTCCGCACAGCAGGAATATGCTTCAGTCGTCGCGTTTCTTAACCTCATCCTGTTCATGACATCCGGGGCGTTCTACCCCGTGATTGGCATGCCTGACTGGCTGCGATGGATTACCATCATTAATCCGGAGTATTACGGTGTAGATGCACTCAGGAGTATTATTCTCCGGGGACAGGGGCTCGATGTCATCGGAATGGATCTTATTGCACTACTGATATTTTCCGGTGCAATGTTTATCCTCGGCATCGCCACGTACCGGCGCACGCTCGAATGAAATTCCGGTAGTTTTTCATTTTTTAAACGGGTCACCTACCGTGTAAACGTTGTCGTAAACTTCGTTTCTGCAATGGTATGTCCGGTCAATGCCCAGTCGATGGAATCCCGGTCCGCAGTCGGCTGGGTGATATCCATATCAACCGCATACAGCCTGAAAACGTACCTGTGTGTTATTCCAATCGGCGGGCATGGGGGATAGTATCCCCGTGAACCGGCACTGGTGTCACCCTGCTGTGCCCCGTTGGCCAGCACTTTTGCATTCGGCTGTGCCTGTGCAAGTTCTCCGGATACCGGAGGGATATTGTAGACGATCCAATGGGTAAACCTGCCATTCGGAGCATCAGGGTCATCTAGGATAAGGACAAGACTTTTCGTCCCGGCAGGGATACCGTCCCATGAGACTTCGGGCGATTCACTTGCTCCTTTGCAGGTATAAGCGTCAGGAAGAGGTAATCCCGCACCAAGGGAGTTTACCCTGATCGTAAAACCAGAGGGAGATGCCGGCGGCGTTATGTACGCAGGTTGCGTTGGTGCAATGGTAGCAGAAGTGGCCGGTGGAGCCGTTGATATACACCCGGATAAAAGAAGTATAACAATGATGAGTATTGTGGAAATGAGGTAGCGAATCTGCATAACCGGACAAGTGCGTGGCCGGATAATAAGCGTTCCGTCCGGGTTAGTAATAACGGGTTCTTCTTTTTTAAAAAAACAGCCACCTATATACGCTTACGGTATCAATAGCTCAGATTGATATACGGCACACCAGAGCCGGCCGCAGTATCAACGAGGCGCCGCCATGAAAATGCAGAGTACCCCTCAGACATCAACCGTCACCGGGCCCGTTCCCTTAAGTTTCTGCATCATCCTGTTCGGGGATGGCAGGATCGAGCGGCTGGTGGACCGCCCTCTTGAAGAATATCTTATCGCGATCCGCGACGCGAGCATTGCCTGGATTGACTGCAGTACAAAAGACGATGATAAAGAAATCGAGCGGATTGCTCAGGCTGCCGGTTTTTCCAAGATCCCGATCCCGAAACTGACCACAGGTTTTTACTCGGCATACGAAGATTACGATACCGAACTGGGTATAATGCTCCCTTCTGCGACAGTGCGAGGGGAGAAGATGTCGGTGCACCCGCTCTTTGTCCTCATCCGGGATAATTACCTCTTAACGGTACACAGCGAAGAGATTAACCGGCTTTTGAGGTTTTCCCGGTACGCCCCGCCGTTTTTTAAAAAGATCGCAGAAGAGTCACTGGTCGACAAAGTCACCATGGTCCTGGAACGTATCATCGATGAGAATAATGACCGGAACTTTGAGTACCTC
>DATEXZ010000109.1:0-4118 GCA_035256445.1 Methanoregula sp.
AACCGGATCGATGTTCCGTTCCCTTTCACTGGACGAGCAGGTGACAACGGCTCAGGGTATGGACATCATGGCGCGTGCAGAACCCATGGATAAACTCCTTCTGGTTAAGGCACTCCAGACAACCGGTGCAGTCGTCGCAGTGACCGGCGATGGCACGAACGATGCCCCCGCTCTCAAACACGCCGATGTAGGGCTTGCCATGGGGATTGCGGGAACAGAGGTAGCACGGGAAGCCAGTGATATTATCCTGCTTGATGATTCATTTTCGTCTATCACAAATGCCGTCTTATGGGGCAGATCGCTGTATGAGAATATCCAGAGGTTCATACTCTTCCAGCTCACGATTAATTTCTGTGCCTGTATCCTGATTTTCATCGCACCATTGATGGGCTATCCGGAACCCTTCAGCATTATCCAGATCCTCTGGATCAACATCATTATGGATACTCTTGCGGCGTTTGCGCTCTGTTCAGAAGCCCCGCATGCCGGACTCATGAACCGCCGCCCGGTATCGCATGATGCCAAAATTATCTCGCCGTTCATGTGGGCATCGATTATCGTCACCGGCACATTTTTTATCATCGCGGGTATGCTTCAGATCGCCACAGGCTTCCTTGGAGGCTCGACTCCTGCTGAGATCAACACCGTCTTTTTTGCCGCATTTATCCTGGGTGCGGTATGGAATGGGATCAACTGCCGTGCACTGGACGGGAAGATGCCTCCTTTTTTCAGGGGCAACCCGACATTTTTTGCCGTAATGGGTGGCGTGATTCTCATGCAGATCCTTATCGTGCAGTATGGTGGGGCGGTCTTTGGTACAGTACCGCTTTCCCTTGACCAGTGGGCAAAGATTATCGTTGTATCAGCATCCGTGCTTATCGTCGGGTTCGTCCTGCGTGTCTCGTACGGGTACCTGAATGCCGGAAAAACAGAGAACACGATAGTGGAGACATAAGAGATCCAGAAAATGTGTTTCCGGGTTAATTATCTCTTTTAATAATTTGTTTTAACAAAATCTGCATGATGAAGGCGAATATCCTGATGGTGGTCTGAGTTACTTAAAATGTCTGAATCGGCTTCGAGAACTTTGTTCATGTCTTCTTTTTCCAGAAATCACTGAAATATATGAGGATCACCCGCCTCAGGGCCTCTCCGAGGCACGGCTGGTCAGCGAAGTTTTTTTTCAGATTTTTTGGTAATTTACCAATCATCGTCATTGATCCGCCGCGGGGGCGTCCCTTCGGGGGCGGCGGTGTTCATCTTTTTTTTTTCCTCCAGAGTCCATCGTGAAAGGAAATGGAAGCCCCTCAGTCCCTCATTGCTTCTCACACCGCTCATACGGATTTGTCGAGAACAGGATGAATTGGTGGTAGGAATGGGCAATCCCAAAAAAGTCAGGATATCAGAATATTTTTTTCTTCCACATTAACAGTCCCATCGCTACTGAGATAATAACAGAAAAGCCAAAGATGGTCTCGAAGGCGAGCGGTCTATCGGATAAGGGGAGATCAAGGACATTCATGCCATAGAAACTCGCGATCATCGTCGGCACCGCGATGATAATTGTCACCGATGCAAGGAACTTCATGACGATATTGAGATTGTTCGAGATGATGGTGGCAAATGCCTGGGTCATACCGTTCAGGATATGCAGGTAGATCTGGGACATCTCCATTGCCTGCTTGTTCTCGATGATGACGTCTTCTAAAAATTCGGCATCCTCCTCGTACATTTTCAGCGGTTTTGAGCGAAGGATGCGTTCAAGGACCGCCTCGTTGCTCTTGAGAGAGGTGGAGAAGTAAATCAGGCTTTTTTCCAGCTCCATCATCTGGAAGAGTTCCTCGTTTTTCAGTGACCGGTGAAGTTCAGCTTCAATCCGCGAAATAGACCTCTCCATCTGGCGCAGGTGACTGAGGTAGTAGGAGGCATTCCGGTAAAAGATCTGGAACATGAACCGCGTTCTTTTCATCGTGGTAAAATGTCGTACCTTCCCGGCAACAAAATCGTCCAGCACCTGGGATCTTCGGCTGCAGACCGTGACGACATAGTCCTTTGTGATGACAATGCCCAGCGGGTGCGTGGTCAGGGTCTTTATATCCTCAAATTCCGCTGTCACCGGGATATCCATGACGATTAAAACCACATCATCCTCGGAATCTATACGAGGACGCTCCTCTTCATCGAGGGCTGCCTTTAAAAAATCCGTGGGTATGGCACATGTGCTGCTGACAACGGCAAGTTCAGCCTCGGACGGTTCGTATAACCGTATCCATGCCCCTTCTGATATTGCGTCCACAGGGGCGGTGATGGCAGGTTCATGCTCGCTTCCTGTCCTGAAAATCTGCATCAAAATCAAATCCCTCCCGCACTGGACTAATGTCCGTAGATGAATTTCCTCCGATCGCCGGTCCAGGCTACTGGTTATCCTGGCCGTTTCTCCAATACTCCGGAGAATAATTATCACCCGGGTTATTTATGGGGTACTGTTGACTCCGGTATCCAAAAACGAAGATGTACAGCCTTACTGGTAAACCGGATCCACTAAAACATTCTGAATGGACCGGTACGCGGTTAAAAAGAAATTATTCTCTCTGCCCGCCACCGGAGTTCTTCTTGTCATAAAAGGTGCAGAACGAGCCACAACGGGTGCAACCCTCATTGCAGGGCTCGGTATGTATAGTAATGACTGCCCTCGGGAACTCGACGTTCAGATCGGATTCCAGATGATCGGAAAGGTCGTGGGAGTGCAGAACCGTTGCAGAGCCGGGCATGACGAGGTGGAATTCGATAAATATATCCGGTCCTGACCTTCGGGTCCTCAGATCATGAAACCCGGCATAACTGACTGCATGCTCACAGATGATTGCCTGAATCCTGTGTTCATCAGCTGCCGGGATACTGTGATCGATGAGATCTGAGAATGAACGCCGCGTGAGATCATACGCGGCTTTCATGATTACCAAGGCAACCCCAAGGGCGACGAGCGGATCAAAGAGGGTAATCCCTGTCAGGTGGATAAGGACGAGTCCGATGAAGACACCCAGCGAGGTATACACGTCGGTACGCAGGTGCCACGCATCGCTTTCGAGCGCAATGGACTCGGATTGTCTTGCTACCTTCATAAGCCTCCGGGAGACATACCAGTTCACCAGCGCAGAAATACCCATTACAGCGATACCGAAAATGAGCAGTTCTGGTTTAAAAAGTTCAGATGGCTGCCCGAGCAGTTTCAACAGAGCTTCCCGTATGATAAGCACAGCAGCTGCAAATATCAGGAGGGCTTCGACTAACCCGGAAATGTCTTCAAATTTCCCATGGCCAAACTCATGCTGGGCATCAGGAGGTTCGGCTGATTTCCGCACCGAGAAATACGCTATTACCGCAGCGATAAGGTCCATCGATGAATGGATCGCTTCAGATATGATACTGACAGAACCGATTGAAAACCCGACCACAAATTTCATGAGGACAAGTCCTGTGTTGGAGATGACCGAGAGACGTGCAGTCTTTGCCTTGAGCACATCCAGCGTTGTTTTGTCCATTATGGAAGGATTCATGAATATTGTGTACTATCAGCACGCTGCTTACATCAAGGTATAGTTTATACAGGAATAATTATTGAAAAATTAATTCAAATTCAGTCCTGTTCTTAACAGAAGAAACAACCTTGTATTACAGACACCCCGGTATTTTAGAGATATGATGACGTGAGGAAGTATGTGCATATGCTTTTCCCTCATCAGGGAACCGGATTTTTCCCTCATGAATCAAATCCCTGTCAGAACAACCAGGTCTTTTTTGCCTCGAAATCCGTAAGGACATGGCGATAGTCATCAAACCACCGGGCCAGCGGATTGCTGCGGAACACCATGAATTTCCCGATGTTTGCGGGATCGGCCGACTGGTGATACCGCATGAAGACCTGTCCTGCAGTCTTGCCGACGACTTCAATCTTACCGGTTGCATGCGACATGACGAACCGTGCCCGTTTCGCAAGGCCGGAACATGCCTGCCAGGATTTCTGGATAATCTCATACGACTGTTCCACGGGAACCTGGAAGAAGCGATTGCCCAGCGAAGGGCGGCACTGGAAGACGTAATACGGTGAGATTCCCGCA
>DATEXZ010000110.1:0-4269 GCA_035256445.1 Methanoregula sp.
GGGGTTACGGCATGTAATGCCTCCGCCCCCCGCCGCTGTGGCACCCCCCCTGGAGCGATAACTCCCGAGAAGGTAATACGACACAATCGCAAAAGCGAAGGGGCGGTTCGGGGGGACAGGCACTGTCCCCTCCGTAAACAGGTGCTTTACAATTTGTTGAAAATCAGAATTTCTACGAAGTCACTACTTCAAATCGGCCTTTTCTTACATTATTCGGGCGATTTTCTGCTTTTCATACCAGTTGATACAGAGTTGTTCGCTCCTTCAGGGTTCTGCCCAGATCTGATGCAATACGTTGCATGGTCACCGGATCAAGATAATCGGCATCCGTTGCTCCTGCAGTTGCAGAGACATCATCCGAGAACATAGTTCCCGCAAGATCATTTCCTCCTGCCATCAGCATCACCTGTGCCATTTTGAGTCCCACCTTGCCCCAGGGAACCTGAATATTGTGGAAATTATCCAGGAACAGCCGGGAGACAGCAGTCATCAGCATATCCTCCCGGCCGGTTGCACCCGCGCGGCTGATACCCGCTTTATAGAGTGGGGTATTGATATGAAGATATGAGAGGGGTACCAATTCTGTAAAACCGCTGGTTTCATCCTGGATCCTGCGGAGGATTCCCAGGTGTTCCGCCTGATCTTTAGCTGTCTCATACGATCCATACATGATTGTCGCAGTCGAAGGAATTCCAAGAGAGTGAGCCTCTTTAATTATTCTCACCCATTCGGCCGTGTTCAGTTTCCTCGGGCAGATAACCTTTCTGACCGTGTCCACAAGAATCTCAGCAGCGGTACCCTGTAATGAACCAAGTCCGGCGGCGTTAAGACGTGTAAGTACTTCAGCACTGGATAAATTACTAACAGACGCGGCATGGGAGACTTCATCCGGACTGAATGCATGCAGGTGTAACTGCGGTCCAATTTCAAGCACCCATGAAAGTATTTCACAGTATGTGTCAATTGAAAAATCGGGATGTACTCCGCTCAGCAGACAGATTTCGGTGACACCACGTGTAAGGGCGAGACGGGCTTTCTCCTGGATCGCTGCTTTATCATTGCAGAAAGCTCCTTCATCACTGACACGTCGCCCAAAACCACAAAAACCGCAGAGATTCTTACATATGTTGGTCACGTGCAGGTTCTGGTTTCTGACATAGGTGACAATATTTCCCGCCCGGCGTTCCCGCATCTCATCTGCAGCAGATGCAATCCGGAGAACATCCCGGTCCCGTATGTTCAGGAGCAGGGTTGCTTCTGGCTCAGTAAGACGATGCCCCCCAAGTACATCGGACAAAAGGATTGAGAGATTTGTCATAAATCCGGATTGAACCCTACTTCTGTTTCCTGTTTTTCTTTCGCTGCGATTCCGGCTTGTTTTCCTGCGAACGCTGGTACATCTCGTAGAGAATCATGATCACGACAATGATGATAGTCACTTCGATAATATGAAGGGGGAGATAGCCAACCAGAGGGATAGAAAAGAGAGCTTTTCCAATTATCCACTCGTCTTTTACCGGTTCGATCTGCCCAATACCCGGGTAGATTGCCAGCTGATCCGGATTCCGGTTGTGATCGCCCCACGTAACATAACCGCTATGGGGGGCAGTGTACGTGACAGACAGATTTTTTCCCTTCATCTGGGTTACAATTCCAGGTTCTACGTACTGTATTGCTCTATGTATAATCGGATGAACACTGGTGAGACCATTCGGTTTGTAGATGATGACATCCCCATAATCCTCAAACTTTAGTATTCCGGAGGCTCTGCCATCGGTCCAGGTTTCAAACGTGCCGTACCGATCTTTCTGAACGACAACTACAAGGTCGCCTACATTCATATGGGGCACCATACTCTCGGATTCAATCGTTACTACGGCCGGCCACGTTCCGCAGATCAGGAAGAGAGCCAGGGCAACTCCCCCGACAACGGCAACGACCCAGAGTATATCGCGTGCAAGGGACACCGCCCAGTGATCACTTTCCCGGAATTGCGCAACCAGTGTTCGGATATCTTTTTTATTGTTGTTATCTGCCATTTTTAACGCTCTTATCTGATTCTATTGTTTTAACCCTTCATAATTTGTGATGGTGCATCATAAAATGACGCAGGGATTCCGTGTCAGAACCATTGACGTGACAGGTAATAAATCCCGAAAAGAATCAGGAAAATTCCGCAGAATATCATTATATTCCGATAAGCAGTATCAGAAAGGAACGTCCTGCCTTTTGACACACCACTTGAAACAAGCGTATACCATACAGTATCTGCAGTCCAGTGCCCGATCATGAAAGCTCCGGCAAGTACCAGACCACCCTCAAGTCCTGCAATAACCATTGCACTTCCTACCGACAGCCACCAGATCCAGAAATATGGATTTGCTGCACTGGTAACCAGTCCCGCCATATAGGGATTGGAGACAGGCTGGTCTGGAGAAGCGCTCATGGTGGCCTGTCTGCTCCCCATGATTGTCAAAGCCCCGAACACAATCAGAGCTATCCCTCCGACTCCCGCAATTACTGAGGTATAGGGAAGTGCAATGGTTGCCAAGCCTAAGAGTATCAGGATAACAATAAAAAGTTCTACAATAGCATGACCAAGTGATACCTTCAGACCGGTCATCCAGTCTCCGTTGATAGACGCGTTGATGGTAGCAACCAGGGTTGGACCGGGAGCGAGCGCACCAGTCAGCCCGATTACAAAACCAAGGAACACCATCTGAAATATATCATACATTTGGAGGCGTCCGCCAGAATTTCGTGTTAATACGATTATCTGGTGCGAATATCAAATGTTCACATCAGGAGTATCGCATCTTAGCATGCTTGTGTAAAGATAAAACCCTATATTTTCTTTGTGACCAATATACTATCCATGCTTGATGCACAGCAGATAACCCTCCAGTTTTTAGAGACAAAGCTGCAGGTGCATCCGGACGTCGTGCGCTATATCCAGGAACAGGATGAGCCGGATCTCATCGGACGTATCATCGCTCAGGTCCCGGGAGACACTATCGTAGTTTCGTCAAAACATATTCCCGGCATGAGTGCAACAAGGGATGGCACCAGGTTCTTGACCGATCCTTCTGTTGAAGTGATCAGCGGCAGCCCGGGAACATCCGGCTGTGTAAACGGGACCGGGGATTATCTTCACTATTTCCGCGATCGGTATAATCGTCTTGGAAATATGATAAGAATCCGGTGCGGGGGTATGCCAATCGAGGCACTTACCAGGAATACCCGCTATCGCCAGGAAGAATGCACAGTTATCGGCATGGTTGTCGATGTAAAGACCACGACAAACGGTCACAGGATTGCTGAGATAGAGGACTCCACGGGTGGAATTACCGTGCTCTTCAGAAAAGATCGCCCGGTATTTTCCGATGGAGAACGCATTATCCATGATGAAGTCATTGGAGTGAAAGGTAAGCTCTCCAGTGATGGCAAGATCTTTTTCGCAGAGCAGCTCTACCGCCCGGACATACGTATTGACAATACTCCATTCCAGAGCGAGAAGCCAGGAAAAGCAGTATTTATCTCAGATACTCACGTTGGCAGCAATACATTTCTTGAAGAGTGCTGGAACCGGTTCGCAGACTGGCTTTCGGAATCGGATTTCTCGTATCTCCTGATTGCCGGGGATCTTGTCGATGGCATTGGGATTTATCCTGGTCAGGAAAGTGAACTGGTGATAAAAAATATCTATGAGCAATATGATGCCTTCGGTGAAATGATGCAGGATCTTCCTTCCCGCATGAAGATTATTATCTCACCAGGTAACCATGACGTAGTCAGAGGAGCAGAACCGCAGCCGGTAATCCCCCGGCAATTTACCAAAAAATTCCCGTCAAATTGTATCCTTGTTGAAAACCCTGCGGTCGTAAACCTCCAGGGTGTGCGTGTACTGATGTATCATGGAAGATCTATTGATGACATGATCGGGTTGATTCCAGGTGCATCCTACGACCAGAGCGGCCTCATGATGGAAGAAATGCTCCAGCGACGACATCTGGCCCCCGCATATGGACGCAGGACCCCTATTGCTGCAGGAAAAACTGACCGGTTGATAATCGATCCGTTACCGGAGATCCTGCACACCGGTCATGTTCACATCCGGGGGTTGACCCAATACCGGGGTGTATTAGGTATTAATGCAGGTACCTGGCAGTCCCAGACTGCATTCCAGAAGCAGATGAACGTTAACCCGACCCCTGCCGAAGCAGTTGTGGTAGATCTCCAGACACTTCATCCTGAAATACGAACGTTCGG
>DATEXZ010000111.1:0-3213 GCA_035256445.1 Methanoregula sp.
GGAGATGGTAGCAAGCTGCTCAAAATGGTTGGAAAAGAACAGGAGCGCCCCGCTGACTGCACAACCTGCAATAAGTGCATATGCCGGAGTACCCCGTGCATTCAAATCCCGCATTAGGGGTATGGAAAATCCGGCAGACATTGACTGGATCACCCGTGAAGTACCAACGATATAGGCATTTATGGCAGAAAGCATAGCCACGATACCGATGCACGCGACAATGGAACCTGAACGATTAAAAAGAATCCCGGCAGCAGTGGCTACCGGAGCTGGTGAAGCAGCAAGTGTTTCTGCACCAACACTACCAATAAGCGAAACATTGAGGAGGAGATATATAGATACCACAATTCCCATGACAAGGAGCAGGGATCGCCGGATAATCGTCGGATCCCGTGTCTCTTCAACGGGTATTGCGCTGATCTCAAAACCGGTAAACGGCCAGTACACAATAATAACCGTCGCAAGCAGCCCCGTTGCAGTGATCGGTATTACAGGTTCGAAATTATGAACGCTGATAAAGGGAATGAGCAGGATAGAGATTATCACGAGAGGTATGATTTTGAGCGTAGTGAGAATATTCTCCGTTGTCCCCGACAATGAGATTCCGGTTATATTGAGCCAGCAGAAAGCCCCGATAATAACGAGCTCGATAAGAAGCACGTGAGAAACACCGAAGTACGTTATATACTGACCAATGCCCGCTGCTATGGTTGAGATCCCAAAGAGTGAAGAAATGAGGTAGAGGATGACGAGAGGTGCTGCTACCCGTGCACCGAAAACTGAACTGAAAAGAGAATAAAAACTGTTAGATGAAGTAAACCGAAAAGCTACGCTGGCAAGTGAAAGAAGGACACACGATGCGGATACTGCGACAATAACCCATGCAAGGAGCGACCACGGACCACTTTGTCTGGCGGCGATACCTGGGACGACAAAAATACCGGACCCGATCGTCCCTCCTACCCCGAGACTGACAAGTTCAAATAATCCCAGTGATCGTTTGTAGGTATTGACCTCTGACATGGATAGTCACATCATACTTGCCGTATACACAATTTATAATAGCCGGAAGTATCCATCTCCCATGTAATGGCTCTTCTCAGAAATAAAGAGGCTGTGAAGGGCATTACACGGTGTGAATTTCATATGGCAAAAGCAGCAGAAACGGTAAAGAAGAGCGCAATGGTGACGGCAAAAAAACCGGCAGCGGCGAAAAAGAAACCAGCAGTAAGGAAAACTTCAGTCGCAGGAAAAAAGGGTGCTGTATCAAAGAAAGGTACACCCATGAGATACAAATGCAGGATTTGCGGATATGTCTATTCACCCCTTCGGGGTGAGCCGCATAATGGCATTCCTGCAGGCACTCCGTTTGAAGATCTCCCTGAAACGTATCTCTGTCCCGTCTGTGGATTTCAGGGAAAAGGCAAGATTGGCAAATGGGGCTTTGATGAGTGGCGGCCGACACGCTATGTCTGTTCCATGTGCGATTATGTCTACGATGAAAAACGCGGAGAACCTCATCGGGGAATCAAACCCGGGACAAAATTTGAAGACCTGCCTGAAGATTATTTCTGTCCTGTCTGTGCAACTGACCCGAATATTGTCCTGCGGTACGGAAATGTTGTCAAGCAGGGATTCTCTCCCCTCTATGACTGATACTATTTTTTTCTGACTCCTTTTTTTTAATTGTCAAATTCCTCATTCATCAGAATAAAAAAAACAACCGCTTTTTAGTAGCACCTCATGGCGCCTTCTCCGGTAAGGTTGGAAGTTTCCGCATCTTTCCTATAAACTTACCGGAAGTTTATCAGATGAAATTATGGCGTATGTGCTGTATCTTGCCATACCGGAGGAGAGGCAATACCACCTGAAGTTTCCTGCATACACCTATGGCAGCGTCAGAATTCAGTGAGTCATGTGTAATTGCCTTCGTTCCCCAAAGCAATGACAAGAAGGTATTATAGGACCTTGTGTGCATCGTATCATGAGCAGAATGGACAGTAATGCATTAATGGAAAAAGCCCATCGGTTCGCGAGGATTGGGCGGTATGACGAAGCAATTGCCTGTTTTGACAAAGTACTTGAAATTGATGGGAAAAATACTACTGCCATGGAGAATAAAGGAAAAATATATTATTCCCTCGGCTGGTATGAAGATGCAATTACCTGGTATGATAAAGCCCTTGCCATCAATAAAAATCTCGTTTCTGCCTGGTTTGAAAAAGGGTATACCCTGCGAAAAATTCAGCGGTACGAAGAAGCAATTATAGTTAAGAACCTAAAGTTTGATACCAAATTTACTCCCGAGGAATTTAGCAATCCATGCTTTGGCGAAACTCAATGAGCAACCATATTTTTTGAAAGCATCAAGAATAATCTGTTTTAAGTGGTCGAGATCTCGTATGAAAGTCCGTGAGATGATCCTCTTAATGCTTTTCCAAATGAACTCAATCGGGTTCAAATCCGGAGAATACGGTGGTAAAAATACTAGATCTATCCTATTCTCTTCTGCATATTCCTGCGTCTTAATTGCATGGTGAGACCGGAAATTATCGAGGATAATAACGAGATCTACATCAGGATTCATTTTCCGAATTGACTGAAGGAACTCACAGACATCCTCCTTTTTTGAATGTTCGTGGAACTCCAGCACGGAACATCCGTTAATCGAGTAAAAACCGAAAGTATTTGCACGGAATTTCGTAGTGTTCTTAACAAGCGTCGGGTGGCCAAATGACCAGAATCGCTGGGTATTTGCTATGGTTTGTGGAGATGTTTCATCCAGGAATCCGATTACCATTCCGGGTTTTATTTCAGGAAGGTTTTTTTAAGAGAGATTCCGCATCATCAGGTCTCCGATAATCCTGAGTGAATGGTTTCCCATAGGCCATGTTCAACTTCTTCAGGATAATCCGGATCTGTTTCAAGGTATATTTGACTTCGAATTCCCGATGGATCATTGCTCGGACCTCTTCTGTTGTCCACGTCGTTTTTTGACTCAATAGATCTTTCAGCTTGTCGAACTCGTCTGATGAGAGTTTCATCGGCCTGCCACCGGCATAACGGGGAATCAAACCTTCATATCCTTGCTCATTCCATCTTCGTTGCCAGATATATCCTTCATTCCGGGTAACCCCAATTCTTTGTGCAGATTCTTCCACACTTTCTCCGTCGTAACGATATTTCACAAAATAGAGTCGTTTGAGAATTTTG
>DATEXZ010000112.1:0-5901 GCA_035256445.1 Methanoregula sp.
ACTGACTTATTTTAAAATCCGAAAATATCCAACGGTGCAGTCATCGCCGAATTTTTTGGTTCTTTTCTTCCTGTCACATGCAATTGCCGTTATGGCAATCCGAAAGTTGTATCGCAAACGTCTGTCTGCATGATAGAATAGAGCATTATGAATGAGTGGATAACGATCCCTGAGGATTCACAAAACCGGTGATGTCCTGTACGATACCATTAATAAACACAATATTCTTTTTCTCGTCAAATTCCGCGAGAGCGGTTACACTGACAGTAACTGGTGTGGTGTCTTTCTTTTTCAGGCTGAGAACCTTGTTTTTTACAAACCCGGTCCGGTACAGCTCTTCAAGCAGTTCTTTCCTGCCGTCGGGTTCAGAAAAAACATCGACAACCTCGATTCCATGGAGATCCCCTATGGTCTGATAACCGAGAATCTGCAGAAGTGCAGTATTTCCCCACACGAACCTGCCTTTTGGATCTCCGGTGCTCCTGTAGATACCGACTTTCAGATCTTCAACAAGTGTGCGGTACCGGTCCTCATGTTCCCGGATATGCTGTTCGACTTTCTCCCGTGTAATATCACGGACAACGGAAGACGCACCGACAATCTCTTCATTCTCCCCCTTCATCGGGCAGGTGGTTATCATGACGTCGATGATTGTGCTATCCTTTCGCCGCATTTTGATTTCGCGTCGCCGAATGCAGTCTCCCTGTGCAACTCCTTTCAGAAGTGCATCAATATCCCCTCTGCTTTCTTCAGGTACGAGCGTACTGAGTGTCTTTGTCGCCGCCTCACTCTCGGTAAAACCGTAAAGACGCTCTGCCGAAGGATTCCATGAGACGATCACCCCCTCCTTTGTAGTTCCGATAATTGCCTCCCCGGACGATATGACGATGCCACGATACCGGGCTTCGCTTCTTTCCAGCATCTCCTGATATTTTTTCTGGGGAGTGATATTTTCGATAATAAAGGTAAATCCATGATTTCCGTCTTCGAAAGCAGTAGGAATTCGTTTATAACGGAAATGATATTTTTCGTCCCGTATCAGGTAGGTTTTTTCCGTAACAATTTCTTTTCCCCCCTCATGGTCCTTCCCTTCCGGGGTTATTGGAAGGTCGTGAATAAACGGGGTACCGATTTCATCGATGCTCTTCCCGAGTAGTGATTCCCGTTTCACATCAACCAGAACGAGGACCGGTTCATTTACCTGAAGGATCTTCCCGTCATGATCGATCATGATAATGAGATCTGATGAAAATTCCAGCATCGCTGAAACCGGTACCCTTTGGGAAAGGAAATAAACCTTGGCAACCCCGACATTCGTCATCTCTACCTGGCCGGAAATGAGGAGCATGTCCAGATATTTTGCCACGAGATTCCTGTTCAGCTTCATCTTGGTGGTGAGATTCGAGATAGTCATGCCCCGCGGGTGCCATTTAAGGATTTGTTTTATAAGGGTGATCCTTTCCTGATCAAGAACTGCCATACCTAGTATCCTCAACAGTGGATGTAGTAATAAACTTTTTCAGCAGGAAAAACCGACATTAACAATTTCTGCAGGATTTTCCGATTTTTTCCAATACTCCCTAGCAGGACCTACCGATTTCCGGTATAGTATGCAAGGCAATACTGTAGCAGAATATGGTTGCGCTTTTCATGGCGATAGCGGTGTGCAAATTGTTATTATTCAGGCTGAATCATCGGAGATTGCTGCGGATACTCTGAGGGAACTCGCAGTAAGGGAGGGAGAAATGATGGCACTGAGTGAAAACGAGATACCGTTAGAAGCACAGTATCTGTACCGGCATGCATTGGACCTGTCGACCGAGGGGAAAAAAGAATCCGCCCTGAAATACCTGAGCATGGCTGTTTGCATAGCCCCACGTTTCTGCAATGCCTACAACGCAATGGGTAACTGCCTCGATGAGCTCGGGCGGTTCGGAGCGGCAGTTAAAAAATATGAAAAGGTCCTCGAAATCAACCCATTCCATGCGGAGGCGAGGTTAAAACGGGCTCTTGTCATGAAAAAAACTGAGTGGGCAGGTGAACTGAAAGGGGATTCATCCAGCGTGAACATCCAGGAAAAAGAAAAGAGTACGCGTAAAACAGACGGGGGTTATGGAAGTGGACAGATTTTCAGATCCACTTTCATAACCCTGGGAGAAGCGATGCATTTTTGATATTTACTTTTATCATGCAATTTTATTAAAACGGAAAAAACCGCTCTTTACGCAATCGAATAACGCATGCGATCCTTAAGTTCCTGCTGCTTGCCGGCATTCCAACCGGAAACATCCTGCAGGTAACCGGTTACCCTGCTGACCTGCACCACATCATGCGAACCACATTCCGGGCAGACGGGTTTGCCACAGAGAGGGCAGTACTCGATACCCGATATTATCTCATGGTTGCAGTGGCAGTGGTCAAGGGGACACATGACTTCAAGGTGCGTCTCACCGCAGTTGGGACATGGCTTCTCATCGACAATGAGGTGGCAGGTGTGGCACTTGTATTTGCGCTCCTCTTCCGGAATATCATCGATAGTTTTGAATTTATTTGCCAGGTTCTTCTGTTCTGCCGTCCAATCCATAGTATAACATCGCATAATTCCTTAATAAATATTTAGAACCCGATGGTTCAATGAACCGGCAATTCACGGAAAAAACAGGACGGGCATAAGGATCCGGTCACAGATAGCGTACAATTTACCTAAGATTACGCCGATCGGAAGCGGTTGAACGCACCGGCAGCGGCTGCAGGATCATCTGCCTCATAAATCGCGCGACCGACAATGATTCCATCCACAAGTCCGGCGATCCGATCCGGATCGCCTCCCTGCGCCCCGATACCGGGTGATAGGATCTTCCGGGCTTTAACGATATCCCGTAACATCCTGACACGATCGGGTCGCGTGGCGGGAGCGATAATGCCATCTGCCCCGCACTCCATGGCGAGGCGTGCAATATGCACCGCGGTTTCGCCGTGGAAGAATTCTGTAGCGCCGGGGTGGCTCATCTCAGCGACAACAAAACACGCTCCCCCGTAATCAGAGGTTGTATCGACACAGGCCTGTATGGCGTCTTTTCCGGTAAATCCGTGGCAGATGACCGATGAGAACCCCGCGTCAAAAACCTGCTCCACGATAAGGCGGTTCGTATTCGGGATATCTGCGACTTTGAAGTCCGCAATTAATGGCAGGTCCACTTCCTCAAGTTCTTCTGTGATGGAAAGCCCGCATGAGAGTATGAGCGGGTAACCCAGCTTTATGGCATCGACATACGGGGCGCATGCATGGGCAACCGTGAGCGCCTTCTTTTTTTCGGTCACGTCGAGTGCGAGGATCAGTTCAGTCATTTTTGTATCCGCTCCAGAGCAGCGGCGACAAGGACGGGAAGGGTGATTGTTGCATCGCCATATACCGTGACAGCCTGTGCTGTTTCAGTAATTTTTCCCCATGACCGTGCTTCATCCAGCGTTGCACCGGAGAGCCCCCCGAGATCCGGCCTGTCCCCGGTAAGCTGTACCGCATAGTCAAAACCGTTGGGGGTCATGAGCATGCTCTGGAGTATGAAGTTCTTCGGCACCCCGCCGCCTACCAGCAGGGCACCGGCTTTTTCTGTAGTGAAGCAGGTGTCCATGAGCGATGGCATGTCAGCAAAGGCGTCGACGGTCACGTTATTCGTCTGCGAGAAAAGCCAGTACTGCAACCCCACCATTGAATCCTGCACTGCGGGACAGTAAACCGGAATATCTTTTCCTGCCGTAGTGTGGAGTATCCCGGATTTCAGGTGCGAACCAATATGTCTGAGAAGTCCGGAGATGGAGATCGTGCTCCCCGGTTCGAGTTTCCCGAATACGTCCTGCATAAATGCCTCGAAATGCTCGAATGCCTCGTTGGGAAGATAGACATCATAAATGCGGTTGATCTCGTCATGCCGGAGTTCAATATCGTTGCAGAACGCAGTGCCATGAAAATGCCGGCAGCCAATTGCCTCAATGATATCATGGGTAAGGTTTGCACCCGTCGATACAAGCACGTCTATATGCCCGTCCCTGACCAGATCGGAAACAATCCCGCCCATCCCTGCCGGGACCATCGCACCGGCAAGCCCGAAGAATTTTGTGGTTTTCTTATCGCGCAGCATCTGTTCATAGATATTCACCGCACGACAGAGCGCCCCGCCATTATAGGCGCCAGCTTTTCCCATTCCATTGACCAGATCGTTTACCGTCATTCCCGGTTTTATATGGAGCTGGGTGACCGGCTCATCGCATTTCATTGTGATAGATTATCTCCCCCGGTTGTTGTCGTACACTTGTTTTTCCAAAGGCTTAACTGTGTACCACAATGTTTCACTTTGTATCACATATGTTGTGGTTATACCGGCTTTGTTGAAATCCTAACAATATTTTTCTCAACGCACTTTTAGGGCTACGGCACGTAATGCCTCCGCCTCCGCCGCTGTGGCATCCCCTCCTGGAGCGATAATTCCAGAGAGGGCAATACAACACCATCGCAAAGCGCAGGGGCGGTTCGGGGGGACAGGCACTGTCCCCTCCGATAACAGGTAATTCGCAATTTGTTGAAATCGTAGGGTTTTAACAGAGCCATTATACCCGTTAATTTTAAGTCCTGATTTTCCGGTTGCACGCGGTATCAACTTAAAATATTCTTTTGTTAAAGTGTTGACAATTGTTTGAGAACTAAAAAAAATTGCTCCATCGTAATGACTGCATTCCACAAAGTTATCGGTATCCAAACCAATTATTATCCGATGCCCGCATCGATTACATCAGATAACAGTGCATCATTATCCTTGTCTAACGACTCCAGGATTTTTCTTACCATACTGGAATCAGCACGGGATCTCCTCGCCCGGAGGGTAGTCCAAGAGTGCCATGCGATTACAGAACAAGATCTTAATTACACGATCCTGTCATCCATCCTGCAGGTAATCTTCCTTAAAACGGGGCAGGAATCCGGGTTTGTAGAGCCCGGAACACTTACCCTTCTTTCCGATAGTGATGGTATTAACCGACGTCTGGCACGGGCATGCTCAGATGCCGGGCTCAATCCGGATATTCTATTTGAGAAAGGGCCGGAAGGTTTCCACACCATCTCCCTCATTCCTGATGATGCACTCCGACAGGTTATCCGTTGTATGGATTCCGGGAAATTTCCGGTGCCCGTTTCCATACTTCCTCTTGAACACCTCGCCACCGTTCTCGAGCACTTTCTGGGGACCAGAATGCAGGTCGCAGAAGGATATCGCGTGAAGCGTACCGGGAAGTCTGCAGTACTCTATACCGGAAGCGTGAACATCCCGGCACAGCCGGTCGTCGAGTACGTGGTGAAAAAGACCTTAGCCGATATGTTCAGAAATCAGGGAGCAAATGACAGAACGGGAATCCGGATCCTTGATCCCGCATGCGGGGCCGGGATCTTTTTACTCGGTTCTTACAGGTTCCTCACCCGGTGCAAGACCGGATATACGGGTCGTCCGAAACATACGGGAGAGTCAATGCAGGATTTGACTTGTCAATCAGTTTATGGCACTGACATCGATCCCGACTCTGTCAGCGCGGCACGTTTCGTAATGCTGCTTTCGTTTATCGAAGAATGCCTGTTGTCAGGGTCTGGTCATGTTTCATCAGATGATTTGCAGGAAATCTGCGAGTGCCTGAAAGGTACAATCCGATGTGGTAACGCCCTGATTGACAGGGACTACTTTTCCGGCCGGCAGGAGCATCCATTCAATGCAGAAGAACGCCGCAAGGTCAACGCATTTTCATGGGAGGAAGCATTTCCGCAAATCCTTGGTAGCGGCGGATTTGATGTTGTTATAGGAGCGCCTCCGCCTTACAAGCCTTTTACCGTCATGGCACGGGACGAGTACTTCCAGACGC
>DATEXZ010000113.1:0-4163 GCA_035256445.1 Methanoregula sp.
TTATTTATTGGGTGAGATACCTTTACGGGGAACATCCTCCAATACTACCAGTAACAACACCTGCGGTTCACAGGAGAACATGAATGTCCGGAATAAAAATCTCTGATACAACGGTCATGGCAATGAGCTTTTCAAAGACCCGATCCTGCGTGAGGAAATCCTGATGGAACACGGTATTTTGTACGCAATTATTACGATTACCGCCGGACTAATCCTGGCTGGTGGCGCTTATGGAATCATCCGGTGGCTGAAGAAGAAAGCAGATATCACAGAGAACCGGCTGGATGACATCATCATAATGGCAGTGGGAACCCCGCTCATAATCGCAATTATTACGCTGTTTGCCTATATCGCCCTGACCCGTTTTGAAATTATTCCTCAGTCCATGGGCGGGATCAGTACGGGTCAGCTGATCAACGCTGTGTTCATCCTGCTCATAGCGTGGATCGCCTCGGTCTTTTTCAATAATCTCATCCGGACGTACGGTGCCGTGATAGCAGTAAGGACGGAGACGGATCTTAACCGGATTATACCGATCCTCCTGATTACGATACGATACCTGATCTGGTTTGCAGTATTCCTCCTCCTCCTCGCAAATTTCAATATTGATATCACCGCACTGCTTGCCGCCGCAGGTATTGCCGGAATTGCCTTTGCCCTTGCTGCGCAGGATATCCTGAGCAATTTCCTGGGCGGCGCGATCATTGCCATTGACAAACCGTTCAGGATCGGCGACCGTGTCAGGGTCGATACGTTTACCGGGGATGTGGTGAACCTCGGCCCCCGGAGTACCCGGATCAAAACCCTGGATAACCAGATTGTTACCATCCCGAATTCGACCGTCACATCAAGCGTGGTCATAAACTACTCTAAGCCGGATAAAACCCTGAAAATCCATATCCCGTTTTCGGTTGCCTATGGATCTGATATGGAAAAGGCAACCGGGATCCTTCTGGCTATTGCCCATGAAACTGCGGAAAAGACCCCGTGGGTCCTGACCTGTCCAGCACCTTCCGTATATCTTCTTGAGTTGGGCGAGTCCGGCCTTAACGGGGAGCTCATTCTCTGGACGACCAATTATGAGTATGAGTGGCAGGTCCAGGATTACGTGAACCGCCGCATTGTCCGCAGGTTCCGCGAAGGAAAGATTGAGATCCCGTTCCGGCAGGTCGATGTGAGGATGCGGAGAGATGATACCGTCTGACGCCGGAGGTGCTCTCCGAAATGATTTTTTGTCAGGCAACCTGTCTCTTTTGCCCGGGTGATCGGGGTCGCCCAGAATAATGAATACGAATCTCTGGAATATGTCCCTGCCCCACCGAACCTCGAAGAGGCCGTGGGGCGGGGCTCTCAAACGACAATGATTTCCAAGGGATTATCGGAAAAATTTCCATCCGGATTCTCATTCTTTTTAGGACCTGAAATCTCCCTGTCGGTTTCCAGCGTAGGGAAAATATAAAAAAAACAAGATCTTTCCAGAGCCCGGATAAGGGAAAAAGGAAAAAATCCCTCCTGCATCTGTGCCCAGGAATTTTTTATCCCATTCGGCAATTATTTACAATTCCGGCACGTACAGCATGACATGGATGAAAACGAGTTCCTGACTGTATTGGATCACCTGTATGAAAAAACCCTGATCCTCCAGGACCCCGGCCTGTTCAATAAAGTCCTTTATTTTTACCTTATTGATTCCCTCGCCCACATCGATTATACTGCCGGTATCTACGCATACAATATCACCTCGCCGAAAAACATCATGGGTGGTGAATACCTGCGGTGGAGGATTGACGAGGAGAAGAAAGGGGAGAGGGCCAAATTTCCCGGATTTGTCAACTGGTTAAAAGAGCATCACCCGGCAAAGTTTGCAGTATTGCCCTCACTCTGGCAGATGATCTATGATACTGAAGATCCGGCCAGTTACCGGAGTTTCCGGATAGTTCTAGACCCGGACAGCAGGGCACCGATCCCGGTTGGGTTCTTCTATGCGATTATCGATGAATTCTTTGATACGGATTTTCTCAAGAGCCTGTACGACGATGCCTCGCTCTCGGTCCTGTTCAAAACATATAGTGCCCAGTGTTAAAAGGTCCCTGTATGGAAGTCAGCCGGATTTGTAGTGAACTTGTGGCAATCAGGAGCGAAAACCCTCCCGGGCGTACTGCCGAAGTCATCGAATATATCCAGATATTTTTCGAAAACCTGGGTGTCCGTTCGGACATTACCAGGAATCCAGGCGGCCACTACAATCTTCTCACCAGAGGTACTCACGACAGGATCCTCTTCTGCGGGCATGTGGATGTCGTACCTGCGCTGGATGAAGGCTGGACGCACCCCCCATTTTCCGGCACGATACAGGATGGTTTTGTCTGGGGGCGGGGTGCAACTGATATGAAGGGCGGATGTGCCTCCCTTCTTGCTGCTGTCGCGGTGCTGGTTAAACAGGGCAGGGAGGTTCTGCCAGCCTGTGCCTTTGTCTGCGACGAAGAGACGGGCGGTAAGCACGGGATACGTCACCTCCTTGCAAAAAAAATGATCAAGCCCACCGACTGCCTTATTGCCGAGCCCACTCCCATCCGCCATCCATCCATTGGACAGAAAGGGCTCTGCCGGCTCCAGATGACATTCAATGGTACTCCGGCGCACGGGTCACTCTACCCTGCAGTAGGGATAAGTGCCATCATGGAGGCGATGTCCCTGCTCCAGTACGTCAAAGGACTGCATGACCGGGAATATCCCCTTGATACACGGCTCAAAGAGATCATTGATCGTTCCACCGGGATACTGGAACGCGAATTCCAGATCCATGATGTCAGCGAGGTGCTGACAAAACTGATGTTCAACCCGGGGGTGATCAGGGGGGGAGAGAAATCCAATGTTGTTGCCCAGCGCTGCGACCTTGAACTTGAATTCCGTGTACCCTGGGGATGCCAGGTTCCGGATCTTATTGCAGGGATCGAATCCCATGCACCGCACGGTAAGATCGTTTCCCGGACGACCCATGACCCGTCCTTTACCGATCCTGCACACAGGCTCGTGACGGTTACCTGCAGGGAGGTGGATCGGGTATATGGCGGACCGGTCTTTCCCATCGTCCAGTGGGCAGCCAGCGATGCACGGCACCTCCGCCTCAGCGGGTTCAATGTGATCCAGTACGGGCCCGGTATAATCCCGGCACTCCACGCAGTGGATGAGCGGGTATCCGTCGAGAGCCTTAAGAAGGCATCTGAGGTATACCTGGGAATAATGAACGCGTATGCCGAAATCCCATGACTGAACAAATCTCAGGATTTTTTTAAAAATATTCCCGACGGCAGTCAATTCTGGAGATCTGCAAAAAACCGTTTGAAAAAAATGGGGAAATATCAGGCTGAAAAAAATTATCAGATGGTTTTGTAGTTTCCTGCAGTTATGGTGAAAGATTTGAACACGACCATCACATCATTGTAATACTCCTCAAACTGGTTATTTTTCTCATTCCTCACGGGAGCATGGGCATGGAAGGTAATGATATATCCCTTGTCATTCCGAATGGTATATGCCCTGAGCGTATTGATATCCCCGGTATCGGTTCTGACAATATAGTCCAGCCGGTACGCCATGTCTCCTGATAATTTGAACATGGCATCCCGTTTGGTAATTTCAACATTGTTCTCGGTAGTGATCCGGGCTACATCCTTTACAAAAAAAGTGTCGAGTTCAGTACCTGGACTGGCATCAACTTCAACTTTGATTTCAGACCTGACATTCACGCATTCGCTCTTCTCGGAATTGCACCGCACGAACGACGGTGAATAAAATTCGACCACAGCATAACGGTCCCAGTCATACGGCTCCTGAGTGTTCAGCTCGTTTTGCTCCCAGCCACCGGGATAATCGATGCTGAATCCATACTCCGCATTCGCGTAATGATTGAAGGGTCTTGTGGGCGTAGGCACAGAATTTGCCGTGGATGCGGCAATTATGGTGGGAGCTGCAGGAGCGAACGTTGTCGGATTGGCTGAATATGTTGGTACTGGTGTGGGATTCACACCGGGTGTCCTTGGTTCGATACACCCTGCCACCAGGAGTGATGCAAAAGTACAGGTAAGAAGAATCAGTGATACACAACATGACAGATGACGGTTTCGGTTCATTTATACCTCGATGTTTCCCGTTTTGCCGTT
>DATEXZ010000114.1:0-5692 GCA_035256445.1 Methanoregula sp.
TTGGTCTCGACCGCATAGAACTTTTCCACGCCTTCCATCGCACGGGCAAACGCCTTTTCCGGAAATGGCCAGAGCACAACCGGCTGGATGAATCGCAGGCCCAGCTTCCCTGCCAGTTCCCCACACACCCCTTTTGTGGACCCCCAGCAGAGCAGGGCTGTCGCAGCATCGGGAACACCGCCGATATTGACGGGGTTCAGTCCCTCGACCTCCCGGGCAAGCCCGTCCATCTTTTTCATCCGCTTATCCGCCATCTCTCTGGTTACGCCGGTTTCCTCTGCCGTGATCCCGTCCGGATCGTGCACGTGGCTGTTGACCCTGATGATCTCTCCTCCGGCTGGCGGGAACCGCAGCGGAGAGATCCCCGAATCGGTATGGGCATACCGCAAATACGGGTGGACGCCGGGATCGGCCATAACCGGTCCGGCCGCATATCGTTTTTTCGGGTCCGGTTCAACGCTGTACAGTCCTTCGCATATGAGCCGGTCGGGCAGGAGAATGGCAGGGACCTGGTACTTCCACGCCAGGTCCAGTGCTGTCCGGGACCAGGTGCGCGCCTCGCCTGCGTCGCCCGGCGCAATAATAAGGCGGGGGAACTCCCCGTGCCCGGCATGCAGGGCAAAATGAAGGTCTGACTGTGCAGAATAGGTCGCAAGTCCGGTACTTGGTCCGGTCCGCTGGCCAAGAATAACCAGGACCGGCAGTTCTGCGATACCGGCGAGGCTCAGGCTTTCGGTCATCAGGCAGAACCCGCCGCCCGAGGTGCCGACCGCTGCCCTCGTCCCTGCATAGGAACACCCCAGGGCCATCAGGATCACCGCTATCTCGCTCTCAGGCTGGATGACACGGATGTGGAGATCGTCTGCATAACCGGCGAGGAAATGAAGAATATTCGAAGTCGGGGACATCGGGTAACTGAAATACATCTCAAGGTCGGCCTCGACCAGCCCGATGCTGATCGCCTCGTTGCCGGTCAGGACCGGCAGCACAGGCTTTCCTGTTACGGGGACTACCCGTCGTTCCTCCGACAGGTCATATGCCCGCCTCGCAATACGGAGGTTCTTTTCGGTTTCTTTCGGCATCGATTTTTTCAGCACCTCGGTGGCAGTGTCCCAGGTGAGCCCCGCTGCCCGTATGAAAGCCCCGATGATGGCAGAATTTCCCATCACGGGTGGTGCGTCATTGGCTGCCAGGATCTCCTTTACCGGAATTCCTATCCCTTCTGCCCGCTTTACCGTGCCGGTATCATATATGGCAACACCCCCATTTCTCAGACGATGCCGGTGAAGATCCAGCGTTTCCTGGTTGAGAGCGAGGATGAAATCCACCTGTTCCCTGATTGCCCCGATCTCCTCTTCTGCTGCCCGTACGATAGCAAAATTATGCCCACCTTTGATCAGCGACGGGTAATCGAAGTACATATGCACCCGGTACCCGTTCCGGGCGAGCAGGTGGGCAATGATCTGGCCGGCACTTGATATCCCGTCCCCGGCCCTCCCGCCGATTAATACCGATACTTCCCGTTCTGCCATGGTTGTCTCCAGATACTGGTGAAAAATACCATTCCTGCCATTGGATAAAATGGTATCTTTAAAGGGGAAATAAAATCCGGCCTGACCTGATGCGTACTGTTATCTACCATGATGCAATACACGAGACATAATGGTTGTACATAGGGACCAGCCTCCCCTGCACCACGTTGAAGTGATCATCATCGGGGGCGGTTTGACCGGCCTGCGTGCTGCCCTGCAGTTATCCCGGGCAGGACATTCCTGTGCGCTCCTGTCAAAAGTCCACCCCCTGCGATCGCACTCGGTAGCAGCACAGGGCGGTATGAACGCGTCTCTGGGAAATGTACCCGGTATTGAAGGCGCCACGGACAGCTGGGAGCGACATGCGTACGATACCGTAAAAGGCTCGGATTATCTTGCAGACCAGAATGCAGTCGTGCGCATGTGCAGAGAGGCCCCGGCGACAGTCATTGAGCTGGAGCACATGGGCACGGTCTGGTCACGGCTGGAGGACGGGAAGATCGCCCAGCGCCCGTTCGGGGGGGCCGGGTTTCCCCGGACCTGTTATGCGGCAGACAGGACCGGCCATAATATCCTTCACACCCTCTACGAGCAGGTCACTGCAGAAAAAATACCGGTATACGAAGAATTTTTCGTCACATCGCTTGTTACCGCCGCCGGGCGCTGCACGGGATGCACCGCTCTCGAGATCATGACGGGGACGATCCACGGGTTCTGCGCGAAAGCGACCCTCATCGCTACGGGGGGATTCGGGCGGATCTTTTCACGGTCGACCAACGCGATCATCAATACCGGGGACGGCCAGGCGCTCGCACTCCGGGCAGGAGCGTCCCTTAAGGACATGGAATTTGTCCAGTTCCACCCGACATCCCTGCTGGGCTCGAATATTCTCATTTCTGAAGCTGCACGTGGCGAGGGCGGTGTCCTGGTCAATAAAAACGGCGAACGGTTCATGACGCGTTATGCTCCCCGGTCAGCCGATCTCGCCCCGCGTGACGTGGTTGCCCGTGCAATCGAGAAGGAGATCGCTGCCGGCAGGGGTTTTGACGGGGGATACGTGCACCTCGATCTCCGGCATGTTGGTGAGGAGCGTATCCGGGAACGCCTGCCCGGAATCCGTTTGATCGCAATGGATTTTGCGGGAGTGGATCCTGTCACTGAACCGATCCCCGTGCAGCCTGCCCAGCACTATTCCATGGGCGGGATCGATGTGGGGATTGAAGGGCAGTCAGGAATACCGGGTTTGTATGCTGCCGGTGAATGTGCCTGCATCAGTGTTCACGGGGCAAACCGGCTGGGGGGCAACTCTCTCCTTGAGACAGTCGTGTTCGGACGGCTGGTAGCAGCATCCATCATCCGTGCTTTACCGTCAGAGCCGGTCCCGGCAGATGGACCGGTCATCTCAGCTGTCCAGGAAATGGAAGCAAAGGTCAGCGGGATTCTCGGGAAGAGCGGCGGGGAGCAGCTCTTTACGGTCATCGATTCCCTGAAAGAGACCATGAATACAAAATTCGGTATCTTCCGTGAAGGGAACAGCATGGAAAAAGGACTGGCAGAGATCTCAGCATTACGGGAAAGAGCGGGGAACATCTCGATTTCCGATAAGGAACGGGCAGCAAACCAGGCGCTTGTCCGCTATCTCGAGCTCGAATATATGTTCCCGGTAGCAGAGGCAGCAGCCCTGGGGGCGATACAGCGGAAGGAGAGCCGTGGCTCGCATACCCGGACAGACTACCCTGCCCGGGATGATGATCGCTTCCTGTATCATACGATTACCAGAAATCTGAATGGAAAGATTGCCGTTTCCTCTGCCCCGGTCACGCTGGGCATGTTCACTCCTGAGGAGCGGGTGTACTGATGATGCTGAAGGTGTTTCGTTTTCGCCCGGGAATGGAAAAACCGCGGTATGACACCTTCGCGATTGAACCTGCACCCGGCAAGACCGTCCTCACTGCACTGTTCGAGGCACAGTCACGGTATGACGATTCCCTCGCCTTCCGGTATTCCTGCCGTGGAGCGGTCTGCGGCACCTGTGCAATGCTGATAAACCGGGTGCCCCGGCTTGCGTGCCGGACCCGCCTCGGGGCCCTGTTAGCCGGCGATTCCCACCCTCCCCTCACCCATTACGACCTGCCTCATCTCACCGAACCCTGGGACAAACGGGAGGAAGTCCTTGTGGAACCGCTGCCGAACCTGCCGGTGATCAAGGACCTCATCGTGGATATGGATGAATTTTTTACCCGCTACCGTTCGGTAGAACCGGTATTCAGGCCCGGCGAACCTGATCCGGAAAAGGAACGGCTCATGACACCGGAAGCGGTCCGCGACCTTGAGCGGTATACCACCTGCATCCTCTGTGCTGCCTGCTTTGCCGCGTGTCCGGTCAATGGGAAAAATCCACGGTATACCGGACCGGCAGCGCTCGCCAAACTCTACCGTTTTCACATCGACCCGCGTGAGCGGCAGGGCCCGGCCAGGCTCAGGACCGCTGATACGCCGGATGGGTGGTGGGCATGCGAGTTCCATACAAATTGCCGGAGGGTCTGCCCGAAGGATGTACCGCCGGACAAGGCTATCGGGCATGCACGACAGGAGCTTAAGGAAATGAAAAAAAAGGAGACGGGACCAGGAGGAGATGGTGCATGATGCGACAGGAACGAGACCCGCTCGGGGTCCGGAACGTACCTTCAGAGGCATATTACGGCATCCAGACCGTGCGGGCAATGGAAAATTTTCCGGTCAGCGGGATCAGGGAACCGCCAGAGATGATCGCTGCATATGCCGTTATCAAAAAAGCGGCTGCCCTCACTAATAGGGAGATCGGTGTGCTTGACCCGCAGAGAGGTAATGCGATTGTGACTGCAGCAGAGGAGATCATTGCAGGGAACTATGCCGACCAGTTCCTGGTCGATGTCTACCAGGCCGGAGCGGGGACATCGTTCAATATGAATGTGAATGAGGTGATCGCGAACCGGGCACTGGAGATTCTCGGAAGACCCCGTGGGGATTATGCATTCCTGAGCCCAAACGACCACGTTAATCTCGGCCAGTCGAGCAATGACACATTTCCCACCGCCTCGCATATCGCGATCATCCGGGAGGCACAGTACCTCGAAACCGTCCTTGCCGGTCTCGCCGCAGCGCTGGAAAAGAAGGGGGATGCATTTGCGCTGCTGCCAAAGAGCGGCAGGACGCACCTTATGGACGCGATCCCGGTAACGCTCGGTGATGAATTTTACGCATACAGCGCTGCAGTTGCCAGGGCAGCAGAACGGATCCGGGAACGCAGGGACGGCCTGCTCGAGGTGGCCATTGGCGGGACTGCAACGGGAAACGGTGCAAACGCACCCATGGGATATCGCGAGAAGGTGATCAGCACCCTGCGTTCCCTCACCGGTCTTGAAATCGTTCCTGCCAGGAACAGTTTCGAGGCATTGCAAAGCCTTTCTCAGATGGGAGCGTTCTCCAGCTCTCTTAAGGAGTTCTCCCTTGAACTGATCCGGATCGCAAATGATCTCCGGCTCATGAATTCCGGCCCGTTGTCAGGACTCGGTGAGATCAGCCTCCCTCCTGTCCAGCCGGGGTCATCCATCATGCCCGGAAAATTCAATCCCGTCATGGCCGAATGTGCGGATATGATCGCCTTCCAGGTTATCGGCAATGATACCGCGGTAACCATGGCCGTGCAGGCCGGCCAGCTCGAGCTGAATGTCATGGCTCCGCTTATCGTCCATAACATCCTCTCGTCCATTTCGCTGCTCACCCGTTACCTCCCGGTCTTTACCGTGCAGTGTATTGACGGCATAGCGGCAAACGAAGAGCGGCTTTCCCAAAATGCCGGCACAAATCCTGTCCTCGCGACCCTGCTCGCCCCGAAGATCGGGTACCTGAAGGCAGCAGAAATTGCGCATGAATCCCAAGTAAAACGGCGGGCAGTCAGGGATCTAGCCGTCGAGAAAGGGATCCTCACCAAAGATGAATCGGATGCACTGTTTGACCTGCCCACAATAGCCGGGAACCGGTACCGCCGGAACAGGAAACAGGAGATCTAGAGCAGCGACGGGACATTGACAGCAGGACCGGTCACTTACGGTCACGATACAGAATTTCGGCTCAGTTGAAACGGAAATGAACGGAAATGGTTCTCACCCAAACCATGA
>DATEXZ010000115.1:0-11987 GCA_035256445.1 Methanoregula sp.
CCGCACACCCTGGACACTAAGCAGTGAAACGGTCTGGAAAAAGACCCATGAGCTCGGCGGGAAGTTATTCAAGATCGCCGGCGTCATAGCGTTTGCCGGGGTATTGGCGGAGAAGTATGCGATATGGTTTATCCTCGTGCCTGCACTTGCAGTTGGTGGGGTCACTGTACTCTATTCTTATTTTGAATACCAGAAGGAAGTAAAGAGTCAGGAAGAGAGATCCTGAGTTGTTCTTTACCCGTTTTTGATTTTTTTTGCTGTGTTGAAACCGTAAGATTTCAACAAATTGTAAACACCTGTTTACGGAGGGGACAGTGCCTGTCCCCCCGAACCGCCCCTGCGCTTTGCGATGGTGTTGTATTACCTTCTCTGGAATTATCGCTCCAGAGTGGATGGCCATAGCAGCGGCGGGGCTGATGCATTACGTGCCGTAGCCCCAAGAACGTTTTCGAATTGAAAAATTAAAGAGATTCTTTTCATTCGTTCCGTGAGATTGCTGGATTATGGTGGTCTTTATTTAGCAATCACCATTTTTTTGGCACTGAAATAACACGGTTATTCCAGATATGACGAGGGCATTCTTTCAAAGATTGCATTTGTGCCTCTGAGGTTATCTCCTGGAAACAACGAGAAAAAGGGAAAACAGTTATTCTTACAGCGCATTGACCAGCGACTGACGGGTGATGATACCGGACAGTTTGCCATTCTCCATGACCGGGACCGAGCTGATGTTCTTTTTGAGCATGAGGTCGATCACCGCTGAAGCATCGGCATTCCGGTCAACTGAAATGAGCGGTGTGCTCATGATATCCTTGACCAGCAGGTTCCGGATCCGGTGATCCTGGTGGTTGTCATCGACAGATTTGCGGAATTGTCGCAGCGCGATGGCGACATCCGTTTCTGTCACGATACCCGTGTATTTGTTATTATCCGATACAACGAACCGCGTTATATTGTCATCGAGCATCCGGCGCCGCAGGTGGACAACCCGCTCATCAGCTTCGATGGTTATCACCTTCTCGATTGCATTCTCTATCCCGTTGTCCGGGTGGTATTTTTTCAGAAGATCCCCGGCGCTCACCTGGCCGATGAGTTTATGATCGCCGTCATATACAACAACCAGCTTATAGCGCTGGAGCAATGGGATGAGCACGTTGATACTCTCATCAGGATAGACACTCGTGAAATCTTCCCTGATAACACTTGCCACGTGGATTGCAGTGGGTGCAAGATCGGAGTTCTGTTTGCTGCCCAGCTTTTCTGCTATTGCCTGACGGGATACGGTTCCGACCACAGAATTATTATTGACTGCAATGAGGGGATCAAGACCTTCATCCAGCATTTTATCCAGTGCTTCAGTGATCTTTGCAGATTTGGCAATGGTTGTTGGTTTTGCCATCACATCTTTGATAAAAACATCTTTTGTCATTTCGCCACTTCCTTGATGATATCATCCCGTTTTATGATTCCCATGATCGATCCGTTCTCAACAACCACCAGGCTGTTGATATGCAGGTTCTCCATCTCTGCCACTGCATCGGCGAGAGGGACGTCTGGTCCGGTCGTGATGACCGGCGAGGACATCACGTCTTCAGCAATGGTGGATACCTTCACCACGTACCGGTAAGACTTCAGCCCGGCAGGTTCCTGCTTGCGGAGAAATTTTACCTCTTTTTGTTCAGATCCCGGTTTTTTTGCACCAGGCTCAAGGAACGCCAGATTGGTTTCAGTTATGATCCCTGCGATGGTGCCATCATTATTTGTCACGATGAGTTTATCATTTCGCTCATTCATCAGGTCAATTACATGGTCAAGGGAATGGTAACGGCTGACTACCAGCACATCTTCCATGATATCCCTCACCGTCCCTGCCATATGTTTTAACAGCCTTGATGTCATCAGGTCAGACTTGGTCACAATACCAGTCACGGATCCCTCATTGACAACAGGAACGGAACTGATATTATTTTCCACAAAAATTTTTGCAATCGCCTTGGTTTCAGTATCGGGACCTACGGTAAGAACACAGTCCGTCGCAAATGTGCCTGCCGGTATCTGGTCAATAGGGCGTCTCTTCCACGCTGGTTCCCCGTGGCGGAGACGATAGGCGATGTCTTTTTTGGTAAGAATTCCCGTGAGCTTTCCGTTATCCATCACGAGGAGACGTGAGATTTTATGTTTCACCATCAGGTTCCTTGCATAGGCGATAGTTTCACCTGGAGAGACAAAGAAGACGGGGGTTGTCATTACATCACGCGCAAACACTGCTCCTCACCCCTTGGCAAACGCCCGAACGAGATCAAACTCAGTGACCAGTCCGATCAGCTTTGAACCCTCGATCACGGGCAGTGCACCTACATTCCGGGTCAGCATTTCACGGGCTGCCTGGTTGATGGTCTGCATCGGAGATGTCGTAAAAAGGTCACCGGAGATCAGTGTCCGCACCGGCAATCCCATAACTTCTGCAACGTCTCCTGTTGTAAGCCGGGAGAAGACCTCTCTGCTTCCGAGGTACCTCATGATGTCCGTGGCGGTCACGATCCCATACAGCACATCATCGCTCACGACCGGTAAACGCCTGAACCGGTACTGGGTCATGTCGCGGGCGACGGTCGAAATCGGGCAGTCCGGGGCTGTCACGCGAAGGGAGGAACTCATCACATCTTCGACATTCAGCGTGCTCCGTTCTGAACCAAGCACCCGCAACACATCCCGTTCCGTGACAATACCGTTCAGCACACCATCGCCGTCAACAATGGGAAGACCCCCGATCTTCTTTTCTACGATTGTATTTACGGCATCACTGATGTGCGAGTCGTGGGCGAGTGTGGTAGTCTGCTGGGTCATGATCGTACGAACGCTCTCGTTAACCGCTGCGATCAGGTTACCGCCGTGCCGAATCTGGACGAGTTTATACTTGTCTCCCCCTCCCATGAAATTGATCACATCACCAGAGGTAATAATTCCGCGAAGCTTCTTTGTACCTGCATCGGTAACGGGCAGCCGTCGGAACCCGCATTTTGTCATAATCTCAACCGCCCCGATTATGCTCTGGGTAGGAGGGACTGATATGACATCACGGGTTGCGATCGCCATGATTTCCCCTTCCTGTTGCGCAATATGAGATTTGAACTCAACCGGACCCCGGTCAAGTTTCCCCTGCATTTTTAAAAGTCTGTCGCCTTGTTTGACTCCCCGGTCATTCTGGTGCATACATCACCCTCCGATGGTTCGATGATCCTCATAATACGATATTTCCGGAATATACCTGTTCACAGAATTTCAGGAATTGCCATGCCTTTCGGCCTCTTACCGGTAACCGGTTCACGTAAGACCGGTAAGAATGTCATGCCGGTCAACAATTCCGACAATGCGGTCCCCGTCAATTACCGGGAGCCGGCTCACATCATGCTTTACCAGCAGCTCAGCGGCAGAGCTGATGGTTTCATGCGGACCAATACTGATAACGTCCTTGGACATCACTTCCTCTATGGTGGTGTGAGCGTGTTGGGCTATAACCGACTGCACCCGCCGTGTCCTGATGAGATCGCGCCGGGATATTAATCCGACTATCCGTTTCTTTTTCACCACGGGAAACGCGGAAAAACCGCTTTCCACAATCATGGTGTAAATTTTCTGGACCGTATCCGTCGGGCTTGCAACGGTGACATCCCTGGTCATGATGGCATCAACCGTTCCGTGAAGTTTGTTACGGGAGATGATGACGGGAAATATATCCGAGAGGAGCACTCCCCCGATTATTACTGGGCGGGGATCGACAACCGCTGCACTGTCAGTCTTGTATTTCCTCATCGACAGTGCTGCCTGCTCGATAGGATCTGCCGGGTTCACCATAGGGGCTTCCTTGACATATCCCTCAACGGTCACGTTCGATTTCGTCGCAGTCACCCGCAGCCCGTCAGTGAGGTCGATATAGCCGAGAAGGTTTTTTTTTGCATCTACGACATATACTTCCCGGAACCGGTTATCTCTCAGGATCTGCCTTGCCTTGGTTATCTGATCATTAAATCTCAACACCGGGACCTCGAGCATGAAATCCTGTGCCGTTTTCATGTAATATTATCCTCCTCACGGCAGCTCGAGCAGAGCAGGAGATTGTCAACCCGCTTAAGATCATCAGACATCTGGCTGCAGCGGCTGCACATACCCTGCTCAACAATTTCTTCGCGGTTGATCTCGATAAGATCCGCAAGGAGCTCGTTGAGTTCATTGGAAACGGTGAGGAGGTCCCGTACGGTAACGATACCGATAACCTTGTTTGCTGCATCGACAACAGGGAGTCTCCTTACCTTATGCTTCACCATCATATGTGCAGCATCGCCTACCGTCTTGTCCGCACTCACCGTAATGAGTGGCGTACTCATGATTTCGTTCACACGTACTGTACTTGGCTTGAGATCCCTGGATACCACTTTACAGGTTATGTCTTCCTCGGTAACTATCCCGATCGGCTGGTTACGCTCGAGGATAATCACGCTGCCGACTTCGTCACGGCACATGGTTTTTGCCGCCTTTGCGACATTTGCCTCGATACCCAGCATCGTCGGGTTGGTTTTCATCACTTCCCGTAAAGGAATCTGTGTTTCAAACCGGATCGCATTGGATGTCTTTTTCATGAGTCACCTCCTTGAAGTGCTTTTGCTGATGATTACAATTAGCATACTCCCCTCCCCTTGTATAAAAACAATTTGGCGGGGGCATGGCATAATGCAGTGTAGTAATAATGAGACACGTCAGAGTTTCGATACCGGCGAATCTTAAAAGGCGGGATATAAGAAACCTAATAAAGAGCGATTTCTATACACTACTAAAGAATTATGGTGGATTCTTTGTACTCCTGTACGATGCGTAGCCATGGAGGTTTTCAATGAGAATATTTTATCAGACCTATGGTACGGCAAAAAAGAAATTTTCCAATTTCCTTAACAGGTTTTTTAAGAAAAAGCGAACCCGGATTGGCATATACGGCCCGCCTAATGCCGGAAAGACCACGCTCGCAAACCGCATCGCACGGGACTGGACCGGCGATGCGGTCGGGCCGGTAAGCGAGATTCCCCACGAGACCCGAAGGGCGAGAAAGAAAGAGGATATCATCATCTCCGGTGCGAACGGGAGTACCATAACGATGGATATTGTCGATACTCCGGGAGTCACCACCAAAATAGATTACCACGAATTCCTCGAATTCGGTATGGAGAAGGATGAGGCGATCATACGGGCCCGGGAGGCGACGGAGGGTGTCGCCGAGGCGATGCACTGGTTGCGCGAGGACATCGACGGTGTCATCTACATGCTGGATTCATCTCTGGACCCGTTCATGCAGGTCAACATCATGATGATCGGTATCATCGAGAGCCGGAAACTGCCGGTAATTATTATCGCAAACAAGATCGATCTTCCTGATGCAATTCCTGCACGCATCCGCAGCGCATTTCCCCAGCACCCGGTTGTTGCCATATCGGGGCTTGACGGACGGAATGTCGAGACCCTGTATGAGACCATGCTTGAATACTTCGGGTGAATAACATGCCGCACAAATGTACGAAATGCGGACGGGAATACAAGGACGGGTCAACGGAGATCCTGAAAGGATGCGCCAGCTGCGGTGGCAAGAAGTTTCTCTATGTCAAGGAGACGGACCTCAATAAGGATGTCCTGGAAGAAAAGTCCATTGACGACATTGCACAGGAGTCCCGTGAGGAAATCCTTGAAATATCGGAATCGAAGACAAAGCAGGAGGTGCAGATGTATGACCGGGTCGAGACGATCCGGATTGTTGCTCCCGGCACGTATGAACTGAATATCGAAAAGATGGCACAGAGCGATGAGCGAATCGTTGGCGTGGGAAAAGAGGGAAGTTATATTGTCGACCTCATGTCAATGGCAAAAGACGAGCCAAAAAAGAAGAAAGGAAAGCGCACATAGCTGGGTTACCTTGTTCCCAGTTCATTTTTCAGTCCGTCGTAAGGGGCGGGCACTTCAAGTTTGTTAAAAAATTCATCAGTAAATGCAAGACTCGTGAGGACCGCCCATTCTGCACACCCGTGCCCCAGGAGTTTATCCGGGAAGAACGGCTGATTTTTTTGGGCAAACGGATTTTCCGGAAATTTATTTTTTAACAGTTTTTCAAATTTCCCGGCTAAGGTCTCTTCATTGTTCCATGCCTCTTCTCCATCTCGTACAGTGACCCATTCACGTTTGTAATGCATCAGATAATTCCGGATTTCGACCAGATGCCGGATATCTGAAAAAACGGGATTATTTTCATCAAACGATGGTTTTTTTGCAATACCCAGGATTTTCTGGTATCGTGTAATCAGGGGGGCACGGTCAAAATTTTTCCGGTTATTCCATTTTTCCCGGATAGTTCTCAAAAGCACTTCCTTTTTTTCATCACCAAAGGAACAGGCATCATCCGCTGCATCCGCATAGAGCTCGTTGATGGTGCATTCCAGAAAAGCAGCGGATGATAAGAGTGAGTTAAGGATAAATACTTCATGCTTCAGGAGAGAATCCGGGGAGGGTACTTCGGCTTTACCCTGCATGTGTTCGATCTCATAGCCCAGCCTGCACAGCAGTGCTGCAGACTGGATGTAGCGTACTGAAAAACAGTCACGGAACCTGATAACCGATTCCCCGTCACTGGTTTCCAGGGGTATCTTATTCATTATACCTTCATTTCTCCCGGCAAGGGTAATAAGACAAACCGTGAAAGAAAAACCTGTCTCTTCAGAGAATTTACAAAAAAAGCGTGAAAGGAGGAAAAATACCATGACACATCCGCCACGGATTACCGATGAATCCGTGCTCTCCCGATGGATGAGCATGGAAATCGGAAAGATCAACGAAGGGGTTGTACGGGACCGGAAACCCCTCTCCCTGCTGCTCGATGAAGAGAACCCCTGTACAACCACAAAAAAATGGCGAACCGTATTTTTTTGACAGGGGTGTGATCGCGGTTCTGGGAAAGGGGCTTCCCGCTGAGCTGCACCGCAGGCTCAGGCTCCCGATGCTTTTCTTCATGTCCCCGGACGTACCTGACAGTTGCTGGTGTGCCGACGCTGCCGCATTTGCAGCCCTGATAACACTGGGTGAGATCGGCAGGCTGCGAACGATGGAAGAGGGGAGATTCTGGGTTTCCCGGGCAATCGCGTATGCGATCGCGCGAAAATACCCGACCGCAGTTCAGGTGCTCAGGGGACTTTGAAGTCCGTAGCGGGGAAGGTTGATGACACGATCTTCTGGAAATACCCGGCAGGACGTTAGTATTTTGCATATCTGGCAGTACTACAGGGGAGTAGTTCATCGTACTATGGGATCCGACAGGCAACGGGAGAATCCGGGAAGTCAGAGTGTCCGGGGATCTGGATCTGCGGGAAAATAATATTTGATACTCTGGCAGGACTAATTGTTGCATTGACAACATTTATTCCCAAGGCACACCACCTTTACTGGTGCATATGAAATCACCTCTTTCCGAAGAGATCCCGTTAGGGGCAGTTATATCCATTACCAGCCGGGGGCGTTTCGTCTTTCTCAACGACCGGCTCAGGCCCATGGGTCTTTCTGCCGGCCAGTTCCCGGTCCTGATGCTGCTCAATAAAGAGCAGAACATCACGCAGGAAACCCTTGTCCGGCATTACCATCTTGACAAGGGAACTATTGCCCGTTCGGTCAGAAAACTAAAAGATGCCGGGTATATCCGGCGAATCGTCGATCCTGATAACCGCAGGGCAGTCCGCCTCTTCCTCACAAAAAAAGGCGAGATGGCAGCACCCCTGTTGCAGGCTATTGACCGGGAATGGGAGGAGCGGATCTGCGCCGGTCTTCCCGATAAGGACCGGCACACCCTCAGGACCCTGATGCGCACGGTCGCAGAAAACAGCCACAGGATCATGCAAAACGCTGGAGATAGTCATGACGCAGACGAATAATTCTCATGACACGGTGCCGGAGCCCGGCCACAAAAATGGTGCCACGGAAGGCATTGCGGTCCTGATGGGCGATCCGAAGAAAGCCATCATCAAACTTTCCGGGCCGATGATCGTCGCGATGTTTCTCATGTCGACCTACAACATCGTCAACGCGATCTGGGTCGCAGGCCTTGGCTCAAACGCCCTTGCTGCAGTCGGGTTCGTTACCCCGCTCTTTATGATCCTCATCGGGCTGAGTAACGGGCTGGGGGCGGGAGTTGCTTCCGTTATCTCCCGCCGCATCGGTGCAAAGGACAGGGTTGGTGCTGATAATGCAGCGGTACATGCTCTCCTGCTCGTCCTAATCCTGTCGGCAATCTTCACCGTTCCCCTGATCCTCCTCACCGGCCCGATCGTAAGCCTCTTCGGGGCGGGAGAGACTGCCGGGCTTGCCACTGAGTACGGGCAGGTCGTCTTTCTGGGAATGGTCCTCCTCCTCTTCACCAATATCGGCTACGCGATCCTCAGGGCGGAAGGAGATGCGAAACGGGCAATGTATGTCATGGGCGCCTCCTCGGTCCTGAACATGGTTCTCGACCCGCTCCTCATCTACACGGCAGGCATGGGCATCGCCGGGGCCGCGTGGGGGATGATCATCTCTCTTGTGATGGTCACGGGCGTACTGCTCTACTGGTTCTTCGTAAAGCGAGATACCTACGTTACGATCTCCTACAAGGCATTTTCGTGGGACAGGAAGACCATCCGGGACATCCTCGGCGTTGGCCTTCCGGCCAGTGTCGAGTTCTTCCTCATGTCGATCCTCGCGATCTTCATTAACGGCCTGCTTGTCGCGACCGCAGGTACCGACGCTGTCGCGGTCTATACCGCGGGATGGCGGGTCGTGTTTTTTGCCGTCATTCCCATGATTGCCATCGGTACTGCAGTTATCTCAGTGGCCGGGGCTGCCTACGGTGCACGGAAATTTGAAAATATCAGGACTGCCCATACCTTCTCGGTCACGCTCGGGATTGCCATTGCCCTTGTCACCAGTGCCATCACCTATCTCTTTGCCCGGCAGATCTCTGGTATCTTCACCTATTCACCCGAAAGCGCCCACCTCGGACCGGAGATTGCAGCCTTCCTTGCAATTATGTGTTTCTTCTATCCGTTCATCCCGCCGGGTGTCATGTCGGGGTCGATCTTCCAGGCAACAGGCAAGGGGATGACATCGCTGGTAATGACCGTCCTGCGGAACCTGGTTTTCATAGCAGTCTTTGCCTACCTGATCGGGATTGTGCTCGGGTATGGCGAGCACGGGATCTGGTGGGGGATCGTTGCCGGGGATATCCTCGGGGGCATTGTATCGTTCGCGTGGGCCCGCGTATACATCTCGCGCCTGCTGGCAAACCCGTGATACAAGCTCATTTTTTTCCATAGCCTCACACGAAACAGAATTCCTGTTCACGGGGATTTTGGGGAAAACAGGACGGCCGGATATGCACAAAAATCCGACAACCCATTAAAAATTACCGGGGATCATGGTAAAAAAAAGGGTAAAGTGCTTATGAAACCCCGAATTTAGATATCATATTCAGACGTAAAAAGTGAGAGAGAGAAATGAACTAAATCCGATTGAAAAACATTCACCTTTTTTCATTTCAAGTAATCCCCTGGTTGAACACGGTAATACAACCTTATCGCATTGCAGGGGTCACCCCAGCGGCGGGGGCGGAGGCATTGCCGGAGCCCCCAGGAGCGTTATTAATTATGTGTAACAGGATTTTTTGATCATTTTCACATGAGATTTCAGGAGCTAAAATAACACTTTATCCAAAAAAAGATTATTTTCGTTGCAGGATAAGGATGCCGGCACCAAGTACCGCGATGATGCCTGCAATACCACTCACGGGAGCTGGCCGGGAAGGTGTGTTGACTGGCTGTTGGGCAGATGATTCCGGAGAGATGGTTTTTGAAACCGTTGCCTGCCCGACTGGTCCGGTTGTCACAGGGGAACCGCCAGTCTTGTCCCGGAGCTGTACGGCAATCTCCCGGTTTTTCTGGAGATTCGGATAGGTGGGATCGATGATCTTAACCTGATCGAATGCAGCGATTGCCTCATCATACCGCCGCATACCGGCAAGGGCATACCCTTTGTTGAACCATGCCTCGGCATTGTCGGGATCCAAAGAAAGTGCTTTTTCAAATGCAGTCAGCTGTTCGGCATACAGGGCATTCGCAGTTGCTGTGTCATGCGCCACATCCTCATACCAATATCCGATGTTATAGAGGATCTGGCCACGGTTTATCCATCCTTTTACATAGCCGGGATATATCTCAAGAGAGCGGTTGGAAGCGGCAAGCGCGTCATTGAATTGTTCGTTGCGGTTGAGGGCATCCGCCATCCCGTCCCACGCTTCATAATACAACGGTTCGAGGGTAATGGCACTATGGTATGCAGCCACCGCACCGGTATAATTTCCTGACCCGGTAAGGTCACGGCCTGTGGTATACAGTTTCGTTGCATCGGGAGAATAGGCAGATACCGGAATGCAGATAGAAGCGGTGAGGAGGAGTGCAAACAGTATTCTGCAGGCTGTCGTTGTCGTATTCATGGTAACCGGAATAATTTTTGTGCGAAAGCCGATAAAGTATTGTCCGGTCGCGAGAAAGGGATTGTAAGGGGATAGTTATTGTTTCCCGATCAAGGACTTTCTTTTAGATAGGGTATCGGCTCATTCTTTTCGTTATTTCCGGTATCTTCACCCCAGTTCAGCCAGCTGAATGGCTGTGCCGAACCCGGGTTAACAAGGCATTCCACAATCAGTGCAGCCATTTTTTAGTTTTTCCGGAATGATCTTTTTATTACGTATGATGGGGGATTACACAGTAGGTGGACATAATGTTCAGAAAGGTATTAGTTGCCCTTGATTTTTCCGCGTATTCACAGAGGATACTTGATTGTATCAGCGAGATTCCCGGGATCGAGGAGGTGGTGCTCCTGCATGTGGTGGATGCAACCCACCCTTCGAAACTGGGATGGAGTCACACACCATATATCGAGAATGCAAAGCTCCTCATGACAGAAAAAAAAGAGTTTCTGGAAAATCTGGGTCTGAAAGTCCACATAGACGTCGATATTATCGTAAATGTGATAACTCAGGGTGCCGTTTCCAGCGCAATTCTCGAAGCAGCAGAAACAAACAAGGTATCTCTTATCGTCATGGGTGCCCGGGGCATTAACCCGATTCAGGAACTGCTGCTGGGCAGTGTATCATCTTCGGTGATCAGGCATGCCCACACCAATGTCCTCATCATGCACTTCAATCCCGCACAGGAAAACACTGACGTATGCTCTGACCCTTCCTCGAAGAAACTGTTTTCAAAAATACTGGTACCTACCGATTTTTCACCGTCGGCAATCGATACATTATCTTTTATTAAAACTATTCCGGCAATACAAACGATCGTCCTCCTGCATGTTGTGAACCGGGCCGAATCACACCAGGGGATTGAAACAGCTGTAAGTGATGCCCAGACGCGGCTTGCAGACATAAAAAAGGATCTCACCGGTTCCGGTATTTCCGTAAACCTTCATGTACGGGTAGGAGATCCCACTGAGATGATCCTCTCGGTTGCAAAGGAGGATGATGTATCCCTGATCGCCATGAGTGCCTACGGGACAGACCGGGTCAGGGAGATGCTGGTGGGAAGTACGACCTTCACATTGGTGAGGAGAACACGCAAACCCGTCCTGGTCGTCCGTGCCGGGCATGAAAAAGGTAAAAGCTGACGAGATACGTTTTCTCAGGGATTTCTGCAGGATGTTGAGGTGATTTCTGTGAAAAATATGAATATAAAATTACCACCATTTATTCGTGTGAATCCTTTCGATTCTCTTCTCTTTACTCATGGATGATTGATTTTCGGGATCGCTTTCCTTATAACGACGTTTTATGAAGATTTTTTAAAATTGAAATTCACGGCTGGTGATTGTTACGATAGTGATTGTTTAGTATCCAGCATTTTCCTGGAGCACAATATTGAGAAATATCG
>DATEXZ010000116.1:0-3562 GCA_035256445.1 Methanoregula sp.
GAACGATTTTCTGGCTGATTTTTACCATGTCATTTCATCTCCAGGACCTTTTTTAACTTATCAAGGCTGGAATTCCAGCCTTCCTTCATTCCGCTTTTAATCATCGCATCCATCTGTTTTTTTGTTCCGGGTTCAGGATAGCGGATGGTAAGTTTTGTTTTTCCTCTTCCTGCATCCTCAAAGAGTATGGTTACGGTTGATACTTTCGGGAAATCAGGATCCTGTCCAAATTCGGCAGGTTCCTTCATTTCACCCTTCTCATCGGAAAAATAGTCGGTTACAACCAGTTTCGTATGTGGCACGATTTCCTTGTAGACCCCGGCACTGTACATATCTTTGTCCCACTCGGAGCCCGGTGGTCCATGCATGGCAAAAACGTATTTTCCGCCGACTTTTAAATCCACGTTAACACGTGGTGCACTGAATCCTTCAGGACCCCACCACTTTCTGATGAGTTCCGGTTCTGTCCAGGCCCGCCAGACAGCTTCGCGAGGTGCGTCAAATACCCGTTCAATTAGTATCCCGTTCTCGTCGCTCATTCAAGATCAACCCTTCAAGAAAACCGGGTATTTTTACAATACCCTTTTCTTTCCATCCTATCGGGGAGGAAATTTTTAAGATCATTCCCAAAAAACAGATTTTGAAACAATTTTTGAAACACCCTGTGTGTTCTTTGGCGGGAGGCTATGGCATAATCTCGCGATTTCGGCTCTATTGAAACCTAATATTTCAACAAATTGCGAATCACCTATTATCGGAGGGGACCGTGCCTGTCCCCCCGAACCGCCCCTAAGCTTTGCGATAATGATGTATTACCTTCTCTGGAATTAGGGAGCGGAGGCATTAAGTGCCGTAGACCTAAAAGAGCGTTGAGAAAAATATTGTGAGGATTTCAAGAGAGCAGCGATTTCTTAAAAAAGAGGATCGGGACTTTACATGGATGTTTCTTTTTCACTGAGTGATGAACGCCGCCGCCCCAGAAGGGACGCCCCTGCGGCGGATCTTAAACAAATTCTCTAAAACCTTCCCGCCCCGCCGTGCCTCGGAGAGGCCCTGAGGCGGGAATCATCATTTCACTATCGGAATACAAACACCTTATCAGGTAAGATTTGAGATTGATTCGGTATCATGCCAATATCTATATTGAAACTCAGCTGCTCCACTGCTCCGGTACCCGCGATGCCATCGGTTTATGGGGAAGAAAAAACAAGTACCTGTGATACTGATGAAATGGAAAGACTGGGTGCACGTGACCAAACTCGATCCTGACAAACAGCTGAAGCCGGGAGATATCGACGCCATTGCGGCAAGCGGCACGGATGCGCTGATGCTTTCGGGCACGCTGAATGTTACTCAGGAGAATCTTTCTTCTCTCCTGAAACAGGTGAAAACCTATGGTCTTCCGCTTGTCATGGAACCGGCCGCTCCGGACGCCATCCTGACCCAGGGGGTTGACTATATCTTTGTCCCCAGCGTGATCAATTCGGCGGATGTGCAATGGGTCGTGGGCAAACACCGGGCCTGGGTCCAGGCACAGAAGGGAAAAATTCCCTGGGATTATATCGTACCCGAAGCCTACATCGTCCTGAATCCCGAATCCTCTGTCGGGAAACTGACACGGTCTCTGTGTAACCTGACCCCCGAAGAGGTAGCAGCCTATACAACGATTGCTGACCGCTACTTCCATTTCCCGATAGTCTATATCGAATACAGCGGAAAATACGGGGATCCGGCGATCGTTAAGGCTGCATCGGAAGCTGTTGACAAGTCAATACTCTATTATGGGGGCGGGATCAACTCGGCTGAAAAAGCGGCACAGATGTCACGGTACGCCGATACGATTGTTGTCGGCAACGCCGTCTATGACCAGGGTGCCGCTGTCCTGAAAGCAACGGTTGACGCCATCCAGTAACTTTTTTATGCCCGAGATTGACATCGTGCTTGTTGCTCCCCTCTATGAAGGGAACGTGGGGTTTACCGCACGGGTCATGAAAAATTTCGGTTTTTCCCGTCTTGTCCTGATCGATCCGTGCACCCTCGGCAATGAGGCCAATGCCCGTGCGGCCCATGCCCAGGACGTGCTCAGGGGGGCGGAACTCTGTACCATAGAAGACGTTTTTGCCAGGAGCAGCATCGTCATTGCTACCACCGGCACGGTCAGCAAGTCTGTCTGCCATTCCATGCGGATGCCGTTTTATTCGCCCCGTGAACTCCGCGAAAGGCTCAAGGATATTGAGGGGCGTATCTCCATCCTGTTCGGGCGCGAGAACTGGGGGCTCAATAACGAGGAGGTGAAGCGCAGCGACATGATCTGCACCATCCCGACAACCGATGAGTACCCGATCCTCAACCTCTCCCATGCCGTCGGGGTGATATGTTACGAACTGTCCAGTCTCCCTCTCCCCTCCTATGCACTCGCATCACCATCCGATATGGGCTACCTGTACCAGCACATCGACCGTTACCTTGATGCCATCGGTCACCCGGCATTCAAGCGCGAGAACACGATGATCCTTATCCGCAGGATCCTCGGGCGGGCACATCTCACCACCCGTGAGGCCAGTACCCTGCACGGGCTGCTCCGGAGAAGCGAGTGGCATATCAACCCGGCACAGTTTGAGCGGAACAGGCAGGTCACCGATTCTGACAGAAATACCGGTGAAGAAGAGTAAGAAATTTCAAAGGTTCTGGATTTATCTAAAGAGCAATGGGGAATTTGCTGATTCTTTCAATCAATTCTGTTTCATGTGATACCGGGTAGGATTGGCCATAGAGAAATGGAGTTTTAACCACATTAGAATTCTTATGATATTGGAAAATTCATCATCAGTTTCTCTGCAATTCAGATTCAAAAACCATATGTTTGCGTCCGGTATATGGAGAATCGAAAGAGGGTGATTTTGTGCATCAATAAGCGATGAACGCCGCCGCCCCGGAAGGGACGCCCCCGCGGCGGATCAGTTACGAAAGCTCCATAAAACTCATTGACCCGCCGTGCCTCGGAGAGGCCCTGAGGCGGGTGATCATCATTTCATAAATCTGAATATTGGCTTTGGTGAAACCCTGAGTATTTCAACAAATTGTAAACACCTGTTTTACGGAGGGGACCGTGCCTGTCCCCCCGAACCGCCCCTTCGCTTTGTGATGGTGTCGTATTACCTTCTCTGGAGTTATCGCTCCACGGGTGGGGTGATATAGCGGCGGGGACGGAGGCATTACATGCCATAGCCCTCAACGAGCGTTAAAAAAAATATGTTGAGGATTTCTGCTAAGCCTGAATATGATCTCTTTGTCAAGCGAAAATAGGGATGCGTGTCGGTATATGATCAAAATCGGTTCCCGTTGTGGTGAGACTATCATATTCTCCTCAAATCCCTGTAACTACAAAAGATCTTGATCCCTTGTCTCACAATCCCTACGTATAGAGCCAGTCATCATCGATGATTTCTTCAATCCGGGCAAAAACGCGTTTGTTGACATCGACCTCTTTGGGAATGACAATTCTTTCTATGACCCGGTTTGTGCTGCGAAACGATGAAGGCATAATGCCGGACATGTCAAC
>DATEXZ010000117.1:0-4560 GCA_035256445.1 Methanoregula sp.
AACAGCCCTTCCTTGCCTTTTGACCGTGCTACCTATCCAACCCTCCTGAGTTTTGCCTTTCATTAGGGTATATTAGCGTTTTATATCTCAAAGGAAATTGCCCCGTTTGGCGTAAATCGTTCGGAAAACGCGTTCCTGGAAAAAATGTGTAAAACTGCATCGTTTTTTGCACATATTCGGAAATGGTCCGGATAGGGATCGCCCGGATTGGCAAACCGGGGTCGCAGAGGGGCCGGATTAGAGCATGAAAGATGGGGTCTCCCGGACCGTGATGAGACGACGGAGAATGCCTGCCGTCAGTGTTTCTCCTTCTCCTGTTGCGCCTGAATCTCCCTGCTCATCAGCCACAAAGCCTGCAAAAAAAGGAGTATTTTTTGCCTCGTTTCTCTCTCAAGGATGACCCCAGCTGATACAGCGGCCGGATTATGCAAAGATTCTGCAGGTCCGATATCTTTTTATAAGCAGGCAAAAGTATATCATCATCTCGCTAGTTACTAAAAGGTAATCGCAGGTATGTGAAGAGGGTAAAGGAGAGAAACAACATGGGTCTTTTGAACCGTTTGGGAACTGTAATCAAGGCAAAAATGAGCAAATTAATCAATGCAGCGGAAGATCCCCGCGAAACGCTCGATTATTCGTATGAAAAGCAGCTCGACCTGCTCCAGAATGTGAAACGTGGCGTGGCAGAAGTTGCAACCTCCAAAAAACGGCTGCAGCTGCAAAAAGAGAAACTGCTCTTAAACATCCAGAACCTTGACAGCCAGGCACGCGACGCGGTCAAAGCAAACAGAGAAGATCTCGCCCGGCTCGCGCTCGAGCGGAAAAATGGCATTACCTCGCAGATAGGGGGTCTTGACCAGCAGATCGCCAGCCTCGAAACGGAGCAGGCGAAGCTGGTTGCCGCCGAACAACGACTTTCCACGAAAGTTGAAGTTTTCAGGACGAAAAAGGAAACGATAAAGGCGCAGTATTCCGCTGCCGAAGCACAGGTCAAGATCAGTGAATCGGTCTCCGGGATAAGTGAAGAGATGGCAGATATCGGGACCTCGATAGAGCGTGCCGAGAGCAAGACCGATGAGATGAAAGCCCGATCCGCTGCGCTGGACGAACTCATTGAGCAGGGGACGCTCGAGGATATCACCCGCAGCGGGGACGACATCGACCGTGAGCTGGCAAAAGTCAGCCAGAAAAGCAACGTTGAATCCGAACTTGCAAGACTCAAAGCGGAGGAACGCACATGATCATACGAATCATGGGGGAAGGACAGTATAACGTCAAAAGCAGTCTTTTTGATGACCTGAATAAAATCGACAATGCCATCGTCGATTACGTGCAGAAAGGAGATGAGGAGGGGTATAAAAAAAGCCTGGCAAAACTCATAAGCACGATAAAGAGCAAAGGGAAGGCACTTGATGACAAGGAACTCGTAGAATCCGATATTATTGTTCCTCCCTCGGATATGACCCTGAAAGAAGCACGGGATGTTTTCAAGGGTACAGGAATTTTCAAAGGCTGAAAGGAACAAACCCTCGCTATCGTGCACTGCATAACATGGGGCAGCAGCCGGAGAAATTAGAGCGGTATTCCCCAGAGGGGATACCACATCCCCATATCTTTTTCAACCGGGAGTTCCCGTTCCAGCAGGGACCGCATCCTGAATTCAACAGCATTGTCACGCGTCTTATCGGGAGCGGGAACAAAGGGATAATACCGTCCCTGCTTGAAGTTGAATATCCAGTACACGGGTTTTGCATTCTCAAACCGGAAGACAGCGCAGAGAAGATAGGAACCAAAACCCCGTTCAATAAGGGTCTGGCTGACAAGGTGAGTCCCCACGACCAGGTCCTCAAAATCGGGATCCTCCAGTATCACCCAGGTAAAGCGGTATTCATCGGTCGTAATCCGGTAGGTGCTTCCGGTTTCTTTGCTGCTGATCCTGAGCAATTCTTCGATCTCGGTCCTGGCAGCGTCATACTGTGAGGACTCGATGGGTTTGAAACAGAGTCCTGCGGTTGAGGATGCTTTCAGGTTCAGCTCGCTCTGCATCGTAATACTGGCGGCAGATATCGAGAAGAGATTGTCAACTGTTGCCTTGGGAAGGCGGGTTTTCCCGAACAGAGCATCCAGGGCATCCTTCAATGCCATTATCCCGTCATCTCCCGGGAAATCCGCTCAAGAGCCGCAATCCGCTGCTCTAACGTCGGGTGCGTGGAGAGAAGGTTGAAAATCGAAGATCCCGAAATTGCCGGAATAATGAAAAAAGCATTCATGCCCTCCACTTTTCTGAGATCCGTGGTTGGGACACGTGCCATCTGTCCGCTGATCTTCATAAGTGCCGATGCGAGATGGGAGGGATTGCCGGTGAGTATTGCTGATCCCTTGTCTGCGGCGAATTCCCGGTACCGGGAAAGGGCCTTAATGAGGAGAAAACTGATCAGCCAGACGACCGCTGCAAGGATCGGGATTATCAGGAGAAGAGCGGCCTTATCGTTTCTCTTCCCGCCCGAACCCGTACCCACACCACCGCCGAACAATAACCAGTTCCTGAAGATAAAAAACGCTGCGGTGGACAAAAAACCAGCAAGCGTAATCACCATGACATCGCGGTTCTTCACATGGCTGAGTTCGTGGGCGATCACGGCCTCGAGCTCATCCTGGTCGAGCGAGCTGACAAGGCTGGTCGTCACCGCGATGACAGAATTTTTGGGATTGCGCCCGGTTGCAAACGCGTTGGGAACCGCTGAATTTACGAGGGCAAGTTTCGGCCGGGAGATACCTGCAATTGCACAAAGGCGTGTCAGGGTTTCATAGAGTCGTGGTTCTTCCTGTTCCGAGACCACACGGGCACCCATAGACCACAGGACCATGCGGTCCGAGAAAAAATACTGGAGCAGGAGAACGATGGCCACGATACCAACGAGGAAAAGTGTTTCGACGCCGATATAGGCAAGCACCGCAATAAAGACGAAATATATCACCATAAGTAAAAACAGCGTTATGATCATGCGTACCTCTAATCCAAGATCCCTTGGCCATCGTACCATAGTCCTCATCCCTTATGCTTGATGTTCCTGGAAAAAACCCGTTCACTTCAACCGGGAAAACGGGAATGGTGAAATTTTTTCTTTATCCTGGCATGTATCCATAGACCACGTACAATAATAAATTCTTACCTTGAGCGTAATACTGGCATTCGTTCAGAACATCGTACGTCCAACTATCTGCGTCATTAAACTCTCCGGGGTTCTTACAGGAATCCGATCCGGCCACAGATAATGAGAACATAATCCGCCGATCACCATGGGTAATCCGGTTCAGTGATACCCGTGAAGGGGGTAAGGTTCAGTCAGGTAAGATCAGACCACAGGGCGGGAAGTACTGCCAGCGGACCCTCGTCCACGTCTGGTGGAAAATAGTAGTGGTTTTGCGGCAGAGATGTTGCATGTCGCCTTGATCATTCGTGGACTGTCGGTGTGCAGACGTCACAGAAGTGTATTCTGTTTCGTGACGCCCCCAGCTTGTTGTGATGTTCCGGCGCCAGCGGCTGCCCCGACCCGCTCCGCAGAATGCTCGTCGCTGTTGATCGTGCAAATGCATAACCATCGGTGAACCTATAATACGACGCAAAGGGTTCGGACCAGTCGTAATTCTCCATTAAGAGTTGACAACACCTTCTTTTTTAAATATTCCAGAATACTTCAGTTATATCGAAAATAAATGTCTGAAGACTTCGAAAAAGCTCTAATGAGGTGGGATAAAGAACCGGGCCGTCTTAGCATGACACATAAAATTGCCCAAGCAATGCTGAACCGGACATCTCCTCGGGGAACTGAAGTACTATTGGATTATGGTACCGGTACCGGACTTATCGCACTGGAATTTTACCATTCCGTCAAAAAGATTGTCGCAGTTGATTCGTCAAAGGATATGCTTACATTCCTCCAGAAAAAACTCAATGCTGACTCAATTACCACAATCGAACCCCTTGAATGGAGCATTGGGAACGATCTGCAAAAATTACCCAGGTTCGATATCATAATCGTATCGCTGACATTACATCATGTAATGGATACCGCCCTGGCAGCAGAGATATTTTATTCACTCCTGAATCCCGGCGGTACTATCGCTGTTGCTGATCTGGATCCTGATAATGGAGAGTCCCATGGACCAGAGATGACCGTACATAATGGGTTTGTTCGGGAGAATCTGAGAGAAATATTCAAAATAGCCGGATTCACCAACATTCAGTTCGATAATGTTGCAACTCTTACGAAAGTGAGTTCAAAAACGAAAGAAATAAAAGATTTCCCCATTTTTTTGATGATCGCACACAAGACAGGATAAGTGAAATTTATAAGATATATTTCTTCAATTCTGAATCCAACTCCCTTTTGAATATCGGCAGGCCAGGAACTTTTCCACTCCCCACCACGCCGAGGGGAGGACCGTGCATTGTTGATATGAGATCGGGTCAGTTTGGTCTATGACATTGCCGGCTCCATCACAAAAAGTGAGCCGGCGTTTGCCCTCAGAGAGGCAGAGGACGGGTAGAGAAAATCT
>DATEXZ010000118.1:0-2359 GCA_035256445.1 Methanoregula sp.
CTGAACGAGGGGGCTGTATCTACCCGGATATCGTCGTCGCGTTCGATGAAACGCTTGCCGGCATCCAGGAGGATTTGATCGTTGTCAATGTAGAGGACCGAGATCACAGCAACCCACTCCAGCAGATTAAGATTCTGATATATTTACATACTGCGGTATACCCTTATAATATCCCCCGGGGTATCCCGGGTGAATGCCTGACTGCAAAAGTGATTTTTTTTGATTCTTCGTATGATGGAATCAATAGAGCTTTTCTGATCACACTCATGTCTATGGGAGATTGTCCTGGTGGATCATTCCTGACCCGGGTCTGACATATTTATACATGAATACGGACAATATTTTCTCGAAATATGGATCTTTTTTCTATTGCTGTTATTATTGGCGGTCTCATTTTGTTTGAGACAATAACAAGCATAGATAATGCCATCATCAATGCCGAAGTGCTCTCGACCATGAGCGAGCGCGCAAAACACTGGTTTTTGCTATGGGGGCTGGTGTTCGCAGTCTTTGCAATCCGGGGTCTGCTTCCCTGGCTTATTGTCTGGTTGTCCACGCCAGCTCTTGGCCCGGTCGGGGCATTTACCGCAACATTCTCAAGTGATCCGCTTGTTCTTGCAGCAATCGAGCAGTCTGCCCCGATGCTTCTGATGGGGGGCGGGACGTTCCTGCTCTTCCTGTTCCTCCACTGGCTGTTTCTGGAAGGTAAAAACTTTGGTCTCAGAGGGGAGCGCTACATAGCTACCAAGGGGGTCTGGTTTTTTGCCATTGTCTCCATTCTGCTCGCCGGGCTTGTCTGGTTTGCCCTGGACAGGCACCCGCTCATGGCGTTTGGGGCTGTTGTCGGTTCCACAGCCTTTTTTATCGTCCATGGTTTCCGGCAGAATGCAGAACTGGCTGAGGCAAAGATGCTCCACTCATCAGACATGTCAGATATCAGCAAAATCTTTTACCTCGAAGTTATTGATGCCACGTTCTCCATTGACGGGGTCATCGGTGCGTTCGCATTTACCATGGCAGTCCCCCTCATCCTGATCGGTAATGGCATCGGGGCGTTCGTGGTCCGTGAACTGACCTTACGGAACGTCGACAATATTAAGAAATACCTGTATCTTAAGAACGGGGCAATGTACTCCATCTTCTTTTTGGGAATTATCATGATCATGGACAGCTTCGGTATACACATACCCTTCTGGGTATCACCGATCATTACCTTCGGCATTGTCGGGTTCTTCCTGATGAAATCAGTACGGGAGATTTCACCGCCCCGCGGGTCGAAAAAGAGTGAGGTACCATAATCCCCGATTTTTTTCCTGAAGATCCCGTGTCAGGCAGTCACAAGCAAATATTGCAGATGGTGGGCGGGGGAAACGGGGTTCTATCTGAATGCAAACCTGCGCCTGATATGCCCGAACTGATCCATGCACCAGAGTCCCCCTTTGAGGACAGGAACAACCACCCTCATCATACCCTCCATCTCTTTTGACACTTCCCTGAGCCGTTCAGGGATGAGGATGTGCTGGGGGCAGTTCGTTTTGCACTTTCCGCATTCCCGGCACAAACCCGCATAGGAAACAGCTGAGAGCAATCCGCCGTGACGCCCGAAATACTGGAATTTTGCACTCCGGTCACCGGGAAAAAGATGATGGGCATTATACAGTGAAAAACAACCGGGAATATCCACACCCGCCGGGCAGGGCATGCAATAGCCGCATCCAGTGCAGCCAACCTTCATGAGACGGCGGTACGTATCGCTGACCCTTGCGATGATCGCGAGCTCGTCAGGAGAGAGCGAATTGGGAAGGGCGTCTTCGGCCACTCGGAGATTTTCATCGATATGCAATTCGTCATTCATGCCGGAGAGCACAACGGTGACCTCAGGGTGGTTCCATACCCATCGCAGCGCCCATTCAGCCGGTGATCGTTTGACCGCTGATTCCTCCCAGATCTTTTTAACTTCCGGGGGAATCTGCCCGGCAAGATTGCCGCCACGGATGGGTTCCATAATCATAACTGCAAGGTGTTTTTCGGCGGCATACCTGAGCCCCTCGGTTCCCGCCTGGTTGTGCTCATCAAGGTAATTATACTGGATCTGGCAGAATTCCCAGGAATACGCATCTACGATCTCTTTAAAGGATCCAGTATCACCGTGGAAGGAGAAGCCGGCATTGTTAATTTTCCCGTCCCTTTTTGCCGAATCGAGGAATTCCCTGACACCAAGATTTCTCATCTTCTCCCAGCTTGAAGCGGATAAACTATGGAGCAGGTAATAATCGATGTGATCGGTGTCAAGTCTGGTGAGCTGCGCATCAAGAATACGGTTCATATCTTCCCTTGACCGGACCGACCATGGAGGAAG